>CAUJKA010000448.1 GCA_963204965.1 Planctomycetota bacterium | reverse complement strand
CAAGCCGCCCGTTGCCGATGCCAAAGCTGCCGAAGCAAAGTCGGTTGCGAATAAAGCTAAACCCAAGCTTGAGTCTTAACACCAGCCTGACTGACAATGTCAATGACCGACACCTTAGCAGCCGGTACATATGAAGTACTTCGAGGTCGACTGCGCGAAGCAGCAGCCGACCTTCGAAGCCGCTTCGAACAACTGAACAAAGCTCGTTCAGAAGTCTTCGGCAATATCGAAACGCGGTTGAAGACAACCGCTCATGTAACCACAGACCATAACTGTGTACCGCGAGATATCCTCGCGATTGGCGATCAGTTATTGCTGGGCTACAACGTGCAGTTCGGCTTGCAGACCGACATTCGCCCCGAGGATGTCTTTTCGTTGTATCGATGGAGCGGCGATATCGTCCAGAACGTTCCATTGGATCTGTTCGACGATCGGTTGCGTCGCGATTTTTCTGAGCTTTATCGATACTACAAGAACACGACCTTCTCGCGATTCTATAGCAGCGGCCCAAATCTCTATTTCGTTTTTCAAGTTGGCAAGTCGCCCACGGACATCAAGACATTCAAGTGGGTTACCGCGGAAAACAAAGTACGCTACGTCGACAATCGTAGTGAACAAGAAGTCCGACTTCCAAGCCAACACGCCTTCCAATGGAAGCGTACGACCCGCGATCAACACCGCAGCGGCGCACACCCGCACATCTCGATTGAGGACATCGTTTTCGTCGAATGCGTCGGCGGCGATTTAACGATCAAGATTGAAGACAACACGCAATCGGGCTCGGGCATCTACTCCGAACCAGTCGAAAATGCGGATCAAACTTTGGACGATGCCGAGATCTACTACTGTGTGCTCGGCAATTTAGTTCTTCTGAAAATGAAGCCCTACCAAGAACGGGACTTTCGGCACTTAGTCTTTAGCCGCAAGCGATCCTCCGTCATACGCTTGGATGGAATTGCCAAGTCATGCGTTTTGCTTCCTCAAGATCACGGCATCATCTTTCCCGGCGGCTTTGTTCTCCAAACCGGCGAGCACAAACTGTTTGATCATGGACTCGAACAACTAATGTTCGAACGAACCATCGCGGCACCCAACGGCGAAGACTTCCTGTACGTCTTCGTCGATCCAGCAACCGGCACCTATCTCCACTTGCGATACAACGTGATTCGGCAGGCTGTCGAGACGCCGTTGGTTTGCAACGGTTACGCTCAATTCGAAGATGGTCAACTGATCACCATTCGCAGCAATGATGACCCGCAAAAGCATCACGCTTTGCAGGTTTGGCAAACACCGTTTGTCAGCCCTAACTACAAAGTCGAAGTCGCTACCGATTCGATGTTGTTCAAGATTGGAAACCGTGAACTGGTTTCTGGCATGGCAGAGTGTCAGGAACTGTTGAACCTAATCGACAAGGATGACAGCTACCAAGGCTTGTATGTCGATCTTGTAAAACGTTCCACGAATATTCTGGACGGCTATCACTGGATCGGTCGAGAAGAGACCTACCAATTCGATCAACCTCTTCTCAAGATCCGCGAAGCAGCAACTGCGGCGGTCGAAGAGTTCGAAAAGGTTGTTCGAGTACGTCGTGAAACTGAAACAGCCACTCGAAGTGCCGAATCAGCGACAGCCGAACTACTTAAAGCGATCCAGCGAAGTACCATTGAGTCGGTCGAGCAATTTGTTTCGAAGCTAGCCGCCATCCGCGAACAACGTGGTCACGCCATCGGACTTCGCGAGCTTCGTTACGTTAACCTTGAACTCGTAGATTCGCTTGAAAAATCGCTGATCGAGGCCAATGAGCGGCTTGGTCAACGTTGTGTCCAGTTTCTTCTTGGCGAGAAATCTCTCGATCCCTATCAGCTTCGAATACAATCGACAGCAGCGAGGATCGAAGCGGTCAAAACTGCGGCGGACGGACGAGCTTTGCAGGAGGAGTTAGCCGCGATTGGCAAGGACCTCGAGCTGCTTATCGAGACCGTTTCGCAACTAAAAATCGACGACCTAACGCAGCGAACAGCCATCGTGGATCGAACAGGCAATCTGCTGGCGGAACTCAACCGCGTTCGTTCAAGCGTCTCCGCGCGCGTTCGAGACTTGCTATCCGGAGAGATGGAAGCCGACTTTGCGAGTCAGACCAAGTTATTAGATCAGGCCGCAGCAGGTTCATTAGAGACTGCCGATACGCCAGAGAAAGTCGACGAAGCACTGACGCGTCTGATGCTTCAACTTGAGGAGTTGGAAGGCCGCTTTGCCGAGTTTGATTCGTTGATTACTCGACTCACCGAGAAGCGAGAGTCGCTGTACGAAGCGTTCGAATCCAAGCGACTGCAACTTGTTGAAGCTCGATCACGGCGAGCCGACTCGCTTGTTTCCGCAGCTGAACGAATCTTGCAGGGCGTTACGACACGAGCTCTTCGACTTAGCGATGCTGACGCGTTACGTGGCTACTTAGCCTCGGACGCCATGGTTGACAAAGTACGGCAAATTGCCGATCAACTCCAACAGCTTGGCGATACTGTTCGCATGGATGATGTCTTGAGTCGCCTGAAGTCGATTGGCGATGATTCGCTACGACAGTTGCGCGACCGGCAGGAGCTTTTTTCAGGCGACGAAGGCCTGATTCGATTAGGAAAACATCAGTTCAGCGTCAATCAACAATCAATTGAGCTAACGACGGTTGTAAGGCAGGGTCAGATCCAATTGCATCTCACGGGAACGCAGTTCTTTAAGCCGATGAGCGATCCTGCGCTCGATCAGGCTCGCGATTTGTGGGATCAACATCTTCCAAGCGAGTCACCACAGATCTATCGCGGCGAGTTCTTGGCGGCTGTGTTTGCCGAAGAACTACAACAGGGCCGTTTGAACTTTAGTGTGAAACAGTTCCTTTCATCGTCGGACGACCAGCGACTGGAGTGGATGCGGGCCTTCATGCAAGCTCGTCATGACGAAGGCTATTCGCGCGGCGTTCATGACAATGACGCGTGCCGAATCGCGTTGTCGATGTTGACATTGGAGCAAGCTCTGGGGCTGTTGCGCTACGAGCCGCACATTCGGGGACAAGCTAACTTTGCATGGCAGTTTTTGGTGCCCGACGACGTTCGCGCGGAGACTGAAGGATGGATCGCTTCGCTGAGTCACGTGGTCCAAGTGCTACCCAAGACTTCGCCAAGTACAGCTTATGTTCTTAGGATCAGGGAACTCCTGAGCCGTTTCGCGACGGAACTATTTGCCTCAACTTCCAGCACTGTTTCGAAAGGCCTCACGAATTCGTCGGAAAGCGAAGCCATCCAGCAAGAGATCGAACTGGCCGCCGACTACCTTTTCGAATTGCTGCGATGGCGATTCGTTCGGCAGTTGAACAATGGAGATTCACAATCCCAGCGCACCATTTTGGTCTCGCCGCGGGCCTCACAAACAGTCCAGCGCCTCAAAGATCTACTATCAACAGCCGACAGCGCAAAAATCCAACTTGCATTGTCGAAGCTAACGACTCAGCCGCTTGCCGCATGGACGCTTGCCTGCGACGCGGTGAATGGCTTTGTCCGTGGACTTAGCGAATCCGAAACTTCGATAACTGACGACCTTTATTCCTACGCGGCGGAAATTGCTGCAATAGTACTTGATCAATCTGCGGTTACCGTCATCGCGCAGGAACTTGCCGGTGACGGCGCGAGTAAGTCGCTTGGAATCACGACCATCGACGGACTTTCTGGCGATCACAGCTTGTTGCAACAGGGCAAGCTAACGCTACATTATCATCACTTCAAAAAGCGACTCACCGGCTACATTCGCACTGGACTGCCTAGGTTCAAGGCACTGCGAGAAACAAAGTTACGGCTTCTCCATCAAGCCGATCAGCAGTTGAAATGCCGCGAGTTCAAAGCCAAGGTACTCACGAGCTTTGTGCGCAACAAATTGATCGACGAAGTCTACTTGCCTCTGATTGGTGATAACTTAGCGAAACAGATCGGCGCTGCTGGTGATGGAAAACGTAGCGACCGGATGGGCATGCTTCTGCTCATCAGCCCACCTGGATACGGCAAGACCACGTTGATGGAATATGTCGCGAATCGGCTGGGACTGGTGTTCGTTAAGATCAACGGACCGGCACTGGGTCACAAAATCACTTCCTTAGATCCCGCCGAAGCCACCAACGCATCCGCTCGCGAGGAAGTCAAGCGAATCAACTTGGCCCTGGAGATGGGCGACAATGTCATGCTGTATCTCGATGACATTCAGCATTGCAATGCAGAGTTACTTCAAAAGTTCATCCCTCTTTGCGACGCTACACGGAAGATCGAAGGTGTATGGGACGGCGTTCCCAAGACGTACGACCTCCGCGGACGCAAGTTCGCCGTCGTGATGGCGGGGAACCCTTATACGGAAAGCGGTGAACGCTTTCAGATTCCGGACATGTTGGCCAATCGATCCGATGTGTACAACTTAGGCGAAATCATTGGCGATGCGAAAGAGGCCTTTGAACTCAGCTACATCGAGAACTGCTTAACCAGCAATACAGTTCTTCAGCCATTGACCCGTGTCAGCAACAAAGATCAACGCTCGATTATTCAAGCAGCCGAATTGGGCACTACAGATGGCCTAAATCTGGAATCCAGTTTGCCCGTTGATCAGCTTAGCGAAATGATACGTGTCTTGGCAAAGCTGCTGAAAGTTCGCGACGTGATCCTACGAGTCAACCGAGCTTACATCCGTAGCGCAGCACAGGCAGATTCGTACCGAACGGAACCACCGTTCAAGCTACAGGGCAGCTACCGAAACATGAACCGCATCGCTGAGCGTATCGTGGCCGTGATGAATGACCAAGAATTAGACACCTTAGTCATGGCCAACTACGAACAGGATGCGCAGACGTTGACGCGCGATGGCGAAGCCAATCTCTTGAAGTTCAAAGAGCTGCTTGGCACACTTACGAAGACCGAAACAGAGCGATGGGAGAGCATCAAGTATGCCTACATCGAAAGTGTTCGGATGAAAGGCGTTGAAGGCGACGATAGCACTGCGCAGGTCCTGCGAACACTGACCGGACTTCGCGATGGCCTTGAGTCCATACGAAAGACGATGGCCCTGGCTATTTCGACTCAACAACCCGAAAAGCAAGTACAAGCGGTAGAGCAGGGCGTTTCAAAACTCACCGATGGGATGATGCAACTGGCCGATCAAGTTGCTAAGTCCATTCAGTCCGCGGCAACTCAGTCGAGCCAGTCGGAAGCCAAACTGCCCGATCAAAAGGTTCTGGTGCAACACTCGGTCCCGCGAGTCATGACCGATCTTGTTCAGACTCAATTCCAACTCCTGTACGATGGTCTACGACCGGTGCTTGAGGCGTCCACGCAAAGTCGTAGTCAACTTGAAGCGATCAAGAAATCGATGGACGAATGCTTGAAGCAGTATCAGCTCATGAAGGAAGAGATTAACCGATCAGCTAAGGAATGAGCAATTCGTTAAGGTCAATAATCGTTGACTGAACCTATTTGAAAATCACGTCCTCAAGGCTGTCGTCGCCGTAGGCATCGGAGTTTGTGAGGTGTCCATCGTAGGGGCCTATCTTGTTAACGATGAGGCCATTTTTGAAGACTATCTGTAGACCATGCTCCTCTTCCCAATCGCATCCACCTTCCAGCGACACGTAGATCCCCTTATCACCGTACGCCCGTCGCTCGAACCTCGGTTCATTTCCTAGCCGAATATGACTCCAAATTTCATCCACAGAATTGATCTCAAAATACTCTTCGTCGTCTGGATCGAAGTAGTCTGAATCCAGGTCGTCTTTGCAACGTTCGTAATACTCAAAGATGTGCGGCCCAGCATCGCGCAATACCGACTCATCAGCAGCCAGGAAGTTCGCGATTGCAACGTGAAAATCCTCTTTGTGCTCATCTTCATCGTAATCTGCAACTACAATGCGACACTGTATTCCGCCCAATACTTTGACAGGCATCACTTCGCTGTAGTACCAGCCTAGGCTCTGATCTTTCTCGACTTTGCCAATTCCCGGAATTTCCATCGCAGTTCACAAACTCTTCGTAGGAAAGATTTCTGTTGAGCGAGCGAACCTATCGAGCTACCGCCAGCAATCTCCGACGATTTGAGAATCGGAGATGGAACTGTTGGATTCTACCTTCGATCACTTGCCTGACGATTGAACTCGGATGCATCAAATGGATCGGACGATGCTCCCAATGTGCTCGAATTACTCGCATTGTTGGGTGGCAATTGTACCATAGGCGCTTGAGCTTCGCGGCGAACTTGCGTGTCTAATGCATCTAGTTCATCTGCGGTCGGTAGATCAAGCCCCTCGGGAAAGTCGCTGGTTCGTAGAGTATTGGAACCAGGCGCTGATCCCGAATGTGGAACCTGACGCAATTGGGGTGCACCAGGAGCCAACGGATTTAAGACGGAAGGCTGCGATAGAGCTTCCGCCGAGACAACCGGATTCTGAACGAATTGCACCCAACCAGCTACTTCTTGAACTAAATGCGATTCTCGGGCACCAATTGCCGGCGAGCGCATCGATCCATGGCTCTTCGTCATGTACTCAATCAGCAGTGATTTGGCTTGCGGGTCGTTATTAATGTATCGCAGGACGCTGTCTAAGTTGGCTTGTGTTTGAGCTGAAGCATCGCGACCGCCGACTTCTAATAACCGAAACGAAGTAGTAGTCGCGTGACCATGACAAGCAGCTTGCCCGCAACGATTGACCAAAATGTGTTGAACTTGTTCGGCAAACTTAGCTTGGGCTCGAGGCGGAATTGCACCACCTGGATTCGATGCTGTGCTGGCTTGAACCACCGCACTATTCTGAGCCAGTGAGTCTACGATTGGAACATTCCTCTGAATTGGCGGATAACCCATTGCGATGCGGAAGTCATTTTGCTGTAGCATCCGATCCTTAATCTCTTCGCCTAACTGTTTGACGGATGGGTTGCTTTTCGGCGGGTTACTTTGGGCCTGTATTAGATAATGCTCACCGGCTTCGGTCAGTAGATTAACTTTTAAGCACCATCGAGCCAATTGAGCGTGATCGCCGCCACGGGCGAACTGAGGCAACGATCGCTTTTTGAATTGATATAGTTCGGAGAGTGAGTTACCAATGGCGACGACTTGGTTTCGCGGCAAGCGGACTTCGTTGCCTTCGTTCACCTTAATGCGAAAGGCCTCGCCCTGCTGTTCAATCCTACCGACCATCACTGAGTCATTGGTGAGCAACGCGTAACCGTTCTCCCAATATTGAGCTATCGACAGATTGCAAAACACGCACTGCACTAAAGCAATGAGCATCGTTAAGGAAGATATTCTTCTGAAGCGAATCATTTTTGCATCCATGCAATCTTTTCAATCGCAGTTTTGACGAGGCCCTATCAGCAAACAAATCGCCCAACTATGGCGAATCACTGGGCTGTAAACTCCTCGGCAATGGCGATTCTCGTGGCTTCAACTGCGGTGTTCCAAGGACTTTGTCGCTAAGTTAGGTCGACGGTTTCTCGGTTATTTGGAAAATAGGAAATTTCAGCTAGCCGCGTCAAGCTGAACAGTTGTTAGCAAATCTTTGACGAGCGAGGCGTTGAACGGTGTCCCACGAACGAATCCCCGAAACACCCACTTCGGAAACTCAACTGCGGAAAGTGAAGGCCATCTACACTGGCCGAGTCCAGGGAGTGGGTTTTCGCATGACCGTACGAGACCTCGCCGTCCAGTTTCCAGTCCACGGCCGCGTGTGCAATGTAGTTGACGGAACAGTCGAAATGGTAGCCGTTGGAACCTCCGAAGCACTTTCTAGCTTTCTGGCAGCGATCGACGGGCGGATGTCCCGCAACATCGAAAATTGCCTGCTGGATTGGGGGAATGCCCAAGAGGGCGAGTTCACGGACTTTGCTATTGGTCCCGATAAGTGGGGGATCTGAGCCCCGGAAAGTCGCTCTGTGACGCGCATACTACGTCCGGGAGCCCTTTTTGGTAGCTAGTCTGAACCAATACCCGTCCACAAGTCGTACAAGCTGAAATATACTGACCTCTTCCGGGCACAAACCCTATTCGCTCCTCCCCTTCCAGTCGCACCTCGTCTTATGATCCCAACGATTGACCTGAGTTTGAGCAACCTAGTATTTCCACTGGCCCAAGTATCGGACAATTGGATGCGATCGTGGTTGCAGCCCATTTGGTTCCTGGGAATTGGAATTGCCATGGGTTTAGCGGCCTTGTTTCTGGCAATTCTGCTCTTTAAGGCCCTTTCGCTTACCGCCTGGTCCAATCTCTCGAAGAGCCCGGCTGGTCACGTGGTCGCACTCTTGCTAACAGCGGGGATTTCCGCCGGTGTCATCTATAAAATGTGGCCCGCAATCAGTGATGCCGGTGTTCAGGAAGACATGAGAATCACTGGCGAACCCGTCATGACCAGCATTGCGATTGCCTTGCTTTGCGCGATTGTGGGATGGTCGATTGTTTTTTGCAGCAACAAAAATGCCAGCCGCTCCACTCTAGATACACTGACCGAAGGCGCTGCCGGGTACATTGGCATCACAGCTTTGATCCTAGTTTTCTTTTCTGCGGCGTTATGGGCTTTGGGCGGTCGATTGGCCAATCCAATTCTCGATAATCCGGTTGGAGCTTTGAAAAGCCTTCCCGATGTCTTTACAGCTGGATACAAAAAGGTCCCTGTGAAGCTTGACGCAATTCCTCAAAGTGGAGACGCTCCCTTTGTTGAAATTCCGATGCCCGAAGACTTTAGCGTGGTATCGCGATTCCGTCTTAAGTCATCGACAACCGTAATCTTAGCTGATGCATCCGAGCCTTCCAAAGTCTTCAAGCCGCCTTACCGATTGGCTGCTGGCGACGAAACGTTGCAGTGGAGCTGGGCTCAACCGATCACCGATCTTCCCTTGACGACCGGCGCAGGAACAAAAACTTACGCTCAGAATACAGAAGTCGATCCAGCCGAAATTACCATCGAATATGTTACTGCTCCCGCAGTGCCTCAAGCCGCTGGACTGGTCGCAATTGCCATTGGCGTCTTCCTATTTGGCTTAGCAATTCTCTTGCAAAGCGCCGTTGCCCCTCGAGTCTCTGCAGTTGCTTTGGCGACCATCAAGAACGAATTGGGTCAGCCGCTCTTCACTACGTTGATGCTTCTTGGTTCAGTCCTCATACTCCTGTTCGTCTTCCTCTCGTTCAACACGTTTGGCGAAGACATCAAGTTGCTGAAAGACTGTGGTATCACAATCATCATGTTGATTGCAGCCTTCCAAGGCGTGTGGTCCGCAAGTAGTTCGGTGAGCGAGGAGATCGAAGGTCGAACTGCGCTTACCGTTCTAAGCAAGCCGATTCAGCGTCGTAGCTTTGTGATTGGAAAGTTCATGGGGCTGTTCTGGCTACTGGCCTTGATGTTCGTCGTACTTGGCGCCTTGGAACTGGTTGCCGTTGCATACAAGCCGTTGTACGACGCTAAGGAATCCTCGCTCGACATGCCGACATGGCAAATTTGCTACACGGAAATGTGGAAGACATTACCCGGTTTGCTGATGGGCTTCATGCAGGCTGTTTTGTTAACTGCGGTCAGTGTTGCACTAG
The DNA here is from genome assembly GCA_963204965.1 of Planctomycetota bacterium. GTDB lineage: Bacteria > Planctomycetota > Planctomycetia > Pirellulales > Pirellulaceae > Aureliella. Next base: position 17,216 of record CAUJKA010000448.1, on the reverse strand, counting down.
CCACAAGACTACCGCTGTTAGCCAACCTTTCGATTTGCTTTGCCATCTATTTGATCGGTAATCTGTCAACATCGATCGTTAGTAGCACTGCCGAAACCTTTGCGATTGTTGAGTTCATCGCTCAATTGGTGGCGACGGTCATACCGATCTTGGAGCATTTCCAGATGCAGTCCGCCATCGACGCCGACAAGACGATTTCCGGATCACTACTTTCCGGCAATTTGATCTACTGCCTGCTCTATGTGATGCTCGCCATGTTCCTAGCTTTGATCCTCTTCGAAGACCGCGACTTGGCTTAGTTTCTGGGATTTCGGGCCGAAGGTCCAGCAATTTACATAGCCCAGCCCATCGGGCTGGGTGATCGAGCATGAACACGACAAGGGCCACCGGCCCGACGGATTGAGCTCAAACCGTCGGGCCGTTGGCCCTTTGTTTTTCTCGCGAATCACGTAACCAGCCCTCACAGGCTGGGTTGGAGAAAAGGACAGCCTACTTGCTGATTTCACATTGCTTTATTGCCGGAATCCTCATACCTGATGTACATTGCAGGCCGATGCTTCGATTCCTGGTTAAAGGCAATACCCTTCAATGAAGTTCGTAGTGGACGAGGTCACGCGTCCTTTTGCAGGGAATCCTGGGGACTCGTAACCTCGTCCACTACTTATTGGGCCTTCTTGAACGGTATTGTGGCAAAAGGAGAATAGCGTGTTGGCTCGTTGTCTGTTGATGGCCTTGCTGGTGGTACAAGTCTCATCCGCTAAATGCCAAAATCCAGATCCAGCCGCAGACTTGATCATCACAAATGGCAAGCTGTTTGGCGTTGAGGATACCTCGGCAGACTCGATTGCGATTCAAGCCAATCGAATTGTGGCGATTGGAAAGTTGGATCAACTTGCAAAGTTGAAACAAAGCCAAACCAAGATCATCGATGCGGCTGAGGCAACTGTTACTCCTGGCTTACATGATGCCCATGTGCATTTTCTCTCCGGCAGCTTGTCGCTTTCGCAGATCGACCTTTCAGAAGCCGACAGCATCAGCGAGATTGAAGCCAAGATTAAGGCCTTCATGAAATCTCACCCCGATCAAAAAATCTTGGTGGGGCGAGGTTGGTTATATGGAGCGTTTCCTGAGGGACTACCTACCAAAGCGATTCTTGACCAGATGATCTCGGATCGCCCTGCCATCATGAGATGCTATGACGGGCATTCAGTCTGGCTGAATTCCAAAGCGATTGAACTAGCCAAGATCACCCGAGATACACCAGATCCTAAAGCCGGGATCATCGTGAGAGATACCAAAACAGGTGAACCGACTGGCGTTCTTAAGGAATCCGCTCAGGACTTAATCGAGAGCCTCATTCCCAAGCCAACGCGCGATGAAAAACTGGCCGCGTTGAGACTAGGGATTTCTCATGCGCATCGATTGGGATTAACCAGCGTATGCGAAGCTGGGGTCGGTAAGATGGAATTGGAATTGCTGGAAACACTCAGGGCAAACGGTGAATTGAACTTACGCTTTGCAATTGCTCTAGAAGGCAAGCGAGGCATGACCAACGAGGATATAGAGCAGCTTGAGCTCCTTCGGCGCAGCTATCCAAAATTGAATATCAAGGGCGTGAAACTCTATGTCGATGGTGTGATTGAAGCTCATACCGCCGTACTGTTGAATCAATACGCCAACCGCAATTCGTTTGGGCTCCGCGAAACGAATCCGATAGACTTGACTAACGTTGTTGGCCAACTGGATCAGTTGGGTTGGCAAATCTTGGTGCATGCCGTGGGCGATGGCGGCGTTCAGATGACGCTCAACGCCATCGAGACTGCTGCTAGTAATTATCCCAAACCAAAGAACGATCGTCGTCATCGTTTGGAACATATCGAGACTATTAGCAAGGACGATATCCAACGTTTTGGCCAATCAGGAATCATCGCATCGATGCAGCCCTACCATGCCAATCCCAATAGCAACATCTTTAACGTTTGGGCCGTGAATTTGGGACCCGAAAGAGCCTCGCGGGCTTGGGCATGGAAGAGTATTGCCGACGGTGGTGGTCGGTTAGCATTTGGCAGCGATTGGCCAGTCGTCAGTTTAGACCCCAGGCTTGGCATGCATGTGGCGGTAACGAGGCAAACGTTGGATGGTCAGCCTGCCGAAGGATTTGTTCCAGCGCAGAGACTATCCTTGGAACAAGCCCTCGATGCCTACACCAAGGGAGCCGCATACGCTCAGTTTGCCGAAATTGAACAGGGGAGTCTCAAGGTTGGATTGCTGGCCGACCTAGTCATCTGGGATCGCGATCTGTTTGTCGCTCCGCAGCAAGTTCAATTCGCTCAAGTTAAGTACACGATTTTCGACGGCAAGGTTGTACACCACTAATCTGGAACTCTTCTTCTCTGCGGCTTTGCGCCTCAGCGTCTTTGCGTTAATTTCTCTTCGTTCAATTGAGTCTTTCAGAAACAACTCTTGTCTGAAGCCTCGCAGTTTTTTAACGCAGAGACGCAAGGGCGCAGAGTCGCAAAGTTACAAAGCCGGATTCCAAGCGCCAAATACCGCAAAATCCTGCCCAGCGAACCGAAAACCGATGTCACTTGGGTTCAAAAAATGGTGTGAACCCTTCACTGAAATAACGGTGTCTGGTACAGTATGACGCTCTTCGAGGCCACCACTTCCTTAATGGGGGTTTTCGGCCTTTAAGAATAGGCAAAAACGAGGGTGTAGCTCAGTCGGTAGAGCATCGGACTTTTAATTGCATCCCAACCTGCAAAAACATTGACGTAAGCGGGTGTCGCAGTGTCAGAAATGGTCACGTTTTAGCCCTCTGAGGTGTCGCGACACCAAGCGGGAAAAAGCTCTAGAATTTCTTGCGAACCATTGAGCCGATCAACTCCATTGGCTCAGCTTCGGCACCTGCCCGATTGAGCCGATAGGAGCAATTGGCTCTTTGAAACGAGCAATGTAGCACCCTTGTACCCTGGGAGGTTGCCGCACGCTCGAAATGACAGTTACTTTGGCAGGGCCTTGCGTGCATCCTGTAGCTTTTGAATCTGTCTACCGAGGTCATCGAGCTGAAGTCGCAACTGCTTCCGAGTCTCCGGATTTGACTCGTTTCGTAGTTCAAGCCAAGTCGCGTGTCTCTGGGCAAACAAAAGCCTTGCTGACTTCAGCTTCTCCATCTCCCGATTCCAAGCTTGCCGTTTCTTCTCTGCCTCCTGCTTCTTTGCCTCGACCGGGTCAACGACATGCACTTTACGAACGGCATCGGCTGCGCAATGATTCGATAGGCAGAGCGAAACAGCTGTAGCTAGAATCAATGTTCGAACCATTGGCAAAATCCTTTTGACATTGAAGCCACTCAATTACGCGCATTAACCAACTGAACCTGTCGATTCATTCGAAGCACGTAGAGCAACAGTACAACTGCTGCTAAAGCTTCAACGAGAATCAATAGGTTGATTCGAACCGTCACGTTCCAAGGTGGCTCGATCAAGTAGTGCCCAAGTACAAGCAGACTCATTAGGCAATAGGCCACAAGCGACCAGCGCGCCAATCCATGCCAGCCTTTGAGGTAGTACCAATAGCCGAACGCGGCAAATGGAGTCATGAAGAACCAGAATGCATCTACGATTGATGGGCTTAGCCAGTGCGGTTCGGGATAGTCTGCGAAATAGCAGATGTTGTCGACGTAGTGGCCAATGGTCGCGATGACGTTGACGATAATCAGTACGAGTAGATACTTGTGCATGGCTTGGTGCTAATTGGGCCTGAGCGAAACGAGCAATGCGGCAACCGAAGTATATGCCCCTATTCTCAAGTTGCCGCACGCTCATGGGTAAGCATAGCAATTGAAAAGGGGCAATGCAAACTTTTAGTTGCAATCAAAAAACCCACCTGAACACAAAGGTCCAGGTGGGCTAGCCTCCGGTGGGGCACTGCCGGAGGTCAGGCGTCGGTACTATGGCAGCATACGGTATGATAGTCAAGGAACGTGCTTATGGAATTCCAAGAGTAAGGCACTACCTAAGATCTTTGAGCGCTTTCCAGAATTGCGAATTGAGGAATCGTTGTTCTTCGAGTTCACTCGCAATTACTTCGATTTGCAATCGAAACTTTTGCTCATGGGTTTTGTCGAGATCGCGGGCCTCATACTCCAGGGTTAGCTTCTTCAACATCAAAGCCGAGTGAAGGATTGAAAGTTGAGCAATTTCAATTGCGATGGCGTTTCTCTGTCGAAGCCGTTCGAGTCTAGTTGCGAGACCTCGTGACGTTGAAGCCTCATCAAGCGGCTCTTGAACCATTTCGCAGCACTCCTTTTGAATGTTCGTATCTTACGCATGCTTCAATGTGGTTCCATAGCGAAATCCGCCATTCTGTTTCTCTTAACTGCTAGCCAGCGGAAGCACAGCTACTCATCCCTAATAATCAAATGCTGGGCTACTAACTTTTCGCTTGCTCACTCAAGAAACAACACGATTCACGCCACGCTCGCGTGAGCATTAGCTCCAACTGGCTCAACCTCGGCGACAGCCCACTAGAGCTGATCGGAGTATTTGGCTCAAATCAACATCTGTTTCGCGCCTAGTCGAACGGAAAGAACAGCTATTCTGGTATGGAGTCGATTTTCTCAAAAGGAGGCGTCGTGGAAACCCCAAGCTTACCAACTGATTCGCTATACAAGATGATTGCCGTCGGCGGACTGGCAACGATGATTACTGGCGTCGCCTTCTTATGGAAGGGAGTCGATTTGGTTGGTGAAAGCAGTTTCGTATTCGCGGAGTCTTCTCGAGCGCTTACTGCGGAATGCAAGGTATTAGAGCTGCGAGTAAAGAGCGTCCTAGCCAAATCGGAGAAGATTTCATCTCTCGTGAAAGCTGTTGACGGTAAAGATCCAGAACCGATGGTAGCAAAGTCAGATGCGACTCCATCAAAACAACCAGTCGACTCTATGATAGAAAGCATCGAGCTTTTGAGTGACGCACGCGCCACATGGGATCGAATTGACTTGGATAAGATTCGAAAGAGCGATCAAGAAACGACAGATAGAATTGTTGCGATGGGTGCCGAAATGGAGAAAATCAACTCTGAGATGGTGGAACTTCTAGATAGGGCACTGGAAACAGAAGCTGCGAATCGGAAGTTTGAATGGGCACGGAAGCGCGGAGAGTCGCTAGTTAGGCTTGCGGACGTGTTTGTCCCGGTTGGTATTCTTTTGTTTCTGACAGGATGTTTTCTCTGGTACAACCTGACTCAGAAGCATCAAGATGCAATAATTGCTATGGAAGCGAAGAAGCTAAAAGGGCAGCTGCCCAATTGAGCCAATCGGAGCAATGCAGCATGTGATCGAGGTGACGGCTAGTTGCCAATGCCGGGCTGCGAACTTCCCAAGTACTAAGAAGAACACTAAGCCTCCTACTAGAGACGTTACCAAGCTCCCCTGCGTTCTTCCCTTCACTCACCCATGGCATAGGCTCTGCAACATAAGCTCTAAAGGAGTGAAGTCGAAAACGCTTTGCTTCTCCTGAAGGAGAGGAAACAGGGAAACAGATTTGCTTCGTCGGCTTCCTTGTTTCATCGCTTGATCGTCGCTTCGCTCCTTCCGTTTCGATGGCGTTCCTGCGCGTTCGAAATAGCGGGAGCATGGAAGCATGGAATCAGGGAAACAAGTTTGGCCATGGAGCGCACATCGACCAGCAGCAGTACCACCAAAGGAGGGGAAGCATGGATTAACTCCGTTCATCGTTTCAATGCTTGATCTCCTCCAATCGTTTCAGCGGCGTTCCCGCGCGTTCGAAATAGTAGGAGCAAAGAAGCAAGGAAACATGGAAGCGGTTTACCATGGAGGGGCGAATTGACAGGCCAACTCCGTTAGGGATTGTTCATCGTAATTACCGCAGTTATGGACGCTTATGTCCAGTTTGCAATCACCAATTGGGGGGTGGCGTTGTGGTGTTGAAGTGGAGGCCGACAGACAACCAAAACGGCTATTCCCCTCTATTAGGGAAATGAAGCAATGGCTGGCCGTTAGAGGGGATTTGCTGATTGTCCAACACCGGGCTGCATGTTCTTCGCTTCATTCATCTGTTACCTCGATTGATCGTCTCTGTGAGGCAACACGAAGTTGCCGTGGCTGTTTCGGCCATGGAGGGCCTCAGCGCAGGAAAAGAGCCCAGCTTGTTGAAGCTGGGCTCTAATTGATGTTTGCAGCTTGCTTAGCTGATGGAGGCGATTGCCTCTTGCCAAATCTGGAGACGCTGTTCGGGCGTTAGATCACGCTCAGCCTGGGGCCAAGCGTCGTCCTCTTGGAGGTTGCGATTGAGAATGCGTTGTGCGGCGTCAATCATCTTCTCGCAGACGGCGTTTAAGGCTGCGTCGTCATAGACGAGACGTTCAGCAAGTTCGGTTAGTGGTAGAGCTTCGACGTTCTCGAGCGTGACGTTGGATTGAATGTGGTTTGCCATTTGTGATGGTCCTTGTAGGAAGAGAAAGTAGCCTCCCGGCGATGTTGCCGAGAGGCTGGGTGTGTGAAACGGGTTAGGCGGCTACTTCGTGCTTGAGGCCGTCGATGAAGTGATAGGCGAGCTCGGAGAGCTTGGAGACAATCAGGAGGTCATCGCGGTTGAATTGGTTCGTTTCCTTCCACTCTCCGCCGCTGGTCTTGTAGGAGCGGCTGATTGTGATCGAGTACCAATCACCACTGTCTGACGAATTAAGCCAGAGCACAGCTCTAATGTTTGAGGAGCGAAACTCCTTAACGGGGCGGTTGGTTGCCGGTGCTTGTCGTGTGGTTTTTGATTTGCTTGCTTGAGCCATGATTTTCTGTTTCCTGTAAGAGATTGTTGTTACGGGCCTTTTGGCCGTAGCCACCCAAAAGCCCTAACACGATCTAGGAAACAGTTAGCGTAGCGCCGGGTAGTGAAGGGTAGCATCCGTCTATGACCTTCGGCTCTGCGAAGGCTGCGAAGGCAGCAAGCTTGCTTGGCATTGCGGAATGCATCCTGGGAACGAACCAGAGAGAAGCGTTTCAGGCAAAAGCAACAGAGGGTAATGAGACAAGCTCCAAGACCTCGTTGCCGTCGTTATCGCTCAATCTTCCGAGTTAGTGGATGGCTGCCCGGCTTGGGTGTTTGGTTCTCGAATTCATGCGGCTCATGCGGATCAGCGAAACATGGAAGAACGCACATTCAATCCGCGTCCTGCTGTCGTTTCCAGCGCTCCTACTCGCTCCACTGACGTCCAGCACGTTCCGCGCCGCCCAGTTACACTGCCCCTATGTCCATGCCGGGCTGCTGTCCCAAGTACTAGGAACAAGAGCAACCATTCAAAGGCAAGTAAAGCCAAGAAGCTTCGAACCACCCTGAAACGCGTCTGAAGCATCTGAACGCTAGACACGGACGCAACGCCTCTGTCTGCTGCTGGAGACGCACATAGAGCAACGAGACGGGACAGAGAGGCATTAGAGCTACAGCCAGCTCCGAACGCGTCAGAATGCAGATTTAGTGGTAGCAATAATTCTCAAGGACGTATTCTTTGAATCGCGTCTTTACCAATAATTTCTTGGATCTTGTCGTGATTTCCTCGGGAGGTACAGATTATGAGAAAGCAGTTCGATGGATACCGGTGGATTATTGTTGAACCTTTGAACCAGTAGTCGGGGTCAATTTGTTCCAAAATAGAATCAGCTAACTCATTTATTTTTTCAGCCCGGCTCGAATGGTCTAGGTCCTTGAACTTGTCTAGTCGGTACTGGGCTATAGCTATCTGATTTTCTTGTAGATGATTGCCGAATTCGGGTAAGTTCTGACAGCGGGCACCTTGAAAGTGACGGTGGATACTTTCGAACCTTGAGTCCTTGGGAAACTTCTTGATTGATACTCTCGCAACGATCTCGGCACGTTCAAACTCTTTTGCATCAACCAATGCGACAATTCTGTCGTAGCATACCTGCCGCAATTCCTCGTTGTCATCTGTATTCTGCTGCGGAAATAGCATGCAGACAAAACAAAGCAGTGCATGTGCCATGATTCATCCGTGTGGTTAGTGGTTGGTTGCAATCGAAGCCACAACTTATGTGAGTCTTACTTTAGCTGATTTGGTATCCCGCTTCAATGGAATGTCGGAACGTCAGTAGATTGCTGAAGCGGCAGGAGGACTAGTCTATGCCGAAGTCTGAAACCCGTCCGACTGCCGACAAAAGAGCATGTTGGTTAGCACATTGGAGCAGCTCGGCGTTGAGCTCTGGGTGTTTGGTTGATTGGGCCAGCATAATGGGGTGAAGCTTGGCACCGCTACAAGGCGCAGGCAGGAGGTGGCTTCTTTTGCTTCACATGCTTCAATGTGTCGATCAGCAATAATTGTTCCCTGGCATGTCATTGCATTTGACATGGTTGAAGCTAAAGAAGCATCCGATGGCCGAAAGCTAGTCCCGTCGAAGAGAATCTCTTCGCTAGGGCATGTGCTGGTGCTTGTTGGATTGCTGCTGCAACTGCTGCTGATTGTCTCTTGTTAAAACGTGTGGCCCGTAGGCGAAGAGTTTCGATGAGACATTGGGCAGCTATAGCAGCTGCAGGATCGGAGAAGCCCGCGTGATCGCTCCGATGTACCACTGGTCTTTACTCGCGGGCTCTTCATTTAGCACTGGACGCGCCAGCCAGAGAGAGCGAAGCAAGCAAGTCAGGACGACTTGCGATTGAATAGCTCCGGCGGTAGGAGGCCGTCCCCGCAGAACCGAAAGCGACTCGAAGCATCAGGCGAGCCGTTGTACGAAGGTAGCGCAGTAACGTAGTAGCAGGCTCAGTTGGATGCAAGAAGTCGCCGGTTCTCATGTGGGGATAGTTCCGCCAGTTTTAGCGAATGCGTAAAGAAACTGAAGGAACTACCGGAGCGCATGCAACACTGCCCGCAGCGCTTCGCAAGGACATTTTCTTAATTCAAACGGAGGCGAAGCCGTAGTGACCCCATTGTTGCCTTGATCCAGCCCGAAGCAAGTGACACAGCCCCGCGAGCTCGCTTTCCAATGTCAGATGCTTGAGCCACGTTGGACGCTGCGATGGGACAATGATAGTGGGGCGAGGTTCCGCGGGAGTCGTAGTCTCTGCGTTCAACTGATCTCAATCGAACCGCGAAACAATCTTGTCGCTTACGGCGCTGATGTTCTTGGCGTGGCTCGCTGTGTCAGTTGTGCAGAGTGGTCATGAGTGCAGCACTGAGCCGTTGTACTTGCAGAACCAGTTGTCTCGATCGAAGGAGTAACGCCATTGACTCGATGGATAGTGAGCTTGTTTAGTCGCGGAGCGCATTGCTTCAGGTGAATCGTGTTGCTCTAGTCGCGGAGCGAGTGCTACATTCATGCCACGCTCGCGTGAGTATCTTGCTTCGTTGGTTGTCAACTTGATCACATGATCAGCTGACTACATGGATTGGGGTGACAAATAAAACATCTGCAGACCGAAGGGGGTGGGCGACCACTTTCACAGGAGTTTTTCTACCAGGGTTGAGCCCGCAGATTTTTGCTCAAAATCATTTTAATTGCCACGATTGCCAGTTACCCAACCAAGCCCGGGCTGCCTCTTCGATAAACGAAAGGAGCCAAGCGGCATTGTTCATCACCGCTCGGCTCTTCTTCTCTACGGTTTTGCTCTTCGCCTAATCGAGTCCCTTGAGTCCCGTCAGCATTTGGATGGCGCTCTTCTCGCGTTTCTTCTGGATCTTTCGAGCTTCGCTTAGGTATCGCGCTGCTGGTGAATTCTTGGCTGCATGTTCCATCGTTGGGCCAACATGTAACCCGAGTAACTTTTCAATAGATGGATCAAGCTTTTCGATGGGCTGCCCGGCGTGCACATCCTTACCCATCAATTGTTCCAATGGAAATTTCAATAGCGGAGTGATTCTCGATCCAACTTGCTTGGCGAGTTCTTTAGCATCGCCTCTAACTGCTGAACCGATCAGCTTAGCGCTATCTTCGTGCATCAAGCCTAGGCCAGCGATATGCTTGCCTCCAATTGGAATGGATGTTTCGCCTTTCATCCACTCGGGCTTATCGCTGCTCCTGTCGCTCTTAGATCCAAGTCGCACCATTTGGGCAGTTGGCCCTCCCGGGTGCTGTACGATTTCTTTCGTCAGCAATGGGACCATACGGGAAGAGAAGGTCCAAAATGGAATAATGTTCTTCGCGTATTTCTGCTCGAAGTGTGTCAAGTTGTCATAATCAACCTGCAGCTCTCGGACTCTCGCTGCAGCCATCTCGGGAGTGTAGCCCTGACGTCTTAGGCCGATGTAAGGCGTGATCCGGTTGAAGTCTTCAATGTTGTTCGCCAGCTTGCCACCAAGCTCTATGGGTGTTGGTGCAATTGGCTTTGGTCCTTTCGTCGCTTCGTAAAGCGGATTGGTGCCAGCCAGTCGGTTAGCGCTCTTGCCTGCGTCTGCTGCTGTCTGTGTAGTTGTAACACCATGTGCATACATCTCGTCTTGCAACATTTTGGTGGCTTCTGCATCACTCACGCCGAGCTGCTTGTATTCAGGAATGTCTTTCGATAGTCCTCTAACAGTTTTGCCAGTCTTCAATCTTGCAACTGATACTAAATCCTTAGGTAGATTTTTCAGATCGGACGCCTGCCCGGCAACATTCTGAATCGCGGCTGAGAGGGCATTTTTTGCATGCCATTGAGGAAATGGTAATGTGAGATTGATTTTTAGTACGCGATTGAATGATTCAATCACCTTCCTCACTCCGGAGATTATCTCGGGCTGGGTGTATGGAGACACGAACCTGGATGCATCATTGAGCAAATGCTCATCAATGCTGAGTGATTCAATTGGCCTGCCTCCCGACCACGCAGAGACAGAATTTTTCGAGTGGTCTGTATCAAGCCCTAGGCGTTTCAATGCGTCGAGCATTGGCACACCTGATCCATCAGCCTTGGCTGCTGTTCCAAGCAGCTCATGCGAAGCGTGAGCCATGCTCGATGCTCTGGTCAAATGCTGACTGTTTTCCAGTGCCTTTGTAACATCTGAAGCGTCGACAAAATCCTTGAAGCGATTCATCTCTAACCCGCTCATCTCAGCCTGCTTTGCAACATCATTCAGCAATGCTTTGCTTGCTGCTGCATCACTGTTACGAATTGGATCGGCGAAGCGATAGTTAAGGTCCACGATGGCATCGTCCATCGCTGATTTCCTTACTTCGCCGATATCCTGGCCAGCTTTGGTAACAGCGTTCAAAACCTTCGGACTGAATGCTGCTCGGAGGTGCCGCATGCCTGGCACTTCGATTGCAACATCCTTCACCTTGTCGACAACTGGCGCTAGGCCTTTGCCGATGTCAACACCAGCAAAGTCGATGGTGTGTCTGATTTTTGATTGAAGATGTTCCGGCTTTCCTCCAGACAATTCAAAGGCCTTCATTGCTGCTGATGGATCTTCCGATGCATCTAGCACCTCTTTAACCGTGGTGCGTGTTGCATCATCTAATCTGTTCGCAGCATTTGTGCCTTTAAGCAATCCTGCTTTCGAGAGCGCCTTGCCGCCTTTAGTTGCAACACCGAAGCCAACGTAGGTTGTCGGATCTAACAACACCTCTGCACCAAACGACGCAACCTTGGCTCGCATTGAATCATCATGAGGATTCACGCCGATTTTGGTAAGCAAGTCGCGTCCTGTGGTGCGATTGGTGCTACGTGTTGGTGTTGCAAGTTGGTCGAATGGCGAACGCCCAGCGAGTGCATCACGGGCCATCGAGCCCGGAATATCAAGCAGGTTCCCAACAGCCTCTAATGGGCTTGGCTCATATGTTGGCTCAGGTTTGTGAATCAACGAGTTGTCGATTGGCTTCGCAATGAGGCTCGCAACTGGTTTTGGTTGGGCAACTAGGCTACTGCCTGTTGAGCCGCTACTCTTGCGCTTATTGCCGCCGTAGGCTGCAGCTTGAATCAGCGGGTTTCGACTGTCGTCGACTGCGTAGCTAAAACTGTTCGACTGTTTCTGGTTTTTCATTTGTTGTTTCATCCTTGATTTGTTTCAAATTTAGATAGGCATCAACAGCGGCGATTTGTGCGATGAGCTGTAGCCGTCGATGCGATGGGCGTCCTGGTTTGCCGTGCTTGATCTTGCCGAGCTGTGATAGTATCAACAGCTCGGTGTTGCTTAGTTCCGTCTGTGATGCCATGGCGCTATTCATCCTCTTCTTGATTGTCTATGCCAATCGCATCGATTAACGCTTGGCGACGGTCCTGCAAGAATGGATCATGCGTTCCCATTGAGAGATGTTTAGGGTAGAGCTGCTCGGCAATTTCTTGCGGAGACATTCCTGAGGCGAACCCGATGCTTCGCAAAGCGTGAGCGTGATCAAGAATGTTTTGATCAATCCTTCGCTGAACCACGCCGTGCTGGTCCGTCCAACTACCATCCTGTTTAGCTTTGTTCCTCGCGTGTGTTGCTATGTTGCTCATCGTTCCAGTGGCAACATCGCGATCGCTGAAATCAGCGTCGAATAGTTGGCCTAGCGCTTGTGCTTGTTCCTCGCGTGTGAGTCCTTGGTCATTAAACGCCCGGGCCGCCTGTCCTAAACTGCCTGGATCATTCTTTTTGAATTTCTTATCAGCAGTGAGACTAGCGATTGAATCTTTCACACGCGGTGATTGTGGCTGCGCTTGTGATTGCTGCCCGGCTTGGCTGGGCTTTCCTGTTGGATCGACTCCACTGTTACCACTCGCTTTACCATTTTGCTTTGGTGGTTGAGCAGCTGCCGCTTGTGCCTTTGCTTGTGCAATGGCTAGGTCGTAAGCTCGTTTTGCATCTAAATCTTTAAATCGTCGTTGGTCGGCTAAGTCCTGTCCGTACACATTGAGTTGATGCTTTTGCACATCAGCCGCCAACCTGTCTTGTCCTTGCAATCGTTGTTGGTTGTACGCGTCTTCAATCATGTTATCTCGGCCCACTGCAGCACTCGCTTGGGCTGGCGACATTCCACGCGTAGCAATGAGCTTCGCTTCTCGCGTTCTGTCTGCTCCCTGCTGTGCAGCTAACTGCTGCCGCTGGGCCATTCCGTAATCACGTTGTTCCTGCAACATATCTTGGCGGTCGGCATGTTTAGCGCGAGCGAGATCAAGGGCACTTGGTGCCGGAGCTACTTGGCCTGATTGTTGCGGCTGGGTCTTGTTGAACGAGTGGCCATAGTTTTGCTCAATTATTCCGATTGCATCGCTGTCTGGCGATAGTCTGCCGCTGTTGATTTCATCTTCGACGTAATCAACGAAGCGATAACCGGGAGCAACACGCTGCTTAGTGATCGATTGAAACGCTCCACTCAAACGATTAACGTCGCGTTTAGCAGCTTCAGGATCTATGCCCTGCTCGCGCTGTGCGTTGTCTCGTTCGAGCTTGCTTGTTTGATAAGCGTCGAAGCCAGCTCGCTGCTGAGCGTTGACTTCATCTTGCCTTGCCTTATCTGCCCCATAAAGAGCATTGAGGCTCGCGGCGTCCTGCGACACTTGCTCAGGTGTTCCAAAGCCTGTTGAGCTTTGGCGATATTGGAGTCCTCCTCCTTCATCGAGACGCTTGTTCATCGCTTCGATGCTGTCGGCTCGCTGGCCGTAGATGTCTGCTTGTTTGTTCAATGAATTTGTGTAATGTCCGCTCAGATAGCGTTGTTCGTTTCCTGCTGCATCCATTGCAGCTTTCCGATCAGCTGCGACATCCTTGTCGAACTGACCCTGTCGCTGCGGGCTGATGTGATTGAAACGATCGAGATTGTTTTGAATGGCTCCCTGTTTGATTCCGTTCCACTGTTGCGGTGAAACATTGCCAGCCTTCAGATTGTGATAGTCGCTTGCATCAACACCTAAATCAGTCCATCGATCTAGCTCGGGTTTTTGTGATTGTTGCGGCGGCTGCTGACTCGCAAACTTGCCAGTTGAGTAGTCGAATGCTTGTCCACTGCTCGTCATTCCCATCGGTGCGCTCGATGGTGTCATGGGAGCTTTGGCCTTGGGCTCAGTGCTACCATATGGATTGCCAGTATAGGCACTCAGCTGCATCGGCTCAGTTTGGCCTTCTGCATCGGGTGTGTATGGGCCTCGTTGTATCGCAGATCCGCTGAAGCTTTGATACGCTTCGTTTGCATCCTGTCGGCGCTGACTGCCTTGAGGTCCATAGATTGCTAAGTCGTTGGACCAGTTGGCAGAAGGGATGCCGCGGCTGTTGGGAGCTTTTTTGATAGGCATCATTTCGGAAGTTCCAGGGAGTCCAGAATTGGCAATTGGCTGTAGAGCATTTGCACCAAATGGTCGACGCGCTGCATGAATGGCTTGGCCATTTAGACCGATGCTTCTGTTTTGTTTGCTTGGGCTGAGTGGGTATTGCATGTTAGGTTTCGTTGTTAGTTGTTGTTGGTTTGTTGTTGCGATAGGAATTGATTCGGCTGAGCTTCCCAATAGCCATCAAGCCGGGCTGCCCTGATGTCGTCGATTGGGATGATACGGCCGTGGGTATCGTTTGGGCCGCTCTTCTTGACGCGCACTTGCCGATATCGATCGATAACGCCATCGTCCTGATTCAAGAGCCAATGCTTGAGAGAGGCTAGGTTCATACCGACCAGAACGTCGGCATCTCGAAAGTAAAAGACGATGGCTTGAGCTTGGCATGTGTGGAGCCAGCCAACTCCACCCCATTCGCGATTGGCCCATTCTTCGGCAAAGATGTTGCCGGTGAACTTCTCTTCGATCTTGGCTTCAATAGAAGTGGTTCCGCGATCCGTCGCGACAACCAAGTCGCCAATCAGCTTCTGCTGATTCTTGTCGGTGATGGGTATAGGTTTGTTTCCGGTTTTGTGTTTGAGATAGTCGGAGACAATTGCTAGTCCGTGGCGTTCCGTCGCCACGTTGTCTTGGTACATTTTGAATCAAATCCATTTGAGTGGTGCTGCCGAATTCTGGGGACGGCGAGTTTGTCAAATGGTCTATAGATGCTCGTCAGACGGTCTGAGTTCTCGATTGGATGTAGGCTTCGAGATCGCTTTCTCGAACTCGCTTCAATCGCTCGCTTGACTTCACCCATGGTAATTTCAGCCTGTAGGAAGTCCGCAGGCTCAGGTTCAGTCTCTGTGCCACTTCGGCGACCGTCAAGAATTTGGTTTGTGTCTTTGTAGCTGTGACCATGAAATCACCTCCTGGCATTGTGTGTAGAAAAAAATTGAAACGCGTGTCTCTCTACCGTTTTATTCAATCCTCGAAAGATTTTTGTTTTTGGGTTTTGGCCGCTGGGGATGCTCCCCGGTGGGTTGTCATTCGCAACATTGGTACGGTGGATCGTCGATTCACTGGTTACCGTCCAATGCCGGGCTGCGTACTGCTGAACATCACGGCATTTATCCACTGACTTCCCAGATATGCCGAGGGCAGCTCCAATTTTGTCGCGAGAGTCTTGCTTCTCCGAGCCGGTAATATTTCCGGCTCGGGAGGACTCATTCTGCTTTAGATTTGCTTCCTGTCGTTTCTTCGCTGCTTCGCGCTCAGCTTCAATCCAAACCTCTTTGAATTGATAGTCGCTTCGCTCTTGCTTCGGAGGAAGACTTCGCAAACGCAGGCTGCAACATCGCTCCAAAACTCCCCTGACGCTCATAGACGCATCCTGTGTCGTGTGGATGGTAAATGACACGCCATTGCGTCAACGCGTGATAGGAGCAATGGAGCGAGTGTAAAAGAAAGAACCCTGATTCGATGACCATTCGATTCAGGGCTCTGTTCACAGTCGCATCACAACACCACAACTGTACGATTTATGCTTTGCTGCCGCTTCCTGCAAAGCGCTCTACCAAGTGCGGCTTCTCGCCAGCCAGCCATTTTTTGAAGATATTGAAGTATGTGTACGCTGTACCGTCGGGAGTATGGGAAAACCGAAACGGCATTTCTTCAACTGTGGCAATACTGCAACCAAGCCTCTTGGCGATTTGCGCGACTGTTATCACTTGGGCTGCTCCGCTTGGTTGTCTGGTGGTCGTTATTGTCTACTCACCGTTTTATTCATGAGAAGAGAAGTTTTTCCCTCTGCTTAGCTGTGTCTGGGCGCACCACCCCTATTATCCCTGTTCCATGGTGTAAGAATCTTTGATTCCATGGATCATCTGCAACGACAGACTCAGGGACGACAGTAGCGCGAAGCTGTGTAACGATTCGAGATGTCCTAGTACCAGGCTTGATCTTTATGGAACGAGGTCGAGAGTCGCAGGGTAGGCGTTGCTCTCACATTGTTCCTGGCTGTTCGGTTTGGCAGGTTGTGATTCTGCTATCCCCATCTCTACCGATGCAGTCGTTAATTGCATTGGCTCGTGTCCAATCTGCGCTGGTACTCTTTTCTCACCGCGCTCTTTTAAAGAGGTTTGCCTAATTTAGATTGGATCTTGCTTCGGGTTAGTTTCGAACAGATGCAACTGTTTCAATCACATCTGTGCGACGATTGCATCAGCTCCATACCAATGCAGGTGATGCGATCGTCGCGTCGAATGCGCAGCATGAGCTGCCACTACGCTTTATTCATTTCTCATTCCTCAAAAACAGCCTTCCGCAGAACAGATCGAAAAAAACGAAACAAAACAGAACTGAGCAGAACAAAACAGAACAACCACTCCCCCTATTCTGGTTTGTGGACACTACTGTCCACGTTTTGTGGAAACTACCAATTCCCATCTTTTATGCCATCTAGCAGCGGTAGCAGCTCGTCTCTTCGCTCCGGCGGCGTTTTTTCGCTGTTCACATCACGAATGAATCGTTGCATCGTGTATTCGGCAGAGTTGCCGCGTTGCGATTGTCCAGAGGTTACATTGTCACCTCTGGATGGTTCAAATATCCCCGACTCAGACCGAGGCTTGTCTTCGCATTCTCCATGCTTCTGAAGTCCTCTTCCTTCCGCATGCTCCTCTTCCAGCCACATGGACCAAATGAGCTGAGCGCCTGGAATACCGGCCTTTACCAAATACACCGGGCTGCCCGGCATTGTTGTTCAACATTGTTTCGTCGATCCACCGATTCAATCGAATCTGCCCATCCTGTCCCCAAAGCGCTCGATGACGTCTCTGCATCAGCGTGCGCCCATGGGGCTTGCGAGCTTCATGGTTTAGCCTCTGGTCGGCGCCGTGATATCATCGAACGTCGGCAGGGTGTAGCGATAAAGCCAGTCCACCCTAAAACCTGCGTGACCTTGCGGGAATCTCTTCGGACTGTGGTGTGTGA
>CAUJKA010000447.1 GCA_963204965.1 Planctomycetota bacterium | reverse complement strand
GATACTTCGCTTGAATCTGTGTTTGGGCATAGCCGGCCCAATCGCCACTGATTTGAGATTCGGAGAGAGTCACACAGTGGCAAGCGTAGCTGACAGACACAGCCAGCAACTTGCCATTCAGATCATGCGCAGCTAAAAGCGGCAGATCGTGATCGGTGGGGCCGGTCGTACTGCGACGATTCTTGGCGAACTGAACTTTACCTACTGACCAGCTCAACGTTGCTGGGACAGGGGCCTTGAGCGATTCCTTGGCAACCTCAATCAGCTTCGCCGTGAACTCTTGAGTGTATCGATCGATGTGTTGCTGCTCTTCGGCCGTGAAGTCTCGACCCATAATGTTCGGCGCACATCCGCGAATAATCGGTGCACTGTGTGTATGCGAGGCGGTGATTGCAAGAGAGCTGTTATCAACTCCCATCGGTTCGATTGCCTTTAGGACCTTTGCGCGAATCTCGGCGGGAATTCCAAGCGTGTCCGCGGCAATCAGAACAAGCGGCGGATGATCTTGGCAACGAATGCTAATCGCCTTGGCCCAGATTCTTTGACGAGCACCGAGAACTTCATTCTGACGCGACAGAAAACCATTCAAGAGAATCGGATAGTCGGGTGTGATATCGACGCTTGCTAAGCCAACTTGAAATGTCTCACCTGGAGTTTGATCGAAGGCATTAGCCTGTTGCTCCAAGGATGCCGCCAGGATTGCAAAGAGGCTGAGAGCGTGAATCAGTGTTCCGCCGCCTTTGCGCGATTGATTGGGGACTTGCATTGGATTTAGCATGGCGGGGATCTTTACTTGGGTCGGCTGAGGCGAGAAAGGTGGCGAAAGGAGGCTGATAGCTTACGCGAATTGCGACACAGATACCAGTTTACTGACAGTACATACGGCATGACTGCTCGCACGACCGTTTGATAAAACCAAATAATTGAGGACGGTAAGAGTCGATCAGAGTCCATCGGGTAGTTGGGCAGTGCTTGCCATTGCATTCGTGTCAGACGCTAGAGTCCTTAGCCACTGTCGCCAGAATTTAAAGTTGCGCTTTTTCTGGGATTTCGGGCCGTTGGCCCTTTGATTTTCACGCGAATTAAGTACCCAGCCCGCAGGCTGGGCTAGGTAAACGGACAGGCCTTCGGCCCTAAAACCAAATAGCGCAACATCAAAACTTGGCAGCGGGTGGCTACATTCTAGCGACGCTTGCAACTATCCGAGGATTTCGCTTTTGCGATCGATGAGAGCCAGTTTAGTTGAATCGCTTACTCTTTAACTGATTCGACAGGGATGCATGCGACTGGGCAATGAGCTCTTCGTAGAACTCGTTCCGAAGTTGTTCCTCTGAGTCCGTCTAGAAAACGATCTGGTCCGTCAGTCGTCATCACGATCAAGTTAGCTTCTACCACTTTGGCGAAGTGAACGATGGTTTCAGTTGGATCGCCCTCTAATCGAAGTCGACTCCAGGTCCATCCGTTTCCAATTGGATGCTTGACGAAAGGCATCGTTTCTGATGTGCCCACATGCAGCAGAGTAACGGAGCCCACTACTAAATCTAAGCTCTTGATCAGTCGCTTTACGAACTCGATACTTGTGTCCGAACGGGGCTTTTTTACGACAGGGATTAAGATACTCTTGAGATGAACATCGCCAGTTTCGGGATTGATGAAGCCCGGCCGCCCAGCGGGGAGAAAGAGTGTCGTCTGCTTTACCCCAAAGGAGATTTTTTCACCGGTCATATTGCCGAGCCAACGCATTAGGCCCTCTCGTTGTTGAACCGATAGAACGATCAAATCGGCTTCATTGACATCCAGATACTCCAGGCACGCTTTCACCGGATCGGGGCTAGTGGCAATAATCTTAGAGATGTCCAAACCCACTTCATCAATCGCTTGCTGTCCGCTGCCCTCGGGAATGACCTTCCATCGCTGAAGTGTCTGCTGTACATCGGGAAAGTCTTCCCAGTCTGCTTGATCTTCGGTATCAACGTGCATCATCTGAAGTGAAGCCTTGCTCTGAAGAGCAATCTTAATCGCATGGTTAAATGCAACTTCACTGTCACATGAAAAGTCAGAGGGGTAGAAGATTCTTGATAGTTGGTTTGTTGTGCTCATCGTTGTTTCCTTGGGAAGAGAATTTGTCGCGGGGGCAAGGACATTTGTCGCAAGGTGATCTTCCTGCGATGCAGGCCGCCCCGAGTACTCGACAGTTAGATTATTGGCGTGAACGCGTAGGGTAGTGTGTTGTGAAACGATCTCTTGTGCCATCTGCTTGGTGTGATAGGAATCGCAATAGCCGTTCAAGACTATTCCGAACTCCGTGATACTCACAGAAAGAGATCGCACGCGACGCTTGAGGAACTCGTGAACTAAATCACGAATCTGCTGTGATTGGTCGAGCGGGTGTTGGAAAGGACCGTGTTCGGGGCTCATGGACGGACCTAGAAGTAGATTGGTGAAACGTTCGCGATAGATGGGGTCGTGAGGAATTGCGACAGAAATCAACTACGGAAGTTGCAGGTCTAATGACCTGCTTTGTGATGGGGTCAGAATGGTCTCTGCCAGCGAACGATCCAGCGATGGATATCTTTCGGCGGATCGTGGATCGTTCGTAACTGGAACGGTTCGTAATCGACAACTTACCAGGATGCTAGTTGGTTTCAGGATAGCCAAACTTGTTATCTAGGTAGCGCTCGACTTCGCTTGCTCTACTACCTCGATCACCTTTGGGACGAAGTCGATCGAGTTGTCGAGCGACCGCATGGGCAGCGCGCTCGGCAGTCTTATCCAAAACGCTGCCCCACGTCTCGCCTTTATCTTCAATCACTACTAATGGTTGACGTTCGATGTTGATAATCAATCGCATGGATTTGTCGAGTCCCTGCTTGGGCCCGTTTACATCTTCTAAAAAAGCACTAACACGTACGATGCGTGCGCGGAACCTTTGCAGAGTCAATTCAAGTTTTGCTTTGATCTCGGCTTGTAGTCGTGAATTTGGTCCAAAGCCCTTTCCACCTACATGAATGAACATTTTCTTCTCCCGATTCTAAAATCGACCAAAGGGTAAAAGCGACATGTTGATTATCGGCTGGCGAAGTGGTAAAACAAGTTGAACATTCATCAATCATTCATTGAAAAAATCTAACTATCATCGAACGACATGAGCTGGCTTAACTACCATCATCTGCAGTATTTTTGGGTCGTTTGCCAAGAAGGATCCGTCGCACGAGCCAGCGAGAAGCTTCACGTTACACCTGCGACAATCAGTATTCAGCTTCGCGACCTTGAGCGATCTTTGGGGGTTAAGCTCTTTCGAAAGTCCGGACGAGGACTGGCTTTGACCGACGTCGGGCAATCCGTGCAGCAGTATGCAAGCGATATCTTCTCCACGGGTCAAGAACTGATGGATATGGTCAGCGGACGACCTGTTGGTGGGCCCATGGCGTTACGCGTCGGCATTAAGGATGTGATGCCCAAGTTGGTCGCTTATCAGCTCTTGGAGCCGACATTGCGAATGTCAACAGAGGTCCGTTTGTCGTGCCATGAAGGTGACGCAGCTAATCTGATATCGGATCTAGCTGTTCATAAGCTGGATGTCGTACTTTCAGACACGCCCATTGATCCATCGATGAAAGTTCGTGCTTACTCGCACCTGCTCGGCGAATCAGAGATAGTCTTGGTAGGCTCCAAAGCTCTTGCAAAGAAAATCAAAAACGATTTTCCTGAATCGCTGGAAGGGTGCCCAATACTTCTGCCCATGCGAAATTCGGTTCTTCGTAGATCGCTCGATTCCTGGTTCGAAGTCAATGAATTTCGGCCAAAGATCATTGGTGAGTTCGAGGATAGTGCGATGCTCAAGATCATGGGGAAAGCAGGTGTCGGAGTCTTTCCCGTTGCCAAGGCAATCCTCAAGGATGTGGAATCCATGTACGACGTCGAGTTCATCGCGGCGATCCCAGAGATCACGGAAAAGTACTATGCCCTTTCGGTAGAACGTAAAGTTACGCATCCCGCAGTGTTGGCGATTTCCGAAGTCGCCAGAAAGAAACTTCGCAGCCGATAGTCGCACTTCAGAAGAGACGATTCTGCTTGCGGTACTCGAGGTCGAAGTAGAGATCGACGGCAGACAATGGTGATTGTGGTGATTGGCTCATACTCATTGTTTGACTTGCTTCGCCTTCGCCCTCACCTTCTCCTTGCGCTCGCGAGTTTAGAAAGTTGATTACCAGCAGAGCATCACTAGGGCTCGCGCGACCATCTCCATTGGTGTCGTAGGCATGATCCCATTTGACAATCCTGGCATTGAGCAGATTGATAACCAGAAGCGCATCTGTGGGGGTGACGATTGAGTTACCTGAAACGTCCAGTGGGTTAAGCGGGTTTTGGCGATAGCTGGCCAACGGCCAAAAATGCCAAGACGGAACACTGAATGGCGGAATGGATGGGTAAATCGGGCTGGGCGGCAGTGTTGTCGGGTCCGGAGTCACAGGTGCATCGACAACTACGGGCGGTGTATTGGTACAGTTATTGGGATTAGCGCCGAGCGTTCCACATTTCAAAACGGGGTCCAGCGCAGGATTGATTACGCCAGGACCAACATCGATGGAGATCTCGTCGATGTACATCAGCAACTTCTGCGTTTTCATCTGGCTGCCATCGGACGTGCCTGCCTGAACGATCACGCGATAGTCGCCAGGATCCAAAAAAACCAACGGAAGCGACCGAACATCGCCTTCGTACATCCCCAGTTGTGCAATGACACGGTCTTCACTGTCCACCAACGTTGCCCAAATTGCAGCAACTGCGCTTGGATGTCGTCCACCGTCTGATTCCAACAGCACATGAACTAAGCGAGAAGTATTGACCGAAAAGGGCTGTTCAAGAATTGGCAATTCTTCGGTGAGCTCAAAACGCGCTACTTCGGCTGGCTCTAACTCCACAAGGCTGTATTCGGCCAACATTTCAAATCCGCCGCTTTGATGGATCACGGCAGTCGCAGCCGGTGATACGGCAACAAAGTACGTTTCACTGGGCTCGACCTTGCTGGCTTGGATTACCAAAACACCGGAGGTATAGTGCAAAGTCTTGAAGGGCAGGGGATCTCCGGAAGAGTCATAAATTCGCACTACCGGAAACAGACCACCGAACTGATCTGCCGATACAACTATGTTGAGGAACTTAGCATCGTCGATTTCACCCAATGGGTCCAAACGATAAAGCAAGTAAGGATCAGCCGCATTTAGTTGCCCATTAGCTGAGTAGCGCGCACTGGAACTGACGGATGCTTGCAGAGGAATTGCAGCGTTGGCATCAAATGGAAACTCTCCTTCATCGTTCCACTCGTAGTCTGCAGGCTCGAAGCTCTCGATGTCATCGGCTTCGACGTTGACGCCTGCATAGAGCTTTTTCAGCACCGCTAAGTCGCCTGCTGTTGGTCCCTCTGTGGCATAGACTCCATGGAAGTACATTGGCGAGGCTGGATCATCGCTATGATCGAGGCCAAGTACGTGGCCAATCTCATGCAATGCGACTGAATAGACTTGCTGGAGATTGCTCCAGTCCGCGTTGGCGTTTAGCAGAATATCTCCGGCCCAACTCCCTTGAGTTATCACCGCGTGCGGGATCGCTTCGGCCATGACATTGTTGGAAAGTGGCACAGCGCCAATTCGAATGTCGCCAAAGCGAATATCGCCTTGAGTCTTACCAAAGGTACCAAAAGGATCTCCAGAGTCGGCGACTAAATGCGCGCTTGCCCCCAGAGCACTAATCCAATCGTCTAAAGCTCGCTGAAACTCTCCCTGCCACTGCTCAGTGGATCCGGTCGGGGCGAGCTCGGCAAATAGAGAGCTGGCTTGTTGCCCCATCACTGTTCCGTCGGGAGCAAAACTATAGCTCAGTTCGTTCAGGTCGAACCAAGGCAACCCAGCCGCAGCACTAGCCGACGCATCAAAGACGTAGCGCGACTCCAGCGTTTCGATACGCAATCCGCGTCTTTTCAATTGCCTTCGAGCACTCATCAAACTCAGACTTTTCCTTGGTTTCCAGACTACTTCAAAATCGCAGCTCTTGAATAGCCGGATTGGGTCGTACGGCCCGCCAGCGATTTTTCAAATAGGGTTCTACTGCATAATCGATCGATAGCGGTCGGTCTCTCTTAGTTTAGCCAGATCGGGATCTCCATCTGCCAGGGATTTCATGTCTGCATTGGCTGCAATGGACCTAGCCAACCAAGTCGCCGCTAATTGGAGATCCGTGTCGTCTTTGGAAATCATCGAGTAAATGCCTGCAATCTGAAGCATTTCTAGCGCAGAAGGCTGAAGCCCAGCTGCGGCCTGCGCATCGCGACGAGCCTCATCAGACTTCTGAATTCTCGCCAACAATATTCCTCGCGACGCCAACACCGAGGCTGACTGTTGGCCAGAATCGACGATCGCATTCATCGATTCAACCGCCGCTGGTACATCTGCCAGGACTTCCGAGTGAACGTGCGCTGAGTTGAAGTGTGCGGCCAAGTTACTGGGGTCGGTCTTGAGCGCTTGACTGAAATCCGCCAGTGCCCCGCGAGCGTCGGTCGAAATTTTCAGCACTCCACGCGAGACCCAGTCATCGGTGGAAACGGGCTTTGCGGCTAACGCTGATTGAATGTCAGCACGAGCGCCAGGAATATTGTTCAGCAGAACTTGTAACTGGCTCCTCAAACTGAAGACTCGTGGAGTCTTGTACTGATTCTCAACAAGCCAATCCAAGTCCTTCAATGCTGCTTGATTCTCTCCCAGTGACTTTTGCGCTAAAGCGCGATTGTAGCGCGCGGCGTAAAGGCTCTCTTGCTGTGCGATGCAGAACGTAAAGTCATCGCGAGCCGCAGAGAACTCATTGTTCTTTAATCGCAGAACGCCGCGCCAAAACACAGAAGTCGACGAATCGGGCTGCAATCGTGCTGCGACATCCATCGCGCTCAAGGCCGAGCGAATCTCGCCAGTTGCTAATCGCGCCGAAGCCAAACTGAACCATCTCTTGGGATCAGTCGGCTTTTCACTAACAAGCTTGTCTGCTAATTTTGACCACTGAGCGACCTCTCCTCGCTCATGCGCAGCCAACATTTGTGCGTAAGTGCTCGCGTTGTCTAGCTTCGAGGCTAACTCTGTATTTTGTGCGGTCTTGGTTTCGCTCTTCGGTTTGGTAAGGCTCTCAATGCGTTGTGCCTGGTACTGCACTGGCAGAACAAACTCTTGGGATAAAGACGCGGCTAGGCTATTCCATTGCGTCGCCGTTTCTAAAGCAATCTGAAGATTGCCGTTAGCATCCTCCAGTACCTTGCGATTGCCTTGGGCTGCAAGTTCGGCTTGAGCACCTGCCATGGCGAAATAGAGATCGGCGAGCTGACTAGTTAGGCCTTCGCGCTCTCGCGGGTCTATCGCCTGAAGCCTCTTCTGCAAATCCTGCTCACCGGTTTTCAATTGCGACTCAGGGGATCGCTGGCCAATCTCAGCCAAGATGCCAAGTCCCGAGTCCAAGCCTTTGCGTAGAAGCTCAGGTTCGATGCCCGGGGAGCGCAGCATGGCCAAGGTTTCCGGCAATTTGTTAAACGTCACGCGGACCTGTTCAGCCATTTCCAAATTTGCTGCTCGCCGTTTGTTGGCTAACAAACTGAAGCCGAATGCACTGATGAGTACAAGTGCAATCGAACTCAATGTAAAGTTCGAAGTCAACAAAGGATGTCGGCGAGTCCACTTCTGCAGTCGCTCGACCGGTGATCGATCAGGAGCAAATTTCAGCGGCAAGTTATCGGCGAAGCGAGCCATGTCGACTTCAAGCTCTACGGCTGACGGATATCGATCCGCAGAATCAAACGCCAGGCATTTGGAGATGATCGAATTGAGACTTGGCGGAACGGTATGATCCAGTTCGCGCGCAGACTTCGGTGGCTGCTGACGATTATTGATCAAACGTTGAGCTGCTTTGGGATCATTTCCAGGATATGGCAACTTGCCTGTAATCAACTGGTAGAAGATGACTCCCAGCGAAAACACGTCGTTGGATGGGGCGGCTTTGATTGATCCAGTTAGCGCTTTTAGATGTTGAGCCGACATGTAGGGAATCGTGCCGCCAGCTACGGCAGTCACGGCCGTGTCGGACTGAGCTAGATTGAAGTCCAAGAGCACGGGCTGACCATTGTTGGCGATCAGGATATTTTCTGGCTTGAGGTCGTGGTGCACAATCTTCTGCCGGTGCGCATGAGCGACCGCACGGACGATGCCCAACATGACCTTAACTTTGGCATCCAACGGCTTTTGACTAAGGATGTTCGAGAATATCGAATCAGCTAATTCGCCTAAGCCAAGCATGTTTTGTAGCGACGATGAATCGAAAGTCGCAAGCGTTCCTTCTCCGGTCTGTGTCTCTCCGCCAACCGCTGCAGTGCTATCGGAGCTGTGAACTTCGGAGCTGTGAACATTGGATTGAGGCTGGTCAGCGTTCTTGATTGCTGAGGATGAGACGGTATCGCTTTGGACATTAGAAGAACTCGACCTTCCCATCGAAGACAAGGCATCAGTCTGCGAACTAGACGCGGAAGCTAGTTCACTTGTTGGCTTAAAGGTTGATGCGATTGTCGAGAATCGCAAGTTAACCAATGTCGATGCCAGTTGTCGGCACTGATCAAAGTCCTGCTTTTTCGTTCGTCTAAAAACTCGAGTGTCGTTGATCAAGTGAGCCAGCGTTATGGCTCCCAAGTAGGGCATGCAAATCGCGTAGAGTCCACCTTGTTGATGAATCGAGTAGACAGGAATGATTCCAGCGTTTTGAAGCCGCGCCAGTTCAGACGCTTCGCCAGTAAGTTGACGAGTTACTTTCAGAACGACCAATCTGCCCGCCAAGTCTGTTTGACGAGCGAGGTAGACTCGGCCCATCGCTCCTTCGCCAAGTTCTGCGAGCAAGGGATAGCCGCAAAACTCTGTACCAACCTTGGGAAAGGGATTGGAGGGCACGCCGTCGCCAAGTGGCATATCGCTCCACCCGCTACCATCGACGCGGTAGAGCGATGCAACACTAGATCGATCGATGTCCACATTGTGGACTCGCAAAAGTCGATAGTGCTCCTTAGCAACCTCGGCTCTCAAGTTATGGTCCGTGAAGATCTCGGCGTGCGAATCGAGAAATGGACTCACCTCGGGCTTTACGCCAGCCTGAAACGCATACTCCAAGTCGATGCAGGCCAATTCAGTAAGCACTCGCGCGCGTTCGTGTTCGGCAAGGCTGGATATTGCCGTGTCGAGCGATAGGTTCTCCTTCGCACGAAGCGATCGCTCGAACTCGGCAATCAACTCCTCAGCTTCCCAGCTCAACGGCTTCTTCGCCACGGAGCGCAAAGAGTCAGATGTCTTCATACTCTTCCAGCTCCTTACGCATACGTTCGCGGAAACTTTGCAAAATTCGTTCGACCGTGCGGCGTGAAACCTGATTTCGCTCGGCCATGTCGGCAACTTCGAAGCCTTGGATTCGATCGCGAATCACGCCCCGATGTGAGGGTGGAAGTTCGGCGATCAATTCGTCAACCGTCAATCGCAAAACTTGTGAAGCTTCGTCGTCACCCGAAAGCTGCGACGAACCAATAGACTGTGTTCGATCAACATCGCGCTTCGCGGCTCGATAGTAGTCTGACTTCTTGCGGATCTTATTGAGCGAAATGACCAGGAATAGCTTCCACAATTCGTCCCCATCGGGCAGCGAGTAATGGCCATCCGCGGCTCGTCGGAAGAAAGTTCGAAAGACCGACTGAACTACGTCTTCGGCTTCCAATCGCCGCGCTAATCCAGGCCCAGTGTGCACCTGCGCAAGCTTGAGCAGTCGTTCGGCGTACCGTCGATAGAGAGCCGTTGCAGCACAATCATCGCCGCTTTTTAGTTGGTTAAGTAGCTCCGAATCCGATGGAGCCTCGTCTGGCTGATTCTTGCCTTCGGTCACTTTGCTGCAATTACCGTTCTGATGAGTTGAGAATCTAAAGCTGTTTTGAGGTAGGGAGTTCCGTTCGGCGGGTAATCTCATCGTATCACGGCGCTACAGTTGCTTGAACAGATTTGTGGCTCCAGAATCGAAAACCAGCTGGAATCGCATGGGCGTCTGGACTTCGAAGCTGTGCAGCCAGCATCAACTCTAAGCCTGAAATCACTTTGGCTAGTTTGAGTAGCCGTATTGAGTCGTCGCACCCGCCATGACATACCACAGTATTTCAGCAACTGAGCAATTGGGAACTGCAGTACAAAGTTGGCAGTCGAAAAATGTCAGGCTAATCCCATAGACGCGACCCCAGGAACCAACGGGTATGCAAAAGAGCCTGACGACGGAACTAGACGCTAAGTACTCCGTGCGAATCGGTACATTCGTTACAGTCGAACCAAGCTAGGTTCAAACGTATTCGATTAACTCTTCCAGAGTCGCGGCGGGGCGGATTAGTTGACCGCCTAATTAAACTGGATGAAGAAACCACATTTGTCCGGGAATTTCTTCATGATGACTCGAAACGTCCTTTGCATCTCGTTGCTGACAATCCTCTGCTTTTCAGCCAATTTGCCTGTACTTGGCCAGAATCGCGTTGAGTACAAAGATGCCAGAATTGTGGCATTTCAAAATACGATCATCGCTAGTGAAGCTCCCGGAATCGTTAAGGGCATCGAAGTCAAACCAGGCTCTCTCATCCCCCAAGATGAACCGCTGGTACGTCTGAATTCGGAACTGTTTCAAGCCGAGTACGACGTTGCGGTTCTAGAAGAAGAGATCGCTAAGTTACAGGCAACTAACCGAGTCAACTTGGACTTCGCACAGAAATCTGCAGAGGTTTCGGATCGCACTTTGAGGAAGAGTATGGAGGCCAATCAACAGTACGCTCGGACCATTCCAAGTACCGAAATCGAACGACTGAGGTTGCAATATGATCAAGCACGACTTTCGGGCGATCAAGCGGCTATGGAATTGGACGTAGCTCGTTGGACTTCAAAATTGAA
This sequence comes from Planctomycetota bacterium, assembly GCA_963204965.1. Classification (GTDB taxonomy): domain Bacteria; phylum Planctomycetota; class Planctomycetia; order Pirellulales; family Pirellulaceae; genus Aureliella. The sequence continues at coordinate 19,401 of CAUJKA010000447.1, read as the reverse complement.
GGCTCGCACCAAAGATGCCGCACAAATCAAACTGGACAATCGAATCATCCGTGCACCAATTTCGGGGACGATTGCACAGGTGCACGTTCAGCTTGGACAATGGGTCAATGCGGGCGATCCGATCGTTCGAATTGTGGATCTCAAGAAGCTACGTGTGGAAGGCTATTTCCAACAAGAGTTCATTCGAAAAATTAAAACTGGCAATTCAGGCAGTTTTGAATACAAGATTGGCGATGAGGTGGTTCAAGCTGCCGTCAAAGTCATCTTTGTTAGTCCTGAAGTCGTCGAAGGGATCTTTCAAGTCTGGGCTGAACTCGACAATCCGAATCTAATTCACATTCCGGGCGTGCAAGGCAAGTTGGCTATTGAGTTACCCAACTAACTGACAAACTAGCTACGAAGGCCATGCAAGAAGGGATCTTGCCCTAAGTCGAAATGCATCTTCTGTTGCTCTAAATCACTGCGCATCAGAATTAATCGATCTAGAAGATGCTTCCGCTCAGTCTTTCTCTGCGCTTTGCGGAAGACTGAGAACAGGCGCTGGAGTTGTTCGAAAGTTGCGTGGGCGTATTTCAGCCTCAGTCGTTCTGCCCGACGTTGACCCAAGCCAACTTCCAAAATTTCATCGTCTAGAGAGACAAAGATCTGATAGCTACCGGGATCACCTTGCCTCGAGCAGCGGCCGATGAGCTGCCAGTCGATTCGTTCGCTTTCATGAATTTCCGTCAGAATCACATGCAGACCACCAACGCTTCGGATGGATTCAGCTAGTTGAATGTCGGTACCGCGACCGGCCATGTTGGTAGCAATCGTGATGACGGCTTTTTGACCCGCTTGAGCGATGATATCAGCTTCGCTGGCCAGATGATTTGCATTCAGTATCTGAAATGGCAAGCCTAACGACTTCAATCGCTCTGCCAGTGCTTCTGATTTACCGATAGTCCGTGTGCCTATCAGTACGGGTCGTGCTTGCTGAAGCATAGTCCTTGCACTTGCGGCAACAGCGTCCAGCTTTTCGACTGAAGATCTAAGTACCGTGTAGGGTAGCTTCTGGCGATTCACGCGACGATGCGTAGGAATCCGAACGACTCGTTTCTTATAGATCTTTCTGAACTCGCGTTTCGATGTCCATGCAGTACCAGTCATTCCAGCGAAATGGCGATATCTTCGAAAGAACGATTGGACAGTAATCGAAGCCGCCTGTTGTGTAGGTGGAGTGACTTGAAGTCCTTCTTTGGCTTGAATCGCTTGGTGGATTCCCTTCTGCCACTGTCGTCCTTCAGCCGGACGACCAGTGAATTCATCGATTATGACAATCTCGCCATCGCGAACCACATAATTTCGATCGAGTAGAAAGTCGCGGTGGGCTTTGATCGCGTTGATCAGAAAGTCATAAAGTTCTCGGATTGAAACGGCCTTAACCTCCGCAGGCTGTTCGAGACTTCTCGCTAGACTTATACCCTCTGCATTCAATGCGATATCGTGGCGATTCAACTTGCAGCTATAGTGCACCGACTCGACGAACTGGGGTGCTTTTTCCGCAGCCCAACGATAACACTCGATCTGTTGCGAGGCTTGTTGCGGATCGCGCATACCGATGATGAGTGGAGTTCGTGCTTCATCGATGAGAATACTATCAGCTTCATCGACTAGTGCCGTGTGAGGGCCTCGCATGACACATTCATGAGAGTTACCGTTAGTTGCCTGTTGAAGTCGATCACGAAGGAAGTCGAAGCCAAACTCCTTAGCTGCGCCGAAGGTCACATCGCATCGATAGGCCTGTCGGCGCTTTATTGGATCGAGTCCATCCAAGAGTACGTCGGTGGTAAGTCCAAGGAGACCGTAAATGGAACGCGTATGTTCGAAGTCACGTTTGGCTAAGTACTCGTTGAACGTGACTAAGTGGACACCTTTCCCGGACAATGCCAACATGTAGGCCGCCAAGCAGGCGGTCAAGGTCTTGCCTTCACCGGTTTTCATTTCCGCGATTCGCCCACGCAGGACCTCAATCGCACAATGCAGTTGAACGTCGTGAGGAATAATGCCCAGGCACCGGCGTGACGCCTCGACAACCAGTGGACAGCCTTGAAGAACCAAAGTCCGCACCGGAACGCCTTGGGACGCGAGATGCTTTAATTCCAGGCTTTTTTCACGAAGTTCCCCGTCCGAAAGCTCGGATAACTGGCCTACGGCTAGGCGAATTCGAGAAATGATTCTTCGTAGGCTCATTGAATTGCTTGATACCAAACTATCATCGTATCTAGGGCTAAATCTACGTCCGCTAATGTGACTCGCTACACCCTAAACGCAATCAAGTGCGTTGGCGGTGATCCGAGCCGCAGGAATCACCCCCGCCCGAATTTGCTCAAAAACGCCGATACGCCCAGCAGCCTAGTACCAGTGAAAATCAAATTTGATCAGTTCGAACAGCTTGTGTCTTCCAAAATTCCGGCAGACCAGCTCTACGCCCAGTTTATTCAGAGCTTGGTAACAGTCACCAGCGCTCGAGCTGGTGGCGTTTGGATTTGTGAACAAAATCAGTTCCGCCCTATGGCTTACTTTGCGTCTGGCCAAGCTGCGAGAGTTGCTTTCACGCAAAAGGAGCATCAACGCGTTCTTTCTGATGTCATCCAGCAACAACGAAGTGCCATTCTGAATACGCCCAAGTCAGCCGATGCGGATTCGCTAACGATTTTTGCTGCACCGCTCAAGACAAATGGGCGTGTAGTCGAACTCGTCTTTGCCGCTGAACACCCCGATCTAAGCTCAGCGGACTTTATCCGAGATCTGAATCGCGTTTGCCAGATGATGGATCAGCGACCGGAAGTCGATGCAGTCACAACTCAAGCACGTCCAGCTCAACCAGCGGCGACGCAAGCCGCTGGTGTTTCAATTCAAGCTGGATCGTCAAACGCAAATCAATTGTCAACCGCTCGTGACCTGCCAGCGGTCGAGCTCAGCCAGTTTGTCCATGCGTTACATCAATCGATCGACTTGAATCTGACTTGCAGCAACGTCGTCAATGAGACTCGTCGGCTTTTAGACTGCGATCGAGTCAGCGTTCTACTCAAGCACCGAGGCAACTATCGGATAAGGGCCATCAGTGGACAATACTCAGTCAACCGACGCAGCAATACAGTTAAGCAGTTAGAAACACTAGCTGCCGAAATTTTGAAAACAGGCAACGAATTTTGGTATCCAGCGGAATCGGAGATAGCACCACAATTGCGCAAGCTGCTCGATCAATACCTCACAACTTCGACAACGCGCAGTCTAGTTGTCCATCCGATTGCGGTGAGTCAGTCGGTTAGTGTCGAGGACCCCGAAGTTGACCTGAAAGACGAACCGACAATTGCGGGAATTGTTTACGAACATTTCCAGAACCAGTGGGATCGCAGCACCAAAGAATCACAGCTTCGATTGGCTACCGAGCACTCACGCGATGCAATCCGAAACGCCGTCGAGCATAGTTCACTGTTCCTCTATCCGTTTTGGAGATTCCTAGGCAAGACCGGAGTGCTTACCAAGGCTCGCAACTTACCAAAGACATTAGCGTTTTTGCTTGGAGTCTCGGCTGTTCTGCTGTTCCTTATTTTCTGGCCCTCCCAATTCTACGTGGTTGGATCAGGCGTTCTTGTACCGCAGAATCGCAAGTTAGTCTTCCCACATGCGACTGGGGAAGTTGTTTCCGTTTTGGCAAAACACGGGCAACTTGTCCAAGAAAACCAACCACTGGTGAAGCTCAAGAACGAGGATCTACAGCTTCGAATCGCAGACACAACTGGTAAGCTTGATGCGTTGAAGCTTCGCAAAAGTGCGATTGAGCGATCAAAATTCCAAAACAGCGCAACGGCAACCGGTGCAAACGCAACCGATGAAAACCTTGGCTCGCTTCAGGCCGAGATCGAGGCACTGGAGCGACAACAACAGAGCCTGTTCCGGATTGAACAACAGCTTGACGTTTTGAGTCCGATGAGCGGCCAAGTGATCACATGGGATGTCGATCAAAAGCTAGAAGGCAGATCCGTTTCACCACAGAACGTATTAATGGAAGTCGCTGAAATTGATGGTCCATGGCAAGTAGAATTGGATATCGAGGATCGAAAGATTGAGCACTTGCTTCGAGGTCTGAAGACTTCGCAGAATGCACAATTGCAAGTTCGCTTCACCTTAGCTGCGGACCCTAGTCAATCCTACAATGGTGTAATCACTCAAGTTGCTAACTCGCTGCAACTTGATCAAGAACACCGTCAAATGTTGCGAGTCAAGGTTGACTTGGATTCATCAACTATGCAGCTCAAGCAGGCCCGAACGGGTGTTGTCGCCAAGATATACACGGGCGAGACTACGAGTGTGGGCTACCTGTGGCTCCATGAAATCCCGCGTGCCCTAAAGCACTATATCACCTTCTACTTCGTGCGCTAATGTCTATCGTACAGTCGAGTCTTCAGTCGTCGGAGCAAAGGCCAATCGGTCTGCGCACACGGTTCGATCTTGAGTCGCACGAAAGCGTATACCAAGGCGAGCGGTGCTGGATCATCAAAGATCCACTATCACTAAAGTACTTTAGACTTCGTGAGCCAGAGCACCTGATCCTACAAGAGTTGAGCGGGACGACCAATTACCGAGCGCTGAGAAGTCTACTTTCGAAGAACTATCCAGATTCTCGCGTCGAGATAGAGTCTGTCCAACGCTTGGTAGTACATCTACACCAAAATGGACTCTTAATTTCTAGCTCGCAGAACCAGTCCATTCCATTGGACCGCAAGAAGCAAAAGGAGAATTGGCAGCGAGCGATCGGGATCTTGAGCAGTCTGACATCGATCCGCTTCCCAGGCTATTCACCTGATCGATTGTTGAACTGCCTGTATCCGCTATGTCGCTTCTTTTTCACAGGTTGGTTCACTGCAGTTGTCGCCGCAACTTGCATTGCAGCTGGTATCTTGATCTTGACAAACTTTCAGCAGTTTATGGCCAAGCTTCCAGAGTTCGAATTGTTCTTTGCGTTTGATAATCTGCTTCTCATGTCCGTCATACTCATCGTTACAAAGACGATACACGAGCTTGGTCATGGACTAATGTGCAGGCACTTTGGTGGCGAGTGTCACCAAATCGGATTCATGCTCCTATTGTTGACTCCAGCGATGTACTGCGACACATCCGACAGTTGGATACTTCGCAATCGATGGCAGCGAATGGCAATCGGTGCTGCTGGGATGTACGTTGAGATATTCCTGGCGTCGATCTGCGCATTCGTGTGGTGGTTCACTCATCCAGGCTGGGTTCATTACATTGCGCTGAACATACTCTTCCTAAGTTCCGTGAGTACCATCGTCTTTAATGCTAATCCGCTGCTTAAGTATGACGGGTACTTTATGCTTGCTGACTTTTGGGAAATCCCCAACCTAGCTCAGAAGGCAAGAATTGCAATGTTGTCTAAGCTTCGCGTATGGACGTTGGGCATGAAGCCGATTCCCATGCAACAGGTGCAGCGAGGCAATGAAAAACTGTTGGTCTCATACGGCGTCGGTGCCGTTTGTTATCGGTGGTTTGTAACGCTGAGTATCCTGTGGCTGGTTCGCAAGGTGCTTGAACCACACGGACTAGTTGCCCTGGCAGATCTCTTCATTCTTGCAACACTGTTTGGCATGGTTGTAGTTCCTGTTTATCAGATGATTAAGTTCTTTAGCTTTCCGGGAAGATTGCGTGAGATGAAGATGCGTCGTATGTGGATCAGTGGAGCTGCCGTTGCTTTGCTAGTAGCGTTTGTTAGCCTTTTTCCGCTTCCACACTATGTTTGGGCTACCTTTGTGATTCGACCACAGGAAGCACAACAGCTTGTTGTTGCTCAAGGCGGGCAATTGAAGGAAGTACATGCTCGAGAAGGCGACCAAATACGTGCCGGTGACGTTGTTGCGGTTTTGCAGAACGATGAGCTGACGATACACCTGAACGAACTAGATGGAAGACTGGCCAGTTTGAAGTTGGAGAAGAGCGCCTACGAGTTCGTAAGTTCGATTCAATTGGATTCAGCTCGAAAACTTGCCGAGACCGTTGCAGCCATTCGCAGTACGGAGCGACAAATCGAATTGAAGCAACAGCAAGTCGACAATTTGACTATTCGAGCGACGCGTTCGGGCGAGATCTTCGCTCCTCACAATCGCCTGCAAGAGTCTTACAGCGAGTTAGAACTCGCGAGTTGGACAGACACGCCGTTGGTTCAACACAATCAAAGTGCCTATATTGAGGCCAACACTTCGCTTGGAATGATTGGTAACGCAAAACAGATGGAGGCAATCCTCGTAATCGATCAATCTGACATTAAGTTAGTCGTGCCTGGACAAAGGGTAGTGGCTCTGGTTCGTCAGGCCTCTGGTGAGTTTATCGAAGCCAAGATCAGTCGAGTCGCACAGGATGAATTGAGCGTTGTCCCCAGAGAGTTGTCACAAACGAACCACGGGCCTGTTGCTGTAAAACCCAGTCAAGCTGGCCTTGAACAGCCTTTGGCAAAGTCCTACGAAGCTTATGCGGCTATCCCATCCGAGGAAGTTGAATCCGGGCGGTTGCGATTGCTACCTGGTATGCGCGGTGAAGCCAAGATCGAAGTTGGCCACAGCACTATCGCTCAACGTTTCATTCGCTACTTAGGGACGCTAATTCATTTTCGTTAAGTAGTTTAAGTGCTTTTCGAGTCAAACTGCCCCGATCACTCACAGGCTTCTGAGAGTTGAACATCATAGTTCGTTAGGAGCAAGCCTGCTTCGAAGTTGAGCTGAATGAATGAGCGTTGAACTGCCAGGAGAGTATCGAAATAGGCTCGCTCGGCTTCAAGCATGCGGACCTGGGCTTCCAGAAGCTGGTCGATAGTCGCGGTATCGGCTTCATACGAGGCTTGTCGAGCGGCAACGGCAGATCGCGAAGCTGTCAGACGATTGAATTGAAGCTCGAGGTCATACTGGCTCTTGTAGAGTGCTCGAACCGCATTGCCGAGTTGAAAGAGAATCTGTTCTTTCTGCTCTTCAAGAACTGCCTTCTCACGACAAAGGGATAGCGTCGAATTGCGAACTGCCGCGTAGGCTTGTCTGTATCCAACGGGGAAGTCGTAGGCAACGCCGACCTCCATTTCGGATCGATCATTTTTAAAGGCATCGTTCAGCGCGCTTGAGAAAGGTCCTGTTCCTCCAGCCAGTCTGTCCCCAAAGCCGTTGTTGCGATAAGTTGCTATCAGGTCCAGCCGAGGCAATAAAAAGTTACGCGATGCGATCAGCTCTAACTCTCGCTGTTTGACTCGCCACAACTGTTCTCGAATCTCGACGCGAGTATTGGTTGCACGATTGACCAGCGAAATCCAATCGTAGGTCACAGGAGCAGTGAAGGGTTGGTCTTGTGGGCGAATGAGTCGTTCATCACTTTGTGGTAAGCCCAGCAAACGTCGAAGGTTGGCTTCAGCTTGCAAGATGCCAGGTTGTCCTGATGTTTCGTTGCCGCCAATGTCAGAGGTAACTTGTGATTCAAGCTGATAGTACTGGGCTCTGGCCAATGCCTCTTGGTCTGCACCACCGCCGCTTAGTCCGTTGTCGAATCTCGCTTGTGTTGACTTCCATGTCGCTAGGCCTTGGTCGCGAACATTCTCAGAGGCTTGCAGTCGCTTGTAGGCTAGATCCAATTGCCAATATGTTTCGGCAACCTCGCGAACCATGTTTCGTACGGACTTCTCAAACTGAGCGATTGAAACTTCGTGGTTAACTTTGCTCAACAGAACGCCATTGGAAAATCGAAAACCAGGCTGGGTCGTTGGACCAGCAATCTGATTGAACTGAACTCCTCGGCCTTGCATCAACGGTTGTCGAATCGTTCCTTCCCAGCTACCAACCCATGAACTTGGGAATAGCAGCGATGGATTGTCGCTCACTGAATTTTGAAGGTTGTTTCTGACGGAGAATTGAGTTCCGAAAGCGTTTATCTTTCTCAATCCCAGCGTCCCGGTCACGACATCGTCGCGGACTTGAGCCGCGCCGCCACCTAGCACTGGATTGTTAAAGACATCGTTGTTTTTGTTCACTAACAAGCTTGACGAGACTTGCGTATCGTATTGTGCTAGTGCGGCTTCAATTCCATAGTTTGGATTCGTGGATTGAATCGCTGGATCAAAGGCTCCAGATGCAATTTGCGGACTGGTCACTACCGTAGCTCCCAAGGATCGCAATACTTCTGTATCTGTCAGCGCGATCCGGATAGCTTCGTCCAACGTAAGATCCCAAAACTCAGTTGGCCGATCGGATCGCGTCGTTCTGGGCGAGGCAGATTCGAAACTGGCTAGCTTCGCGGGTGTCGTATCGTATTGGAGCTCGAGCAGCTCGGACGATTGCAGTTTCGGGACGACGCCCGAAACCTGGGTTCGTGATGGAGACCTGCATCCTAACAAGCAAAGTACGATACCTGCTGCAATAGGCAGCAGAGCATGGCCACTTTCGAGCTTGCAAGCATTAGCGGTCATAAGGGTCGTAATCGACGAAACGGTTGAATCTGATATCTGTTCCTTATCGATTCATTCCCATCGTCTGGCGACCTATTCGATTCAGGGCTGATTTATCCGCATAACGATATCAACGAATTCAATCCACAGAGAGTCCGTAACTGTTACAGCTTACCGGTACTCGTACAAAGAAGAGTTGTCAAACGGTGGACGCCAAAACATCGAAGGCAATCCAATCGCTTATCCGACCGTCAGCTAAAGTCGTCAGCCCGCAATTACGCTTCATAGACTGCGAAACAAATGCCGAATCAAACTGGAAACATTGTCTATTGAAGTGCAGTTGAAGGACCTTAGGCCAAGTATCATGAGCCACGTTCGGCAAACCATTCTGATTGCAGTCCTCTCCTCAGTTGGTTCTTTGGTGTGGTCTCAAGAACCGGTGCAAAATCCACCACAGCCAATGTCTTCATCGACCTCCGCAGGAACAAGCTTGTTTTGGATGCAACAGGGGTTGCCATCAGTTGGAGAACCTACCGCAGTGTTTAGCCAAACGGAACAGCTTCCAGCTTCACCCAGCGACGGAAGTACACGAGCAGTTCTCCAGTCGAACGTAAGGCCTCCGATTCATATGACTTGGCACTCGGATCGATTTCAACATCAGCGCTTGCTTTTCGAGGAGCCCAAGTTGGAACGCCAGGGCATCAGTCGCGTCGCACCCGTTCAGTTAGTCGAATCCTCAACAAAGTTCTTCACCAAGAGCGTTCTGTTTCCCTTTGCTTGGACGTTGGGATTGCACCGACAACCTGAAAGCAGCAAGTAGTTGTAAATCAGCTTTTGTGCTGTTTGTTTGACGTGACGATTTCGTTGCCGTAGCCCGATTGTTGATGGGTAAAACAGCGACCTCAGTACCACTCTGCTGGGGTGGTGTCCTCTTCTTGTTGTGGTATTATCAACATAGATGGCCTGAAGTATTAGCCATTTTGGGTGCCAAGGGTAGTGTTACAGGCACGCTCAAATTATTCTCTCCAGCCTACCCCACTTAACATTTGCGTCATTATTCTGATGACGCGCGTCTATTTGAATGAGAATTACGTCCATGAAGAAGAACTCCAAGCATTCTTCCGCTTCCCTGGTCTCAGAAGAGCTCCAATTGCAATGCGAATCGCTCGAATCGCGAGTGATGCTATCTTCGGTTCAGTTGCTTGCGGCGGGTGTCGCAGGCACGGAGCAAATGCAACTTCAGATTGATGGAGTTGCCGTAGAAACATTTAACTTGGGAACGGGCGCATACGAAGGCTCCTTCCAGACTTTCAATTACGAAACAGCTGATTCAATCAATGCGAGTCAGATACGCGTCGCGTTCCTAAACGACTCTTTCGACCCCGCCAATGGCCTCGATGCGAACATTCGCTTAGATGCAATTATCATCGACGGCGTTCGCTTCGAAACCGAAGCCACCAACGTTCTTTCCACGGGAACATGGCTGCCCGAAGATGGATTGGTAACCGGTTTCCGACAATCTGAGTACCTGCACACCAACGGCTATTTCCAATTCGCAGTTCAAACCAATCCAGGTCCCGCACCGCTAACGCCTGGCTCGGTAATCATCAACGAGATTCACTACAACCCTGGACCTGACGGAGTTGTCGACCCAGATGCGGAATTCATCGAACTGTACAACACGACGTCGGTGGACATTGACCTGTCTGGCGCATCGTTCGTTGGCTTCACGTTAGTGTTTGCAGAAGGAACAGTTCTAAAGGCTGGAGAGTATGGAATTGTGAGTCCATCGACGGCGATTGCGGAAGCTACGTGGGGTGTCACGCCGATCGCTCAATTTGCTGCGGGTGGAATTTCTGGAAGCGGCGAGCTGATTCAATTAGTTGCCGCTGACGGAACTGTAATCGACGAAGTGAACTATTTGGATCAAGCGCCTTGGGTGGCAACACCCGACGGAAGCGGGCCATCGCTTGAGCTACGTGATCCCGCCTTGGACAACTCGGTGGCATCAAGCTGGGCGGCAAGTATCGGTTCTCCAACTCCAGGTGCGGTGAATTCTGTTTTCGGTCAACAAGCCGAATCGCCAATTAGCAACATCGTAGTGACTCCTGAAGTTGTGCTTCCTGGCCAAGCGTTTGATATCTCTGCCAATATCGTCGGCGCAACCACTGCAACATTGATTTACAAAGTTGGCTTTGATGGTGCCGAGCAGTCGGTTGCGATGACGAATGTCGGGCAAAAGTGGACAGCAACTCTTCCAGGACAATCAGCTGGCGAACTGATTCGTTACCGAATCGTATCCGATGTGGCAGTGGCTCCATTCAATGAGACGATCAATTACTTTGGCTTGGTTGTAGCTCCAACTGATATTGTCGACAACCAATTGCCAGTGTTCCAATTCTGGGTCAACGAAGCTCAATTTACCGAGCTCACGACAACGGAACTTGCACTGACAAACACTAAGATTCCCGCGGTGATCGCTTTTGGCAACAAGGTTTATGATAACGCGACTGTGCGAGTGCGCGGTGGGGACTTTTCTCGCCTGAACCATCCTAAGAAAAGTCTCAAGTTCGAATTGCCCAAGGGATTCACTATCGATATTGGTACCGAAGGCACTCATCCAATTGACGAATTCGGTGTCAATGCGGACTTCAGCGATTGGTCGGTAGTAACGCCTGACATTTCGTGGGACGTCTTTAATGCTGAAACGGATTCGTTCACCAGCTCATTCTTTATGCATGTTCGTCGCAATAGCGGCTTCCATGGCATTTTCAGATTCCAAGAGCTGTACGACGGAGCTTGGCGTGAGGCGGCTGGCTTTGATGGAGCCGACGAATTTTATCAAGCCGCAGGGGATGGTTTCGGCCCGGTTCTCGGCTTCGATAAGGAAGATCCAGACGATGGCGATTTTACGTCGATTCAAAAATTGAACGACGTTCTGAACACGGCACCTTCGGCCACGAAGACAGCGTATCTCTATCGTCATATCGATATCCCAGCCTTGGTCAATCACATGGCTCTCTCCACGCTGATGCGACACGATGACCAGGCTGGCCAGAACTTCTACATGTGGTTAGACGCGGATACTCAGACTTGGAAAATTGTTGAATGGGATCTTGATCGTACTTGGGTGTTCCCTGCGGATGGTAACGGCGGCACATTCACAACTCCTGAGCCAATTTCAGCTCTGCTGCTCAATTCGATATTTGAAGTCCCTGAATTTCAAGACATGTACTGGCGACGGATTCAAACGCTAGTTGACACATATCTCTCGGACGATCAGTTGATCAATCGTCACGAAGAACTGCTCCAACAAATCGGCGCGACAAACTCGACGCTCGACTTTGCCAAATGGAATCGAAACGATGTCTTCAGCAATCGATTCTGGCAAGAGGAATTCAACCAAGGCATTCAACTTCGTCGCGACGCCTTTGCGAACGAAGCACGTATGCCAGGAACCGCCTCGGGCAATTACAACATCGTGATCAACGAGTTGCACTACAATCCATTGGCAGGTCAAGCTGAATTCATCGAACTCTTTAATAACTCCACTGAGTCTGTCGATTTGTCGGGGTGGAAGATTGATGCAATCGGCCTGACTATCGCCTATGGCACGGTAATTCTACCGGGACAATCGGTTGTCTTTACCGACAACTATGTTCAGTTTAAATCACAGTACAAAGGAAACATCCTTGTCGGTGGACAGTATTCTGGTGGATTGAGCGGCAGTGGCGAATTGGTCACTCTGGTTGACAAGACTGGAAATGTGATCGACTCAGTCGAGTATGACGACGCTGGAGCTTGGCCGACTTCGCCAGATGGAGGCGGCTTCTCGCTCGCTCTTTCCAATCCGAATCTCGACAACAGTCTTGCTACCAGTTGGACGGCTAGTATTCAAGCCAATGGTAGCCCTGGGTTAAGCAACAGCACCATCATTCAGCCCAATACGATCAATATCTTTGCCGCTGGGCAAACTGGCAGTGAAGTAGTTTCGTTGGAAGTTGCGGGCCAAGTTGTTGCGACCTATTTGTTGTCTGACTTTGGTGGACAAGCCGGCGATCTTGCCAATCGACGTTTCGTAACGCTCAGCTATGTTTCGCCAACGCCGCTGGCTGCCAGCGATATTCGCATCAACTTCCTCAATGATGCTGTTGACGCGGTTACTGGCGCTGACAACAACGTCGCCATAGATCGTATCGAAATCGACCAGACCATCTTCGAAACCGAAGCAGCTGATGTGTTTTCAACTGGTACGTACTTGCCGGCAGACGGTGTTGTTCCAGGATTCCGACAGAACGAGATCCTGCATGCGAACGGATACTTCCAGTATGGTGCTGCGAACCTAGATCGAGCACCTGTAGCCAACGCAGATACTGCGACAACAGTTCAAGGCCAACCCGTTTCGATCAACGTCTTGGCGAACGATTCAGATCCAGATGCTGGTGACACATTCACGATCTCCGAGTTCACACAACCAGCCAATGGAACCGTGACTCTAGTCAATGGAGCTTTGGTCTACACTCCCAATAGCGGCTATACCGGAGCGGACGCATTCACCTACACAATCGTTGATGCAGGTGGATTGTCAGCAGTTGGACAAGTTAGCGTCACTGTTACGGCTCCCGAGAATCTGAATGTTGTGAAGATACTAGCGGCTGGAGCAACTGGCAACGAAGTTATCTCGCTTGAAATTGCTGGGCAAGTTGTTGCTACATATTTGCTCTCTGACTTTGGCGGTCAGGCTGGCGATCTTGCAGCAGGTAGGTTTGTAACATTGACCTACACGTCACCAACTCCAGTTGCCATTGGCAATGTTCGAGTCAACTTCTTGAACGATGTCTACGACCCTGCAAACGGAATCGACTTCAACGTAGCCATCGACCGAGTTGAAATTGGGAACCTTACTTTTGAAACGGAAGCCAGTGATGTTTATTCGACTGGAAGTTGGAAAGCCGAGGACGGTATTGTTCCAGGACTTCGTCAAAGCGAAGTGCTTAACACAACTGGCTACTTCCAATATGGATACGTCGCCACGAACAACGCGCCGATCGCCAGAAACGACCAAGCCACAACGACCGCTGGTCAAGCAGTGACTATTGCTGTTCTTGGTAATGACGAAGATCTGGACGCTGGCGATACGATCACAATTCAAAGCGTAACTCAACCATCCAACGGATCGGTTGTCATCAGCAATGGATCAGTCGTTTACACACCCAATACGGGCTTCACTGGTAGCGACGCGTTCAGCTACACAATTGCGGACGCAGGCGGTCTTGTCGCCACCGGACAGGTTTCTGTAACGGTGACTCCCGCTGCAAATCCAAATGCAGTGACTGTGTTTGCGGCTGGTGTTACAGGTAACGAGATCATTTCGCTGGAGATAGCTGGCCAGGTCGTTGGAACCTATTTGCTTTCGGATTTCGGTGGTCAAGCAGGTGATTTAGCAGCAGGAAGATTCGTACCGATTACCTTTGTGTCGCCAGTTCCGGTCGCGATTAGCGATGTGCGAATCAACTTCTTGAACGATCTTTTTGACGTTGCTACTGGAGTTGATTACAACGTGGCAATTGATCGCGTTCAAATCGGAACTGCGACTTTCGAAACAGATGCTCCCGACGTCTATTCGACGGGAACCTGGAAGGCTGAAGACGGTATTACGCCAGGATTCCGTCAAAGCGAAGTACTGCACACCAATGGGTATTTTCAGTACGGATTTGTCGAAACTAACTCGGCTCCGATTGCAAGGAACGATCAAGCCTCAACAACTGCAGGCAAGCCAGTCACCATTGCAGTACTCGGAAACGATGAAGATCCGGATGCAGGTGACTCGATTTCGATTCAAAGTGTCACTCAGCCACAAAATGGTGTGGCAGTGATCAGCAATGGAACGGTAGTCTACACTCCAAACGCTAACTTCACCGGAGTCGACAACTTCAACTACTCGATTCGTGATCAAGCTGGATTGACAGTCACTGCTTCCATCCAGGTAACAGTGGCACCGGCACCATCGATCATCGCCAATGGCAACGTGGTTCGCTTGTTTAACTTTAATGATCAAGCGTGGCTACGAGGACGATCTTCTACAGCCGAAACCACAACGACCAACGATAGTCGCACTCAGTGGCAGTTGGTTCAGGTTTCCGGTAACGACTATCGATTGCGAAATGTCAGCACCGGAAGGTACTTAGATGGCGACTTGCTCTCTGTTGACCTCAATAGCTCTGCCACTACAACAGGTACGGTATGGCGTTTCTCTCCAGCACCTAGCGGTGGAGGCTACTACCTGTACAACGTTGCTTACGGTCGATATCTAGATTCCAACGGAAGTAATGCTTCGGTAACCTATGATGTCGGTTCGTTAGAGAATGACGATATCTGGATCGTCTCGCTGGCGTAAACTTAGCCAATTGGGACAATTCGGAAGTCCTTCGTGAGTGAACAAGAGACGCTTCCAAACTTGACTGTTTGGAAGCGTTTTGTTCAATTCTGTTGATCGAGCGATGGGCATTGGTACCGGCGACGACAACCAACAAGTTCGACAGGCGAATCCTGGCCGTGTGAGGCATCACCCGGCAAGTGAGAGATTCGTTGCAAGGAGAACTACGGTAGTTCTGAGGTTTATGCCGAAATTTCTGTTTATGTAGGCGGTTAGCAGGGCTCCACGGGACTGTTCGAACATGCATCTCTCGCATTCGAACACTTGACCCGCAGGATAGCCATGTACTCAACCACCCGCCACCGCGCCACTCGGCGACAAACATTACGTCGTGCTCTACAGCTCGAATCCCTTGAATCCCGTCAGTTGATGGCCGGAGACGTATCTGGAACCATCTTCGAAGATCTCAACCAGAACGGAAGTCGTGATGGAAGCGAGAGCGGCGTCGCGGCCGGCTGGCGCGTCTTCATCGATACGAACTTGAATGGAGCCTTCAACACTGGCGAGCCGACTGGTCAGACGAACGTGGATGGGGACTATCTGATCACTGGAGTGCAAGCTGGATTGCGTCGACTCTCGATTGAGATTCCGCTGGGATGGACTCCAACCAAGCCGCTCTCACAGGACGTGACTGTTGAAAACGGAAAAGAAACAAAGAAAGCCGACTTCTTTGCGTTCGCAGGCGGAACAATCAAAGGTGAGGTTTGGAACGACACAGACGGGAACGGAAATAGAGACACCGATCCAACCACGGGCCAATTCATCGATGTGGGCTTGGGAGGCTGGACCGTCTTTTTGGACCTCAACAAGAGTGGAATGTTAGACACAGGTGAACCTGAAACAAAAACGGATTCGATCGGCGCTTATCAATTCACCAATGTTCCAGCGGGCGACTACGAAGTAACTGAAGTACTTCCTGAAGGTTGGGAGGCTTCCAAAGGATATGACTCGAAGCAAACAGCAGGGGTCACAGCCCTAGGCACAGTTGTCCAAGACTTCGCAAACTTCTCGCTTGTCAATGGATCCATTGAAGGTACTGTTTGGCTGGATACGGACGGCGACGGAGATCGTGCTAAAGACCCAACTACAGGTTTACCAACCGAGCCTGGATTAAAAGATTGGGTCATCATCTTGGATCAGAACTTTAACGGTGTATGGGACACTGGCGAACTCTCTGCATCGACCGATTCCGATGGAACCTATCGATTCGCGAGTGTACCAGAAGGGGCCTACAACGTCCTGGAAGTCATGCCCGAAGGCGCATGGAGCATTTCGCCTGGCTTTAGTAATCCACTATTGGTCAATGTTCTCGCAGGCGAGAAGTCAAATAACGTTGACTTCGCAAACTTCACTGTGCTAAACGGTGGCATCGTTGGGACGATTTGGAATGACCTCAATCGAGACGGCGTCCGCAATACCAACTTGGCTGGTGAGTACTTAGAGCCAGGCCTTGAAGCTTGGACCGTCGTTCTTGATATGAATCGCAATGGTACGCTAGACGTTGGAGAGCCCTCTGCCACTACCGATGTCAATGGCTCCTATAACTTCGCAGATTTGCAGATCGGCGAATATGATTTGATCGAGATGGTTCAAACTGGTTGGGAGACTGCCCCAGGATTTAGTGGAGATCAATCAGTACGAGTTTACTCCGGTGCTACGACAACTGCGGGAGATTTCGCAAACTTCAATCTTTCGACTCTCGTCGCGGGTTCCATCGCTGGAACAGTTTGGAATGATGACAACGGTAATGGAAGTCAAGACATCACCGAAAGCGGCATCGAGGGATGGACTGTTTATGCGGACTTGGACTCAAGCGGTTCGTACAGTACGGGTGAGCCACAAGCGACTTCTGGTGTCGACGGAAGTTATCTTATCGCCGGCGTGAATCCTGGGACTGTGACTGTTAGAGCTTCGGTTGCCGCAGGATGGCAAGCTACCGCGCCATTGACAGCTTCGAGAACCTTGGTCCTCAAGAACGGTGAGAGCATTCTAGGAATTGGCTTTGGTGCTAAACAGATTCACGATTCCGCGATCACGGGCGTTGCCTTCGCAGATACGAACAAGAATGGAGTGCGCGATGCTGGTGAACGAGGCTTGTCGGGCATCACCATCTTTGTCGACCTCAACAACAATGGTTCGTTGGACTCGGGTGAACCATCTCAGTTGAGCTCCACGGATCAGTTCTTCACTCCTGGAACAGACGAGACCGGCACATTTAGCTTCACTCACTTAGCCGTGGGTTCCTATCAAGTTCGCCAGATTCTTCCAGCGACATTAAGCGCCACACCGAGCTCCGAACTAGTCAAGTCAGTCACGGTTTCCGCCAGCGCTTCAACGGCGCCAATTAAGTTTGCAGATGTCTTTCGCGCCAACGAGATTCGCGGTTCGCTTTTCGACGATTCGAACGGCAACTCTCTTCGCGACGCTGGCGAACTACCGTTGAGCGGCAAGCGAGTCTTCATCGATTTGGACCGCGACAATCTACGCGATATTGACGAACCCGAAACAACTACAGACAGCGAGGGCAAGTATACATTTGTCGATCTGGCATCCGCAATCTACGTTGTTAGGCAGGAGCTTGAATCTGGCGATGACTTAACCTACCCCAATACGGTAGGAGGTATCCTTTGGCCGACAGGAACAAGCCATCCGTCGATTGGAAATGTCACTCCAAGCGAAGTTACGGTTTCACTCGCTAAGGATCAATCATTCCGCCAAAACTACTCGATCACTCTGCCTGGCACCGGTGGACTGTCGAGCATGGTCGATGTGTTTTTGTTATTCGATGATACGGGCAGCTTCGTAAACAACAGCCCCATCGTTCGCGGTGCGTTTCCAACTATTATCTCCCAGTTGCAAGCATCGCTGCCTGGCGTCGATATGGGATTCGGCGTTGGTCGATTTGAGGAGTACGCAAACTTTGCCTACGAATACGATTCGGGGCGTCCGTTTGTATTGAACCAACCCATCGTCGCTTCCAGCACCGCGGGCTACATGGCCGCAGTGCAAGCCGCCTTGGATCGAACAACACCTGGATATGGTGGAGATGAACCCGAGACTGACATTGAAGCTCTGTACCAATTGGTAACAGGTAAGGGCTTCGACGGAAACAACAACGGCACAGTTTCAGATAGCGGCGCAGCGGGCCTGGGCTCAACTCAGCTCAATCCAGGCGGCAGTGGAGACGTGCCTTCCTTCGCATCGTTTCATGCGGATGCAAGTGCCGGAGTGTTAGCTCCTGATGGAACTGTCGGCGGTGGCGGCTTCAGAGCAGGAGCTTTACCAGTAGTTCTACTAGCCACCGACACAGGGTTTGCTTATCAACCCAAAGGCGAATCCTCGATCACTGGATTGGGCGGACTCTCTCTTCCAGTTAGTAGTCTGACCGGAACATCGCGATCGACCACGCCTAACGATCAAGGAGCGGGTCTACAAGAGACGGTTACGGCGCTGAATGCACTGGGCGCTTTGGTCATCGGACTAGGCACCAACGCTGATTCCAATGTCGATCCTCGACAAGCGCTAGAGTCACTCTCGCGTTTGACTGGTGCAATCAATCAAACAACTACGACCATCGATAACGGAACGCTCGATCCGATCGCTCCTGGCGACCCACTTTACTTTGAAATCGCCTCTGGATTCGCTACCAGTGTTGCCAATGGAGTGACCAAAGCCATTCAGAATGCGGTGACCAATGTCGCGATGAACATTACGCTTCGAGCCAGTGATCCACGCGTTCGTATCATCAATCACTCAGGAACCGCAGTTGGAGTGAAGGCCGGTCAAACCGCCAATTTTGATGTTGAGTTCATCGGTGATGGAGCACCTCATCGCTTCGATTTGCTGTTCGTCCGCGAGGGAACCGACGTCGTCCTGGGATCGATACCAGTAGTCATTGGCACACCTATCGCTGGAGACGGCTATCACTTTGAAGACTTGGAAGAGGGCGAGATCGAAGACTTGGCCGATTTTGGTTCGCATCATTCGTCAAGCACCAGCAATCCCAATACAGCTCCTAGCTTCCTCGTTGGACCAGCCCAAACGATAACTGAAGATGCTGGAGCACAGTCTGTCGTTGGCTGGGCCACCGGAATCTCCGCCGGGCCTTCCTCGGAAAGCTGGCAATCCTTCAGCTTTACAGTCACAACCGACCATCCAGAACTGTTCAGCGTTCAACCTACAGTTTCGCCAACTGGCACGCTGACCTATCAAACAGCTTCCAATGCCTTTGGAACTGCTTTGGTCAACGTTGTGCTACGTGATAACGGAGGAACTGCTTCCGGCGGTGTCGACACTAGTCTGCCTCAGTCATTCGCAATCACCGTGACTGCAGTGAACGATGCTCCGGTGGCTAACGATGAGAGTTACATAACCGCTGAGGATTCTACTTTGGCGATAGCGTCGCCAGGTGTCCTTGGAAACGATACAGATGTTGACTTCGATACGTTGACAGCTCGTCTAGTCTCCAGCACAACGAATGGAACCTTGA
>CAUJKA010000446.1 GCA_963204965.1 Planctomycetota bacterium | reverse complement strand
CCTGCCGACGCTACTATCGTGGCCACAGGCGGCACAGGACTGATTTATGGTCGATCCACAATGTCCGTTTTCTGCAACGGTGGAGCGGCAAGTCGCTGCTTCCAAGCTGGTGCAAAGTACGGCAATCCAGAGTTCATTCAAGTTCACCCAACTGCGATTCCAGGCGCTGACAAGCTGCGATTGATGAGCGAATCCGCGCGGGGTGAAGGCGGTCGTGTTTGGGTGCCTCGCAAGCCTCAGGACACTCGACCACCTAAGTCTATCCCCGAATCGGAACGTTACTACTTCCTCGAAGAGCGCTATCCGAAGTACGGTAATCTTGTACCTCGGGACATCGCTACGCGAGAGATTTTTGACATCTGCGTGAACGAGGGCCTGAGCGTTGAAGCTAACCGCATGTGCGTCTACTTGGATCTGACTCACATTGCCCGAGCCGAACTAGATCGCAAGCTGGGTGGAATACTTGAAATCTACGAGAAGTTCCAAGGTGTTGACCCTCGCGAATCTCCGATGAAGATCTTCCCTGCTGTCCACTATTCGATGGGCGGTCTATGGGTCGACTACGTCAAGGGTGCGCACGGCGGTTTGGAAGCAGGTAATCCACGCAACCAGATGACCAACATTGAAGGTCTATACGCGCTTGGTGAATGCGACTACCAATATCACGGGGCAAATCGCCTCGGTGCAAACTCGCTGCTCAGTTGCATTTTCAGCGGACTATTCGTAGGGCCTTGCATCGAAACCTACATGAAGGGCAAGAAGGCGGCTAGTGAACTAGACAGCAGCCTGTATACGAGTGCAGTGGCTCAGCAAGAGAAACGGCACCAAGCCTTGCTGGATAATCGCGGTGGGGAAAACCCATACCTGATCCACCAAGAACTTGGCGATATCATGACTCGCGCGGCAACAGTTGTTCGTCGAAACGATCAACTCAAGGACGCGCTGGCGAAGGTTGGCGAATTGGCCGAACGAGCTTCGCGCTGTTCGCTTTCAGATTCGGGAAGCTGGACAAACCAAAACGTGATCTTCACCAAGGCATTGCAGGACATGTTCCCTATTGCCAAGTCAATACTCAAGGGTGCTCTGCTTCGCGACGAATGCCGCGGAGCCCACTTCAAGCCAGACTTTTCTATGCCTAGCTTGAAGGAAACTGACCCTGCGAAGCGACGGGCTGAAGCTGAACTTTGGTGCGATCGATTCGAAGAGAGCAGCAAGAAATTCCTGAAGTCCACAATTGTCACTTGCGTTAACGGTGACCCAGAGATTACTTACGAGGACGTCGATACATCTTTGCTTCCGCCACGACCACGACTGTATGGTTTGGTTGGAGCGGAAGAGATCGAGAAGGTCTGGAAAGAACGCACAGCAGCGAAGGCTAAGAAGCCTGAATTGGCGACCGCCGGTGCGTAATCTCTCCAAGCGTGGTTCCACTCGTGAGCGAGAAACCTTTGTGAATTACTGAGTCCTTTAGCAGTTTAGATTGTCGGAGTCGCTGAATAACAGCCACCGCTTTTTTGAGAAATAATTATGGAAGAAAGCCGTCGACCCGAAAAGATTAATGTGCGTGTACTTCGTCAGGACGGACCGGGCCAACCCAGCTATTGGGAACGGCACCAAGTTCCCTACGAAGAGAACATGAACGTGATCAGCGTTCTCCAGAAAATCGCCGCTCATGCAGCGACGGTTGAAGGAAAATCGGTTCCGCCAGTGGCTTGGGATTGCGGATGCTTGGAGGAGGTCTGCGGTTCGTGCACGATGGTCATTAATGGCCGCGTCCGCCAAAGCTGCTCGGCTCTCGTCGATCGATTACTCGATGATGGCTGCAGTGAAATTGAACTGCGACCGATGACCAAGTTCCCGGTCGTCCGCGACCTGATGGTCGATCGAAGCCGACTGTTCCGAGGGCTACAACGCGTTTCGGCTTGGGTCCCTGTTGATACTTATGGCGACCTAGGTCCTGGGCCTCGCATGCAGCGCAAGCAACAAGAGCAAGCCTATCCGCTGAGCGAATGCATGAGCTGCGGTTGTTGCATGGAAGCCTGTCCACAGTATCAAAAGGTTGAAGTCTATCGACGCCCTGGTGAAACTGACGAGCAGTTCGAAGAACGCAAGAAAGAAGCCTTTGATCAGAACTTCATCGGCGCAGCTGTGATTAGCCAAGCTGTTCTATTCAACAACCACCCCGTTGGTTCGGCTCTAGAAGACGAACGAATGGAAGCGTTAACAGGGCCTGGCGGTATCCAAGTCTGCGGGAACTCACAGAATTGTGTGTCGGTATGTCCAAAGAACATTCCGCTAACCACTTCGATTGGTCGAGCGGGTCGAGCTGCAACGATTTACTCGTTCAAGAAGCTCTTCAACAGCTAGTCCTACGGGTCCAAGCACGCAGACCACGTCAAACTGAGCTAAAATTGCAACCCGCACATTGAACAGCGTCCCCTGGATCGCTCTTCAATGTTCGGGTTGTTTATTTTTACATCTGTTGAGAAGCGTACGAAGTAGGTCGACGATGCGTCTAACTTTAGCTTTTTCGTTAGCCCTTTTTCTCGTTGCCTACCGCGACAATCACAGTCAACGACTTCTAGCACAGTCTTCTCAGAACCCCTCGCCGATGGTCGAGCATGTCCGAGAGCATCCGCGTCTGGAAAAGAAGGAAGTGCCCGGCCAAAGGTTTAAGCTGTCGTTGGGTGAGCTCTTTATTCCGGAGAAGTGGGCATCAGGTTCTGCCAAGCAGGACTCCAATCCTGAAGCGAACAATGCAAACGCAAAACGGACTACCAAGCTCGTCTTAGCCTTCCATTGCGGTAACTGGATTCCAGAGATCGCCGTGAGTCAGTTGAAAACGCCACTGCCTTGCATCAGTTTTCAATTGGGGTCTGGTTCGGCCAAGTACGCTCAGCCTTTTCAAGACGATCCCGAACTGCTCAAAAAGCTTCTAACGCAAGCGGAAGAGAAACTCTCTGCTCCAGTCGATGAGTTGATTTTGGTCGGTTGGTCTGCGGGATACGGTGCCCTTGGAGAATTGCTCAAGTCCGACTTTAGTGAAGCAATTTGGTCATCGGTGTTGCTCGTTGACGGACTCCATGCGAGCTATGTCGATGGAAAGCCAGGCCCTCAAGAGTCGAAGCTTGTCACCGAATCCTTACAGCCGTTTCTCAAGTTCGCCAGCAAGGCATCGAAATCCGAAAAACGGATGATCGTCCTTCACTCCGAGATCTTCCCAGGAACATTCGCGAGTACGACGGAAACGGCTGATTGGCTGATCAACCAATTACAGTTGAAAAGAACTCCCGTTTTGAAATGGGGGCCTATGAGGACTCAGCAGTTGGGAGACACTCAACAAGGCAAGCTACAGATCCGCGCCTTCGCAGGTAATTCAGCACCGGATCACGTGGACCTGCTTCATGGAATGCCCAAATTTCTGGCAGAGCTGGTCGAGCTTTGACTAGCGATTCTTCAACTGTCGTCGTGGGATTCGCCAGAATTCCTCAATTGCAGGGGATCAGCGAATTTCGACCATGGAATTCTGGGGAGGGAATTCTGGCGAATTCCACTACGTTGAATGGACATCAAGGCGGCAACGGTTGATCACCAGCGACCGCAGATGCGAATACTCCCAACAGGAATAGAAGCCCGCCCATTCCGAGCGATAACCCCAATCCAATGCCACCAACAATCAGGGGCAGTTTGGATTTCTTGGATATTCCGTAAACGCGGCGGCACTCTTCCTGGAACAAGTAACTCGTAATCGAAGCCATCAAAAGAACGCTGACAATCGGTCCAATGACTCTTTCCCAATCCGTTATGACGGAAATAACAATAACTATTCGAATGCCAAGTTGAAAGGTGTATACAAACACAGCAGTTAAGTAGCCCCAAACCTGCTTGGTAAGCAAGCCAAGGCCAGAGGCCATAAGTGTCGTTGCCAAAAACCCGAAGATTACAACAGCAATCGCAATTCCAGCCCCAAGGAACGGAATTTGCTCCCTCGCTTCGTCAGGGATTAGGGCCATGCCAACAACTGCGAGACCAATCGTTACGCCGAATATTAGAAGCGACTCGAGAATATCCAAGACCGCGAAAACAATGATGACCAAAGTCAACTTGGGCCGACCGTCAGCCCCGAGAGCTGCTGGCCCTGTGCCTGCCTTTTGTTCTTGCTTTGCCGCATGAATCAACATGGGATTTTTAGCATCATTATTTTGCTTGGGCGGCGCGTAAACGTTCTGGTATGGGGAACTGCGGTTGTAGTCCGATTCGGTAAGTTCATCGAACACGTGCCCCAAAGGTCCCGCACCTTTGATTCCCGCCGCTGATGGTGGAGGAGCCGCATTGTAGGATTGCGGCGATCCAGGAACGGTTCCGGCAGGACCTCCGCCGGGCTGAGCAGAAGTTGGCTGGCCTGGATTCTGTTGAGGTCGGGGCTGGCCTTGCCTCGCTTGACCGGGCGCAGCTTGGCGAGCTGGCTGACCGCCGCTGGCCGCAGTCGCTGGCGATTCAGCCGGGACTTCGATTACGCTGCCACATTTGTTGCACTTCCCCTTTTTTCCCGCAAATTTGCTATCCACGGTCATGACGTTTTTGCACTGCGGGCAGGCGAACTTGATTGGCATAACTAGCTTGTGGGGAAGGATTTGTAGGAATTCGCCATGCCCCGAGGACACGGCAATCGAAATCTCAAAAGAAGGTCGTATGGTTGATGGAAAACTAATGTAATTGAAATCCTCGACATTTTCAGCACCTCAACCGGCGGCATTCCCAAATCTGGGTAGTTGGTTCAGAATAGTTCAGGCGCGGAAGGCGGCACCCACCCTTCATGGTTTCCACCAGAAGTGGTTTCTGGGGCACCTGCCAATTCCTGAGAACCTGCCAGATCCTATCCGCACGCAGATTCACAAAGTGGTTTGATGACAAATTCAATATGGCCAGAACCTGACCCAACCGCCAACCTTTTGGTCAATGCCAAACGTGGTGACGAGATGGCGATCGAGCAATTATTGACTCGCCATCGCGAGGCACTCAAGCGCATGATCGACATGCGTCTGGACAAACGCGTGGCTCAGCGAGTCGACGTGTCCGACATCGTTCAGGAAGTCTTGGTGGAAGCCAGTCGGCGACTGCAAATCTATCTCGAAAATCCAGCGATGCCCTTCCATCTTTGGATTCGTCAAATAGCCAAAGATCGAATCATCGACGCTCACCGCCGACATCGCGTGTCGGCCAAGCGCAGCGTGGATCGCGAGCGACGCTTAGAAGTTCAAGGCACACTCGATGCATCGACTATCGAACTTGCAGGACAACTACTTGACCCCGAACTGACTCCCGCAGCCAAAGCGACTCAGCGCGAAATGGCCCTACAGGTACAAGCCTGCATTGAACAGCTTGAAGATCGCGATCGCGACATCCTGCTAATGCGTCATTACGAACAGTTGACCAATCAAGAAGTGGCCGTCACTTTGGGCCTTACCGAACCGGCAGCCAGCATGAGGTATCTGCGAGCACTCAAGCGTCTGAGATCAATCATCGCCGGCGAAACCTCTGACTTCGAAAACGGGCCCGAATGAATCGCGAAGCTCCGGATCAAACACTTGTGCGTGAACAGCAGTTTGCCGACTTGGTGAGCAGCCTGCTTGAACGCATTCAAGTTGGTGAGCAACTGGACTTGCAGGTCACCACGGCGCAGCACCCCGAGTTCGCTGATGACCTGCGCGACATCTGGGGCACTCTGATCGTGACCGATGTCGCCGCCTCTGAAGCTCGGCAATTCAGCGTTGTTCATCCCGATGATGAAACTGAAGCCGTCGCTAAACCGAATAAGTTCAACCTGCCGCGCGACATTGCCGACTATGAGTTGCTGGAGGTTATTGGTCGCGGTGGAATGGGTGTAGTCTATCGAGCCCGGCAACGTAGCTTGAACCGCGAAGTCGCGATCAAGATGATCCAAGAGAATCGTCCATTAGACCCAGAGAACCGCGCGAGATTTATTACCGAAGCAGAAGCAACCGCTCGTTTGCAACATCCCTCCATCGTTCCAGTCTATGAGGTTAGCGAATTCGAGGGACAACCCTTCTTCAGCATGCAGTTGATTCGCGGGCAAACCTTAGCAGCTCTGCTCCGCCAAGGACCGTTGCCGCAACGACAAGCCGCAACAATCTTGGCAAGTGTCAGCCATGCCATTCACTACGCTCACACGCAGGGCATTCTGCATCGCGATATCAAGCCGTCGAATATCATGCTCGAAAGTGGCGGCCGAGTCTGCGTGACGGACTTTGGATTGGCCAAGCTAGTTGACTCGCACGACAGCCTGACTCGTACAGGCGCTGCAGTCGGCACTCCTAGCTACATGCCTCCCGAACAAGCCGCTGGTCGAAGCGTACAAGTCAGCGCACGAAGCGACGTTTATTCGCTGGGAGCCGTGCTTTATCACGCTCTAACGGGACGCCCTCCTTTTGTAGCCGATTCGCCGTTTCAACTCGCCATGCAAATCCTGGAGCACGATCCTCCACCGGTTCGTTTTTTTGAACCGAGCATCGACCGCGATTTAGAGATGATCGTGGCCAAGAGCATTCAAAAGCCTTCGGACCTACGTTATCAATCGGCCGACGACTTAGCGTCCGACTTGGAAGCATTCTTGCGCGATGAACCGATCGAAGCCCGCGGTGGCAGGTTCTTCGAGGTCATGGCTCGCTGGTTCCGTGAAACTCACCACGCCGTAGTGCTCGAGAATTGGGGCCTGCTTTGGATGTGGCACAGTTTAGTGCTGCTTACGGTAAGCCTGTTGACTCAGTGGTTAAGCTGGCGAGGAGTCGAAAGTCGCGCTGGTTACGCTGCCCTTTGGACTATTGGGCTCGGTGCCTGGGCTGTTGTGTTTTGGGCCCTGCGTCGTCGGATGGGACCGGTAACGTTTGTCGAGCGACAAATCGCTCACGTGTGGGGCGCGAGCTTGGTGGGGATAGCAGTTCTAACACCGCTTGAATGGTTGATGGGGCTGCAACCTTTGGCACTTTCTCCGATACTTCCGTTGATCGGGTCCATGGTATTTTTTGTGAAAGCTGGCATACTCTCAGGACAGTTCTATATTCAAGCGGGAGCGATGTTATTGGCCAGCATTGCCATGGCTCTGTTTCCCCAATGGGCTCACGTCATCTTCGGCTTGATTTCAGCGAGCTGTTTTTTTGTTCCCGGGCTGAAGTACTATAGACAACGTCGACTTGCCGAATCAGTCTAGCCGGTTCAGCTAGTCATCCCAATCTTCCAATTCGAGGGCGTCCTATGAAACCTACCGCATTGTTGCTAATCTGCGGAATCGTCGTCTGCCTGCTGGTTGTGATCTTTATCCCCGAGACCAAGGATGGAAGCACCCCGGCTGCCAAACCTGCCTCGTCCAATCCACCGGCTTCCCATGATCACGAGGGCCATTCGCATTCGCACGGCTTGGAAAGCTCGGAAATGCCAACTGGCGCTGTGGATGAACTGAAGATCATCGACAATCTTGTCGGCGAAGGTGCTGAAGCACTATCAGGAAAGAGCTTGACTGTCCATTACTCAGGATGGTTGTACGACTCGAGTAAGGACGACAAAAAGGGTAAGCCTTTTGATAGTTCCGTAGGCAAAGCGCCGTTTTCCTTTGGTCTTGGCCGCGGCGAAGTGATTCCAGGCTGGGATATTGGAATGGAAGGCATGAAAGTCGGCGGAAAGCGAACGCTGATAATCCCAGGCTTCAAAGCTTATGGGCCAGCTGGTAGACCACCGTTAATACCATCCAACGCCACGCTGATTTTCGACGTTGAACTAATCAATGTGAAGTAACAGGAGCCGAAACGCGTTCCGAACGGTAGACGGGCATCCCGGCGGAGGTTGAGCGACCATCGGGCTGAAGTAGTATGAAGAGGAAGAACGACAGGGACTGTCGTGGCACACTGGGCCGCCGTCCAGCCCAAGTACCTACAAATCGATGGCGCGGCGTTGCTTAACGCTCTGCCGAGCGGCTTCCAGAGCCTGTAGATTGTGAAAGACGTCGTCTAAATCGCCAGTCTTACGTACCAGACTGGTGATCGCTCGGTGGAATTGGTTCATTAGCAACTGACCTACGGGAGCTTCTGAATCCAGAGTCTCTTGATGTCGTCCGGCATCGTCGAACCACACAAGTTGATTTGGCAAATCTACAAAGATCAGGCCCTTTTCGCAACAGACTTGGACCGACGCAGGTGGTCTGTAGGCGATGGCTTCGTTCCAAGCATTCGGAAAGTACGTTCCGCAACTGATTTGAGCGACCGTCGTTCCCAGTGGGGCATCTGGAGCGGAAAGGTCAACGCTCAGCGATCGATAGTCTGGGTCCGTCGACGGTGGACCGCCCGGCGTGTTGCTTAGGTGCTGCGAGCATTGAACGGATCGAATGGGGCGACCGACAATGAACGAGCACCAATCCATTAACTCCATCAATTCACGATCCGCGCGGGACAATACGGACCGCCCACGATTACCTTCGATCGTCAATCTACGGTGGCAAAAGAGCAGATGCGGTGCGCCAAGTCGAGTCGCCAAAAGCTCCTTCAGACGGATCGACGCTGGTGCATACCGTCGCGGAAACTCAGTTAGAAAGGCAATTCCAGCACGGTCAACCTCGCCACGAACCTGCTCGGCTTCGCAAGGAGTCAATTCAATCTCACTGCCGCAATACACCGCCTTACCGTATTCGCATGCGGCAAGAATGGGAAGAATCCCGTTCCAATTACTCTCCAACAACATGACTGCATCGATGTCATCGCGTCGAATCAGCTCGCGAAATCCATCGAACTTAGTAGCACCGAATTCTCGGGCGACGTTGTCGGCAAACGAACTCACAGAACAATAAACACCAGCCACTTCGAAGCGTTCTTGAAGGACGCGAAGTGCGGGTAAATGTCTGGTTCGCCAGTCGTTGGAGAGCCCCAAAAGGCCCAGCCGAAGCTTCATGGAATTGCGCCAAAACTAGTATTTTTAGAGGGGTTCGCGGAAAAAAGCTGGAGACAAAAGCAAAAAATTTTCCGCCGCTGAGGCACCACCGGGGGGCCTCCAAGTCACAGCATCTTACCAGCTTAGCAAATTCGTTTTTAGCGTCGCTAGCCTCAAAAAACGCGTATTGAGCAGGATAATGAACTTTCTGTGGCCAAAAAGCCAAATGCTGAATCAACCTTCAATGCTAGCAAATCCGAACATAACTGCAATGAACGGCTGGTTGTCAGTGAAGTCGTGATCTCTATACTCGGACCCCAGTTTTAGTCCTCAAACTCAGTTCAATCGTCACTGTTTACTCATCTTGAACCTGCTACTTGAATTGCGCCCCATCGATTGCAACTGAGTTTGATAACAGACACGGCGGTCTATAGCTCGCGGAGAATAGTCGGCCAACCGTAAGGTTTCGTTGACTTGCAGACTGGAAGAACCCTGCCTCAAGTTAGCAATGGACGCGTGTCGGAACACTTTGTAGCAGAAGGATGAGTGTATGGTTCGAGTCGTATTAGCGTTACTGTTGTCGGTTACCGGAACCGCAGTCAACAAGCCGCTCACTTACGAGGAGGCGATTCAGCAGTCCCAGAAAGAGAACAAGCCGATCTTGATTCTCATTGGGGCCAAATGGTGTGCATCTTGCGAGCTCATGAAGCGAGACACTATCGAGCCGATGAAATCGGCCGGAGAACTCAAGGATGTGATCGTAACTTACGTGGACAAGGATGAACGTCCAGAATTAGCTCAACAACTGATGAAGGGCGAAACATTACCGCAGGTTGTAATGTTCTGCAAAGACTCAGATCAATGGCGCCGGTTAAGTCTGACCGGAATGCAAAACAAGAACCGAATGCAAGAACTGTTGGCTCGCGCTAAGCCTGCCGGAGACCAGCAAAGCAAAATTCTTCGCTAGGTAAGCTCGGGATTCGATGTCCCGTAGCAAATTCAACAGGAAAATCTAAGATGGCGAGCATTCAGCATTGGTTTGACTGCTCGCCTCTTTCAATTTGGGACTTCACCGTTTCATGATTTTCTCCGAGAAATTGTCGCATATCGTCCGTCAGCGGGAGTCCTTGGCTGCGTTCACTTGGCTTCAGTTGGGTGGCGAGGCAAAGTACTTTGCTGAGCCCGGTAATCTGACCGAACTGGCTGGACTCATCAAAGAAGCCTCCTCAGCGGGCCTGCCCATTCGGCTGCTTGGGGCTGGGTCAAATCTCTTGATCCGGGAAGAAGGCGTCGACGGTCTGGTAATTCACCTTTCGACCGCTGAAATGGCTCTAGTCTCTATCGCCAACGATCGTTTGACCGCTCGAGCCGGCGCCAAACTCAATCATGTGATCTCTGCAGCCGTTGGCGCGGGTCTGGGTGGTCTGGAACATCTGGCTGGAATTCCAGGTAGCGTTGGAGCGGCCATCGCCACCAACGCCGGCATCACCAATGATGATATCGGCAGCCGAGTAGCCAGTGTGACGCTGATCGATCGCGCAGGTAACCTGGAGAAGCTGAGTGGAAATCAACTGCAGTTTGGCTTCCGCCGCAGCAACCTTCAAGACAACTTTATTGTCGAAGCCGAATTCAAACTACGTGCGGGGAACTCTGCCGAGCTGACTCGCCGAATGCAATCCAATTGGATCGTTCGACGCGCTGCTCAGCCGGTAATGAACTCTCGAACGGCTCAAGCCTTCATCGAACCCGATGGTACACGCTTGGCGGATGTCCTTGAGGCAGCCGGAGTTCGTGACGCGCGGGAAGGCGAATTCGCCATGGATTGGGCCCACCCAGGCTTTGTAATTGCTTCAGGACAAGCTAAGAGCAAGGATTTGATAGCTCTGGTCACTCGTGTGAGTCGTTCCGTCGAAGCAAAATCAGGAATTCAGTTGCAGTCGGTTCTTAAAATATGGTAAAGAGCTAATTGAGGCGTGAAGCCGAACGAGCTCTACCACAATTCGATAAGTAGTCCAAAATGGCCAACGAAACACGAAGTTTCCGCGATCGAATGCTGCATGTTCTACATGTTGTGCCTGGTGGTTCGCTTTTGTTTGCTTTGATTCCGCTGGTGATCTTTGGATATTGGGGTTGGTATCACTACGCTGCCAATCGTATTGACCGAACTTTTTACTCGCTGAAAATTGATCAAGTTCAGATCTCGACACAACCTTCTTGGATCAAGTCATCGGTGCTCGAAGAGGTCTTCAAGGAAAAACGACTGGATCGCATCAACACACTGGACCCTTCTGCCAACGCCGACATTGCGAGTGCCTTTGAAACTCATCCGTGGGTCAAGTCTGCCACACGAGTACGAAAATATAGCGGTGCGGTTGCTGTCGATTTGGTGTATCGCCAGCCGTTGGCCATGATTCAAGTTCCCTATCAAGAGTCTGAGTCGGGCAAATGGAAGCAAGGGTTTTACCCGGTTGATCAATATGGAGTGGTCCTGCCCGTTTCTGACTTTTCACAGTCGCAAGTCTTTGAGTTTCTCTTGATCGATATCGAGAATATTGATCGGACCCCAACCGGAATGGCCTACGCTGATGTACGAGTTCATCATGCGCTGAAGCTGGCGCAGTTTCTTGAGGTCAGCGGCCAACGATCCGAGCTTGAGATTAAATGGCTGCGAGTGACTCGCGACAATGACGTATCCACCGGCAAGCCTTGGCTCCTGCAACTTCAAACAGGGGACAATCGATTGATCGTGTGGGGCCATACTCCTGGTGACGAAATCGGTGGCGAAAACCCTCCCGATCGAAAACTCTCCGACCTGGCCAATTGGCTCAAGGGCGAACGCGAAAAGGGTTCGCAAGGCGGACAGCTCGACCTATCCACGGGAAAAGTTATTCCCGGTCAAACCGCCTCAAGCAAAGACGGCATCGCGCAAGGTCGTTAGACGAGTTCGGTGCGCGGGCGTCCTCGCCCGCAGGACTAATTCGTTTAACGGCAAGCCGAAGGCGACTGTTCTTCCATCCTGGTGCGCGGGCGTCCTCGCCCGCAGGCTGCTCAAGCTACCGATGCAAACAAAAAACGCTTTGAACTTCATCGAAGTCCAAAGCGTTTGTGATTTCTAGAGGTCTCTTGCGTAAACTACTTCGCAGGTAGCCGCTTCGACTCGACCTTAGGCAGCGGACCGGTCAACGCTTCCATGAACGCAACCAAGTCCTTCTTGTCTTGCTCCGAAGCTTCGAACTTCTTGATCTTGTCGCTCAAGTGTGGATTCGGATGTCCGCCCTTTGCGTACCATTCAACGACTTCAAGCAGAGTCTTTTGACTTCCATCATGCATGTACGGTCCATTCTGAGCGATATTGCGAAGCGACGGTGTCTTGAAGGCACCCTTGTCCTCTTCCTTGCCAGTCTCCTTGAAGCGGCCTAGATCAGGTTTATCCGACGCCATGCCGACTCCCAGGTTATGGAATTTTTCATCGGTGAAGTTAACTCCAACGTGACATGCGGCACAGTTGGCTTCTTTGCTGAAGAATAACTTTTGTCCGCGAATGGCCGATTCGCTCATCGGACTTGCCTTGGCCAACTTCTTAGCCTCAACATAGTCTGCATAAGTCTTGGGCTCTTCCTTCTTCAACGTTTCTAAGTCTTGAAGGCCTTCGCTCTCCAAGTACTTGTCCAGTTGGTCAACCTTGGCTTGATAGTCGTAGGGACTGCTTCCAGTGACGATTGTCCGTTCGAAAGTTGCGATCGCTCGGCCTACATCGTCGATGTTTGGAGCACGACCAAAGATCTTCTCAAATTGAGCCTTGTAAACTGCGTTGGCCGAAACGAACTTAACGCATTCTTCGTGAGTATTTCCCATCTCAATCGGATTGGCAATTGGCCCGACTGCCTGAGCTTCAAGATCCTTCGCGCGACCATCCCAGAACTGGGCTTTACTGAGAATCCTATTGAGCGATGTGGGCGAATTGCGATCTCCGGTCAATCCCTTAATTCCGACGCCGAACTGCGTCTTGCGTCCATATCCTTCATCCGGATGATGGCAATCTGCACAGCTCACTTCGTTACCCACGCTCAATCGTCGATCGAAATAGAGCTGTCGACCAAGCTCAATCTTGGCACGAGTGATCGGGTTGTCCTCGGGAACGTAAAGAGCGTCTTTGCCTGGAGCCAAGTTCTCGGGAAGCTGCACTTCCAGCGGCTTATGATTTTCTGGCTTGGCCAACCATGCGGCCACTTGCGACAGAGTCAAATCGCCCTGTCCAGCAATCCCCGCGGTCAGCGAAGGATCACCAAGTTTGACCTGATCGGCACTCATGGCGACTGGCACCGCCAAGCCGGCAGCTAACAAAAACAAAGATACTTTCATACGCATGTTGAGATCCTTAGGAGTTCTTCAATTCGGTGGGGTTAAATCGCGGCCAAAATCGGCAACGCGGGATGGTGAGGCACTATTTTATGTACGGCGGCAAGATAGGGATCGCCGTTGTCGTGAGCTCACCAAATTCTACTCAAAAAGCGGAACGTGAAGAGCCATCCGAGGTCAGGAAAATGTCGGTCGGGTAACTTTGCCACGGCTGGAGGGTTCTCAGCCTGAAAGTGTACGGGCACGATCAAATGTCTTTGGCGATCTTGGTATAGACACGCCCCTCATTTTGGTCGATTCGCTCGGGACGGCCTTTGTGAAGGTAGACCAGCTTCTTATGGTCGACTCCTACGAGATGAAGAATCGTGCTGTGAAGATCGTGCACATGCAGTCGATCCTCCACAGCGTGCAATCCGACTTCATCGGTTGCACCGTACACTTGACCGCCTCGAACACCACCACCGGCAAGCCACATCGTGAAGCCAGTTGGATTGTGATCGCGTCCGTCGCCTTTTTCGCTTTGAGGCGTCCGACCAAACTCGCCACCCCAGATCACTAGTGTTTGATCGAGCAAACCGCGTTGCTTCAGATCGGTTAGAAGAGCTGCAACGGGTTGATCCATCTCTGCACACATCTTGGTGTGATTCGTTTCAATCTTGCTATGTGCGTCCCACTTGCTACCAGCGCCGTGGTAACACTGTACAAAACGGACGCCCCGCTCGACCATTCGCCGCGCCATCAACAAGTTTCGACCGTAAGCAGCCGTCGCGGGATTGTTGATGCCATACATTTCGAGAGTTTGAGCTGACTCGTGCGCCAGATCAACTGCGTCAGGCGCGCTGGATTGCATTTGATAGGCCAGTTCGTAGCTTCCGATGCGAGCTTCCAGATCGCTATTCCCTGATCGCTCCCGAAGGTGCTTGGAATTGATCGAGTTGATGAAGTCCAGTTCAAGTCTTTGTTGCTCGGACGTAACCTGCTTTGCCGGTGCAAGGTTTGGAAAGGGAGTTCCCTCAACCTGCAAAGCGGTACCTTGATAGACCGCAGGCATAAAGCCGGCGCTCCAATTGCGAGGCCCATTCGTTACGGTTGTCTTCGTGTCTTGCATTACGACAAAGGCGGGCAGATTGTCGTTTTCAGTTCCCAGCCCGTAAGTCACCCAACTTCCCAGTGATGGCCGGCCCGCAAATTGACTCCCCGAGTTCATCTGGCAAACGCCGCCCGAATGATTGATGCCGTTAGTCCAGCAAGATCGAATTACGGCGAGCTCATCAGCATGTTGTGCAATATTCGGCAACCAGTCCGATATCCACAAGCCGCTTTGTCCGTGCTGCTTCCACTTTCGCTTTGAAGGCAGCACCGGCGATTCGAACTCGCCCATCGCAGTGATGACTCGAGCAAAACTGGCAGGCAAGGGCTTCCCAGCTAGCTCTTGAATGGCAGGCTTAGGATCGAACGTGTCCAGATGGCTTGGCCCACCTTCCATGAACAAAAATATGACGCTCTTGGCGCGAGCCGTATGATGAGCGAGTTTGGCGGTTAGTGGCGAAACGGGCTTATCGGAAGCTATTGCGTTGGAGCCAAACGATCCATCAATCAAGCTTGCCAAGGCCAAAGCCCCAAAGCCTGCTCCACTTTGCAAGAGCATCTGGCGACGCGAACGGTAAACTGGATTTGGATTGTGATTTTTCATTTCGCTAACATCCTAATCCACGTAGATCATTTCATTGGAATTCAGCAGAGCGTGCAACAAGGCAACACGGGCTTGCTCTTGTGGCGAAAGAATAATCTCAGGCTCTTTCGCCTTTTCCTTGGAAGCAGCTTTACCGTCAGCTTTTTTGGGATCTTCCTTAGGCTTGCTTTTCCCACTAGCGCCTACGATGGGCTCGTTTGTAGCAACTGAGTTTGGATCGGCATTTGGAGTGCTGGTCTTTACTTCTGGCTTGGCAACATCGGTTGGAACCGCATCGGGTTTCGGCATTTGACTGGCTACTTGATTAGCCGAGGGCTTCGTCTCTTGAATGGGCTGATCCGCACTATTGGGTTCGACGGTAGCTTGTTCAACGGCAGCTGGTTCTGGTGCAAGCTGAGAATAATCCTGCATAAACGCGAGTGCCGACGCTATCTCTTCCTCCGACGCTGAACGGCCCAGCACACGTTCGTGGGCCTGCGCAACAAATTCTGCGCTATCGAGGTTCTTTGTTGAGTTCAAAAGCTTGATTGCTCGCTCGCGAATCCAATCATTATTCATCAGCATCAACGCTTGTGTGCTGGTGATCGTTCGATGCCGTTTGGAAACACTGCGAATGCGATCAGGAAAATCAAACAGACTAGTGAGTGGATGCAAGTTGTTTCGCATCACCTTTTCGTAAACGGCTCGCTTGGTACCTTTGCTCAACTCACCGCTGGAAGTAAGCATGGCATCAACGATCTCTTCGCCGCTCAACCGACGAGGATTCATCCGCCAAAGCAATCGATTGCCCGGGTCAATTCGTGAAGGGTCAATTCGTGAAGCCAGTGAATCAACTCGTACGCTCGATTGTCGATAGGTGGCAGACTTGAGTATCCGTTGGTGAAGCCGTTTCAGACTCCAGCCATCTTCAATAAACCTTGAAGCCAACCAGTCCAACAGTTCAGGATGCGACGGCGACTCGCCCAATCGCCCAAAGTCACTCGCATTTTCGGCAAGTCCCACACCAAAATGCTGTTCCCAAACACGATTGACGATGACTCTCGCAGTCAGTGGGTTTTCAGGACTTGCAATCCACTTGGCCAGTGCAGTTCTTCGACCGGTTGTTTGTAGAGCTGGGTGAGGCGACACAATTTCAGCGGGTTCATCGTCGATGATCGACGGCGGCCCAGGTTCGACGGGCACCTTCTCACGATCGCCCACAATATGCATCGGCGGCGCGATTGGTCCAACGTCCGTGGCGACAAAAGGCTGAGTCGGCAAGGGCTGAGGCTTGATCGAGTCGA
The DNA here is from genome assembly GCA_963204965.1 of Planctomycetota bacterium. GTDB lineage: Bacteria > Planctomycetota > Planctomycetia > Pirellulales > Pirellulaceae > Aureliella. Next base: position 13,801 of record CAUJKA010000446.1, on the reverse strand, counting down.
ACTTGGCAAGTTCGTCGAGCAACTCTTGGCGCTTGGCCAACTTTTCCTTGTCAAGCCAATCGGGCAGCTTCTCAGGCTGTAGATCGTATTGTCGCTGAGTCAAAGTGGCGATCTGATGTTCACGCGGTGTTCGCTCATAGGGTTGCTTCAGCACCATCGCTTTGATTTCGGGAACGAACTTTTCAAATCCCTCCCGAGTAGCATGCGCCAAGAGCACAGGATTTTCGATTTCGTAGAGAGCCAGCCGTATTTTGCGAGTCGCAAGCTCCCATGCCTCATACTTTTGCAAGTATTTTTCCCGCTCCTCAATCGTCCCAACGGGAAGATCTTCGCGAGGGTGCATCGCGGCAAAGTAGGCTTGCAATCGGAAGAAATCCTTTTGCAGCAACGGGTCGTACTTGTGATCATGACATCGAGCACACTTGAGTCCGAGCGCCAAAAATGCATCCGCGGTAGTTTCCGTCACGTCATCCAAAATTTCCTGCCATTGTCCCTCGACATCGCGCTGATTGTGTTCGTAAATCCAGTGCCTGAGGAACATCGTCCCGACTAACGCTTGGCGATTGCTGGGATCGATTTCGTCGCCAGCCAATTGCTCCATGATGAATTGATCGTAGGGCTTATCAGCATTGAAAGATTCAATGACGTAATCGCGATATTGCTGAGCTGCCGGACGGTACGCATCGGCTCGATACCCATCCGACTCGGCGTATCGAACAAGATCCAACCAATACCGAGCTTGATTCTCGCCATAGGACTTTTGATTGAGCAGTTCATCGACCCACTGATCGTACCCACTGGGCTGAGCCAATTGCTCGATCTGCTTAGCGTCGAATTTGGGAGGCAAGCCAGTGACTGCCAAGTGGGCTCGACGGTAGAGCTGCGACGCCGATGCAGGTTCCGATGGCGCTAACCCCTCGGATTCCAAACGCTTCAAAATGAACTGATCAATTTCGTTGCGACACCATTGCGGATTGGCAACCTGCGGAGGTGCGGGATCACGAATCGGTTGCATGCACCACCACTGTCGGTCTTCATCTGTAATTTTGACAACGACCTTCAGTACTTGACCAGTTGGCCAGTATGCTCCGTCGTTAATCCATCGAACGATCTGATCGACGGCTGCGTCGTCCAGCTTTTTGTCGGGTGGCATTTGCAGCGACTGATGCCGCAGTGCTTCAACAATCAAGCTCTCGTCCGACTTCCCCACAGCCATCGCTGGACCGGAATCTCCGCCTCGAAGCACTCCATCCAACGACGACAAATCCAATCCCGCCTCGCGCTTGGTTTGCCCATGGCAGTGAATACAGTTCTTTACCAAGAGCGGCCGAACATGATTCTCGAAATGATCTTCTTGAGTCGTTGATTCTTGAGCGTCAAGAACTGAAATCCTACAGACAGCAACGAACCCAAGACAACAAAGAGTGCGAAGTAGGGCAATCCAACGAGTAGAATGCCGCGACGAATGTTTCGCGAACGTCGAGAGCAGGGTGGAGCGATGCATCGGCTACCATGCGGTGGGAGGGGAACGGGAGGAGTCTCTATTCTACCCGAACCACTCCTTTGTTCGCAACATTTATCCAAATCCGGTAGAAACTGATGGGCTGGGCTAGAAAACGAAAAAAATCCCGTTGGAAACGGGAGCGACTGGGCTATGAATGCGAAAGAATCCCGTTGGAAACGGGAGCGACTCTTAATTGTCGCACCTGTCTCCGACAGGATTTCCCTCATTCGGATGAGTGAGAGTCCGTTAAGCCGTGCGGTTCAATGAAGTCCTGCCTAAGACTTCTTTTTGGTTGCTGCCTTCTTGGGTGCAGCTTTCTTCTTTCCAGCAGGCTTTGCTCCAACTTTGGCAACTGGAGCAGCTTTGGTTGCAGCCTTTTTGGCTGGAGCCTTCTTTGCAACACTCTTTGTGGTTGTGCTAGGCTTGGTTGGGCTGGGCTTAGTTGTGCTGGACTTTTTCCCAGTCTTTTCAGCGCTGGCCTTCGCTACAGGTGCGCTCTTCGCTCCAGTGGCCTTCTTGGCTGGCTTAGCCTTGCCAAACGCTGCGTCCCAACCGTCGGCGTACTTTTCGTTCGAGCCAACTCGAGTAATCGTCATTGCTTTTTGCTCCTGTTCGGATGTGATGGATCAAGGTGCGGATAGGATGGACCTAAATGGATCATTCCAATCTGCATGTTGATATCCAATGTGATGCTTGCGGTCAAGTGTCGTTGGTGTTTCGACCAGCGATTGCCTGATCGTTGCTGCTCCCCAAACATGCGCTAGGAGGTTATAGTGACGCGACGCCATTCTTCCTTCTCCCTCTGCGAGCGAAACTACTGTGACTCCGAATGAACTCGCTTTGGCTTTACGATCAGGTCGACCAGTTTTTGGAACGCTGACGGTTTCAACTTCGCCACGTTATCCCGAGATTCTCAAGGGCAGTGGAGTTGATTTCGTGTTCATCGATACCGAACATACCGCCATCGATCGAATTCCGCTTTCGTGGATGTGCCAAACCTATAACGCTCTGGGCATTCCTACGATCGTTCGCATTCCCGCACCAGATCCTTATGCGGCGACCATGGTGTTAGACGGTGGTGCTGCGGGAGTGATCGCACCCTACGTTGAATCCGCTCAACAGGTCCGCGATCTTGTGGGGGCGGTGAAGTACCGACCCATTCGCGGTAAGCGACTGGACGCGATGCTTGCTGGCGAACCGATCGAAGAGGATCTCAAGCAGTACATGAAAGACGCGGCGTCGAATCGCCTCGTGATCGTCAACACAGAAAGCGTGCCAGCGATGAACGTGCTGGAGGAGATTGTCCAAGTTCCCGGACTAGACAGCGTGCTGATCGGCCCTCACGACTTGACTTGCAGCCTTGGAATACCCGAACAGTGGGAACATCCCTCGTTTCTATCGGCTTGCGAAAAGATCTTTCGCACCGCCCGCGCTGCTGGCGTAGGAGCAGGCATTCACTACTGGGGAAGCTTAGACGAACAAGTGCGAATGTTCGAACTGGGAGCCAACATGCTGGTCCACTCAGCGGACTACATGCTGTTTCGCAAGCACCTGCGTTTGGATCTCGACGAGATTAAACGCCGTCTTGGAATTCAGTCGACTTCCACAGCGAACAAAACGGTTGTGTAATTCAGCTGGTTCAGATTTCCTAGGTTACACACCCTACGCGTTGGCCTTCATCTCTTTAACGATGTTCAGAACCGCCTCTTGGCCGTCAGCGTACAACATCAACGTTTGCGGCATGGCAAATAGCGGATTGGGGATACCTGCAAAACCTGGACTCAAGCTACGTTTGATGACGATAACTGTTCGGCACTTATCGACTTCGATAATAGGCATGCCCGCAATCGGACTTTGTGGATCAGTCTTGGCAACGGGATTCACCACGTCGTTCGCGCCGATGACGATCGCCACGTCGACGGTGTCCAGCGTAGGATTAATGTCGTCCATCTCTCGCAATTTGTCGTAGCTAATGTCAGCCTCGGCCAGCAGCACATTCATGTGCCCAGGCATTCGACCCGCAACTGGGTGAATCGCGTACTCGACAGTGCATCCTCGCGACTCAAGCAATTTGCTCAGATCGCGGACGGCGTGTTGAGCTTGAGCGACGGCCATTCCGTAGCCTGGCACAAAAACCACTCGCTGTGCTCCATCGAGAATCATGGCCACATCTTCTGGTGAAGTACTGCGCACATTGGCATATACTTCGTCTGCGTTGGCGACTTTTCCGCCACCGGCCATTGCTCCGAACAAGACGTTCGTCAACGACCGATTCATGGCCTTGCACATGATCTGCGTTAAGATCACACCCGATGCTCCCACCAACGATCCGGCAATGATCAACGCATCGTTCTGGATCACAAAGCCCGTCGCGGCTCCGGCCAATCCCGAATACGAATTCATTAGCGAAATCACCACAGGCATATCCGCTCCACCAATGGGCATTACCAGAAAAACACCCAGGATCAAACTGATGACAGTGATTAAGAGATATAGACCAACTTGACCACCTTCGGAAGCGGTTCGAGCCAAAAAGAAGGTGAGTAACAAAGTGAGTAAGAAGACACCACCATTGATCAAAGGCTGGTTTGGCAAGGCGAATGGAGTCCGAAACTGCTTGTATTCCTCTAACTTTGCATAAGCAATCATGCTCCCACTAAAGGTCACCGATCCAATCAGTCCAGAAAGTCCGATGGCAATCAATTCGTCCGTCGTTTGCCCTGTGTTGAGCTGCAATTCTGCCCAAGCGACCAACGTCGAAGCTGCGCCGCCCAGGCCGTTCAATAATCCGACCATTTGTGGCATCGCTTTAATGTCTACCGTCAATGCAAGATAAGCACCAACAACACTACCGATCACCAAGCCCACCAAGATGTATGTATATCCTGCGACGCTGGGATCAAGCACCGTAGCGATGATGGCTACACCCATCCCAATCGCCGCGATCAAATTACCTCGCACCGCCGAACGCGGATGCGACATTTGCTTGAGCCCAAGAATAAAGCACAATGCCGAAGCCAGATAAGCGAACATCAAAGGAACTGAAGTCATATCCTAGCCATTTCAAAACAAACGAGTGAAACACCTGTTCAACCGAGTCAACACTACCGCTTTTTGAACATCATCAGCATTCGGTGCGTTACCAAAAACCCACCGACGACGTTGATCATCGCAAAGATTCCGGCAATCATCCCAAGGGTAGCACCAAAACCGCCGCCAACATGTCCAGCCGTTAGCAAAGCTCCGATAATCGTAATTCCGCTAATTGCATTGGAGCCCGACATCAGCGGTGTGTGCAGCGTTGGCGGCACCTTGTTAATCACTTCGACGCCGACAAAGACGGCTAACAGAAAGACGGTGAAGCTAGCCATCAAGCGAGCCCCTTTGCCAAAGCTCGCCGCTTCATGCTTAGGTTCTGGCTTCTCTTCAGTTGTTGCCCCCGAGCTTGTTTCAGTTGGTGACTCATCTACTTTAGCTTTCGCAGTCGCGTCGACTTCATCTTGGGCAACGACTGCGCCACTAACCTTCGGTCCAGGGGAATCTGTCTGTCGCATAGGGCTTGCGAAGGCGGATGAAAAGATCGCCACACTTGCGACCAACAGCATTACAGCCGCGACCGCGCGAACCGACCAAAGTACTCGTTTGGTTGAGTCACTCATATTTCAATAGCTCCATTAAGTCGACTGCTTCAGTCGTTCAAATTCGGTTTGATTTGGTCTGACTAAGTCAACAAATCTCGGACTCGTTGACAAGTCACTTGTCCCTGATGCGCGACCATCGTTTCGCGAATGATCTCGTCTTCCAAGTTCAGGTTCAGCTCGCCTTTTTTGATCATATTTCCCAGGAATTTGACCGCATTGTTCCCCAGCATCTGACTGGCATGATTGGGAATATCCGACGGCAAATTGGTAGGCCCCAAGATGGTCACACCATTCTCGACGACTCTTTGGTCTGCCTTGGTCAGTTCGCAATTGCCACCCCGTTCAGCAGCCAAATCGATGATCACTCCACCGGCGGGCATGCCTCGAACAGCATCAGCCGTAACGAGCAAAGGACTTTGTTTTCCGGGAATCGCCGCGGTGGTAATCACGACATCGCTTTGCGAAACCACAGAGGCCATCAGTTCGCGCTGCTTGCGATAGAACGCTTCGTCCATCGCTTTGGCATAACCACCTTTGTCTTCCGAGCTAGACGCGTCCAACTGGACTTCGACGAATTTGCCTCCCAAGCTTTCAACCTGTTCGCGGCAGGCTGGACGTACATCATAGGCATGAACAACGGCACCAAGCTTTCGAGCCGTTGCGATCGCTTGTAGACCAGCCACTCCAGCACCGATGATAAAGACCTTGGCAGCGGTTAATGTTCCTGCGGCGGTCATCATCATTGGAAACATTTTGGGAAGTTCCATCGCGGCCAGTAACACCGCGCGATAACCCGCGATCGTGGCTTGCGAAGAGAGGATGTCCATACTCTGAGCACGAGTGATCCGCGGCACTAGCTCAAGTGAGAACAGGGTGGCTCCCGAGTCGGCCCAACGCTTGATGAAGGCTGGCTTGCCCAGAGGATCACACGAGCCGATAACGATTTGACCCGGGCGAAGCTTACTTCGAAGAGCCTCACCCGAGTCTAAATCGGCGCCCGCAGAACGCACTTGCGCGATGATATCTGCGGCAAGTGCTTGGTCGAGACTATCGACAACGACGGCACCTTTCTCGCGGTAGTGATTGTCCAGAAATCCGGCCGACACTCCGGCACCCGATTCGACAATCATCTCCAAACCAAGCTTGGCTAACTGGGGAGCATTGGCTGGCGTCAATGCGACTCGTCGTTCACCCGCGTATCGCTCTTTGGTGATCGCAACCTTCATGAGAACCCTATCAAGTGAGGAATAAGCAATAAGGCTGAGTTCAATTCGTGGGCTCAATATAGCAAGCAACCACGGAATTGACAGATAGGGGGAATTCCCCTGCCATTGTGCGGGCGGTAAGGATGGCGAGTCAGAAAACCTCGCGTCGTGAAATTCTCCAGAACTCCGGAAACAGGGAATTCGGACGAATTTCACGACGTTCAACATCATTGATTCGTACTCAACAAACTCTAGCTGGTCTGCCCGGTAAGCTCCAATTCGGGCAGCGTTATCTTCGCCCCAGTGGTACCGATCCAAACAGGAATTACTTCCTTTGAAATTGCCGCGTCATAAGATAGCCCGAGGTATTTGTGAGCTGGCGTGGATAGCCTCAAGATCCAACTAAAGGCATAAATCACCATACGCTTGAAGACGTTGAGTTGCGGGTCGACGATCACCTCCTCCTCACCCACCTCAATGATCCAACGTTCAGACGCCACAGGCAATCGACCGCGTTTTCTTAAGTCCTTGAGCAATGTACGCACATTGGGCTGCTCCATGTAGCCGTAGTTTGCCACGACAGAGTGTATGTCACTGCCTAAAGACATTACGCGACATCGTTTACGAGGCGATATCGAAGCCACGTTAAGCTGGTTGACGTGCAAAAAGACTACTTGCGATGGTAGAACTCCGTACTTCTTCAGAAACACTCGAAGCACCACCGGCACATAGTCTTCCGTGGAAGTTATTGGACGCGAGCAAAGAAAAACAGCAGCCCGATCGCTCTCGACCAAGCGCCGATTGCCTTGGATCAATTGCCTTGCGGCAGGCAAGTTCTCTTGAATCGCAATTTCAATGTCATCCAACATCTCGCGAAGCGTGACCAGCCACTCGATTCGCTTTCCTTCTTTGACTCCAAAGTTATAGAAGGCCTCGCCCAACTGCTTCCTGCCCCACTGCCAAATCAACATGACCGAAACAAGGACCATGGCGATGACTACGGGAACGTAACCGCCGTGGAGGAGCTTGAGCGTGTTTGAACTAAGGAATCCCAAGTCGATTACCAAAATCGGTAGGCATACCAAAATGGTTGTGATTAACTTCCACTTCCATCGATAGTAGGCAACGTAGCCAAAAATGATCGTGGTGATTCCCATCGTCCCTGTGACCGCGATTCCATAAGCCGCTGCAAGATTCCCTGACGTTTGAAAAGCGATTGTCACGCAGCAGCATCCGATAAACAACAACCAATTCACCGCCGGAATGTACACTTGCCCCTCACCGTGCGCGTCAGTATGGATAACGCGAAATCTTGGAAGGAAGCCCAGAGCAGTAGCCTGCTTAACAATCGAAAACATACCGGTGATTAGAGCTTGAGAAGCGATAATCGCTGCGATTGCTGCGATGAACATATCTAGTCCACCAATACAACTGTCAATCGTTGGATTGCCAAACTTTGGAGTGATCGCATAAAAAGTATTCGCCCGAGGCGGAACACCTTCCGAAAGCAGGTAGGCCGACTGACCTGAGTAACTAATCAGTAAGCAGGGAAGAACGATCATAAACCACGAGTACATTACCGGCATTCTACCCGAGAGCTTTGGCGGTAGGCTTTCACCTTCTTCAACGTTTGAGTCTGAGGACGTGGAGAAGTGACCAATATCTGCATACTTGGCTTCACCACCGGTGATCGCTAGTACTACCACTCCCAATACTACCAACGCTCCGATTGATGGAAAGCTCGCCAAGAATGAAATCGCATACATCGGATTGACGGCAGCAAAGATGTCTGGATTGGCAAGAATCCAAGGCATGCTTTTCGCAGCGATCCATGGAAACCAGACAAGGATCATGAACCAACCGAAAATGCCGCCCACCTTACTTGTTCCGCGCCATTGCATTTTGAAGAGCAGCGTGAGACAAACTAGCGTTGCGATGACCGCTGCACTTGGACCCAGTGGTTCGAATGCGCCTAGCATACTGATTGGTGGCGTAATAACTCCATCTGCTGTTAATAATGCCGCAGCGGTTATCACCAAAAAACTAATCGCGGTGCCTCCAAGCACTTTGCCAGTGTATCCCTTGAGAAGGCTCCACAATGCAAATGTACCTCCCTCACCGCGATGGTCCGCACGCATAATCAAAAGGTCATACTTGAGCGTCAGAAAGATCAGCGCCCAATAGACCAGACTTAGACCACCCAATATCTCTTCGCGACTAAGTAGTTGTCCTCCAGACGCAATTAGCGCCGAGGCTTGATCATGGCCCAAACCAGAGTGCTTCAAGAGAACCGTCTCGCGAGTGATCTCCATAATCGTGTAAAGCACGGACGTTCCAATGTCACCATAGACCGTTCCAGTTGCTTCGCGAATTCTGGCCCATAGTCTGGGAGATTTCGCAACACCATTTTCACCCTGAGAGTCTTCAACCTGCGAACCGTTGGTTGAAGAAGTGACGGCAGAATGCTCGTCACGAGAATCGTTATTCATGTTCAAAGTTTTGTTTCAAGACTTGTCGCGTAGCGCCAATCAGAGGCAACTCGTACTGGAGGTGAGACGAAAGTCTTCAAATCGGAATTGTATACCCTCCATCGAAGCGGCCTATTTTACACTGGCTCGGACAGAGTTTTAAGAGCCTTAGGGGGCTACTCACTCATCGACTTAATTTAAACGCGATTTGTGGTGATTACGGCCCAGTTTTCTGACCGGGTTATGGCCTAGTTGCAATAAGTGTGCCGCTACCTGCGACTTCGAAGAGTGGACGGTAGTAGTCTCGTTGCGTGCCAAAGCTTCTGCCTGGAGTCCAGACGATCGCCATGCCAATGCTCCACGCCTCATGCATGTCTTTCTGAGCCAAAGAGCTTTTGGGGATGAAGTAGTTGGCCGAAGCCTCTAAGCCAAGTTGGCCCGACAATGGATTTTGCAGGAGAAGCCCCATCAGCACACCGCCATCATTGGACGTTCCCAGATGAGCTTCAACAACACTGGCTGCGCAAGGACCAAAACGCCTTCGTCCAAACAATCTGTATGTATCTAATGCTCGTAGCTGGCTGGTAACCAATGTTCCTGAAGATGGAATCCTGACTTGTTGCTGGCTGGTTCGACCATTCTCGGTGAATCTGAATCCAATTTCATGAGCCGGCGAAAACAGAAAGCTCAACTCGCCGCGCAACTGGGCCAGATCAACGCGCTCAATCCACTGATCGTGCAGATAGTCAAACACGACTCCGCCTTGAAATCCGTAGTCAACGCGTCGAAACAAACCGGCTGTAGCAAACATTTGATTGCGACTTGAGTTAGACAACTGAGTGCCCGCTAGATTGCTCTGCACAAATCGCATACCTATTTGCGATCCAACTTGACCGGAAAGCAAACTCGGTAGTTGTGAGCCAAAGTTGAATCCCTCTTGAAAACCAAAAGCGCCTTCGACCTGTCCAACGTTAGTGCCCGCCGCATTGGTGAAAGTGCTCGATGGATTTACAAAGCTGCTAGTTCCAACCCACAGATCCGCTCGTGACCAATCGAACAAGAAGTAGTGTGATCCGCATTGTTTGTCGCTAACAATGTAGTCGTACATACTCTCGCTGGCGTTTGGGCCAAGGCTGCAATCATCACAAGCCACAACGGATGCGTCGCCGGTATGCATCGCTGTGGGTATCAGTACCTCTTCGTGACTCGCAGATTGAACAATCGATTGCGTGTCTGAGAGAATCGAAGCTGGCACCACGGACCGAGAATCCGAAAACTGCTTCGATGTTGAATCCGACTTGGGAACTGAGTACTTCTGAACTTTCCGAACCGTATTTGTTCCGGTCATTCTCAAAGTCGGCTGAGTGGCCATTGAAGCCTGAGAGGCCGTTGAAGCCTGAGAGCTTTGTGCCGAAGCTTGCGAACTACAGCATGCCAGCCCAACCAGAGTGACACTCATCACCGCCGCCACGCGCAAGATGCGCAGAATCGGCGCGAGAAGGACGTCAGGCCCTTCGAGTGCGTTCGAAATTACTGCATTTGATATCATTTGCGCGCCTTAAGCGCGCAGCCGCTCCACCCCGTTGGCAAGTATCGGTCGAGTCTTGCCCGCAGATTTAGCCCAATCGTAAAACTTTGCCTTTTCGTGTCGGAGGCATCAGTTGCCCCCATCGACGCATGCGATAGCTGGAAATCACTGCGATCGAGCTGTAATAGCTGGCTATTGCCAACACGCTGGCGACTAAGAAGGTACCGAGGAATAGAGGAGTGGCAACATCCATCATGCTTGTGGCTAACTCTTCGATTTTGGCTATCCAACTCGAGTGGCCCCGAAGCGTTTCGATCCACTTGCCGCTGACGGGAACGTGCATCAACTTGCATCCCAACCAGTAACCAGGATAGTACATCGGAACAAATGTCAGAGGATTGGAGATCCAGACCAATGGGACTCCGACCGCTTTGTTGCCACCGACCAGCCACGCCAGCCCAACAGCCAAAATCGTTTTCACTCCAATCAAAGGCAAAAAGGCAACAAAGATCCCAACGGCAACGCCAAGGGCTAATCGCTTCGGTGGATCATCGGCTCGCAGGATATTGTGGATGCAGAACCGACGTGCTCGACGCCACCAACCAGACATTTTGGAACTCAGCGCGTTCATGGCTCTGACCTTATCGTTTACTTTGCGAGGAATTTTGCGGTAAGGTACAGATACCTACTGGCTGGCTTCCATGCGCGGGGGCGGCAGATTTCGTAGCAGGCACACTCCGTGTGCCGTCCGCTGTTTTCCTGCCACGTTCCCAGCTCTCGAAGCTCCCGCTGCTTTCATCCCCTCCTCAGTCTCGAAATCCCTTCGTTTTTAGCCTTTTGGCAGTAAAAACCGTCATTTGCAAACTCCATACGCTCAGTCTGGCTTGATTCGATGGCTCAGAACTTCTATCCTCGCTACAGAATTAGGTCTGCAATCCAGACTTCAAATACAATGACATGGATGTCCGTTTTCGCGATTTTTCAATGAGTGATTCTATGTTCAACCACCGCCCCGTTCCCTTATTGGACGTTAGCCGTAGCAACAGTGTTATCCGCGACGAAGTATTGGAAGCTCTCGCCGAAGTCTACGACAGCGGCAAGTTTCTTTACGGCCCGCAAGTAACTAGCTTGGAAAAGTCGATCGCCAAGCTGTGCAACACCAAGCATGCGGTTGGTTGTGCATCGGGAAGTGATGCGATCTTGCTCGCACTCATGGCACTGGATATTGAACCAGGCGACGAAGTCATCTGCCCAAGCTTTACATTTTTCGCGACCGCCAGCGCGGTATCTCGTATGGGCGCGAAGATTGTTTTCGCCGATATCGATCCTCGCACCTACAACATCGATCCCCAGCAAATCGCCGCCAAGATCACCTCCAAGACGCGGGCGATCATTCCAGTTCACCTGTTCGGCCAAGCGGCTCAGATGAACGACATCTGCAATTTGGCCGGCAATCGAGACATCCCGGTTATCGAAGATGCGGCTCAAGCAATTGGAGCAGCCTATCATGGGCGTCCCGTTTGCAGTTGGGGAACGATCGGCTGTATCAGCTTCTATCCCACGAAGAATCTAGGCGGCTTTGGCGACGGAGGCATGCTTGCCGTCGACAACGAATCGTTAGCCGATCGCTTAAGACTACTAGGCGGTCACGGCATGCGGCCTCGATACCATCATCAAGAGATCGGGATCAACAGTCGCTTGGACACATTCCAAGCTGCCGCGCTCGAAGTAAAGGCTAAGCGATTGGACGCGTACACGGCTGCTCGACAAGCCAACGCGGCTCGTTATCACCATCTGTTTGAAGAGTCCGGATTGATCAAGTCCGGCGCGATTGATCTACCCTACCAAGACCCTGCTGCATTCCACGTTTGGAACCAATACAGCTTGCGAGTTCATGATGGTCGCCGCGATCAACTGCGATCGTACCTGACTGAGAACAAGGTCGGAAGTGAAATCTACTATCCAATTCCATTGCACGAACAAGTCTGCTACAAGAACTTGGGCTACCAACCTGAAGATCTTCCACAGACTCACCGAGCAGCTCTTGAGATCTTGCACTTGCCAATCTTCCCAGAACTGACCGAAGAAGAACAAGTTGCCGTTGTAAGTCGGATTTCAAGTTTTTTTCAATCAGCTCGTAGTCGCGCCGTAGCCTAGTTGGTTTTCAAATCGCGGCAGCGATTGAGACTCTTTCATCCTGGGACGCGTATCTACACAACAAGTCCCAGGTAATTTCTTCCTAAATCCTGCTGGCTTGCCCAGCAGATTGTTAGGCTTCGAGCTAACAATAGCTGCGTCTAAACTCGCTCAACCTCGGAATACATGGTGGGTTTCGTTCCTCAACACCACCCTACCAGATCTCTGCTTCAGACGCTTTAACGTGCCGCGAAACTTCTTGCTCCCTTCGCCCTTGGGGCACGAAGGGGAGAAGGGCGGCGGATGAGGGGTTCCTGAATTCACGGCGTATGAACCATAAGTCGACTCTATTCGGGTTCTGGAACATCCCAACCCCACATTGGGCTTGCTCCTAAATCATACGCGGGCAGGAGCTTTAGTTTGCTTAGCTTTGATTTGAGCAACTCCTCACCTTCAGCCGACGTGGTTTCAGCGTTCAGCGATTGCAACTTAGGAAAGTTTGTGATGACGAGCTGACAATCTTCAACCTTTAGTTGAAGGCCAGTAATAGAAAACACCTTGAGGTTGTGCAACGATCCGAGTCGTCGAACAAACTGCCCGTCCAGATATTCATTTCGGTGCACATCAAGGTATCTTAGACGGGGGCTGTTGGCTAATGCCGTTGCATCTTTGTTTTGTAAGCCACAATGCCGTAAAGTTAGGTTTGTTAGTTGCTTGGTGTTCAAGTGCTGCAATTGACCGGACACAGGTATTCCTCGCAGTACAATTACTTCAAGTGGCATGCTCAAGATAATTGGCAGGGCCCCCTGGGAAAACACTGCATTTTCAACGACGAGCACTTTGAGCTTTTTGCAGTTGGAAATTAGGGTTGCTGTGGTTTCCGTTATTGGATCTGTCAGGCATCGAATATGAAGCTGCTCGATATTTGGCATTTTCTTCAAAAACGCGAATGAGCTGTCTTTCAATGGCTCAAGTAGAAAGTCGGGAGCTGGACGAAAAGTCACGGATTTGAATTGCGAATAAGCAAGTTCATCTATGGGTAGCCCCTCTATCTCCCCCGATCCGTCGTTGAAAAACTCGTGTTCCGACTCTGCATTCGTTTGCGCGTCAGCGTGCCCCGAGACCAACAGGTAAAGCAAGCCTAGAATTCGCAGGTTCATCTTTCTGCTCCCAACATTTTTGGTCCATCCGGGATTTGTGTGGGTTTGATATGATTTGGGGCCAAAGGAGAACCCCATGCAAGACAAAGAATTGTACCAGCACCTTCTCGGACTAACGGCACCGTGGACAGTAAAAGAAGTCGAACTAAAAGTTGAAGC
>CAUJKA010000445.1 GCA_963204965.1 Planctomycetota bacterium | reverse complement strand
CAGCATCTTCATTTTGACCTACGAAGATCCAGTCCTTGGTTACTTTGGCTACAAGCAACTGTGGGCCGACCGCAACTTCGTACAGGTCCTTGCCTAGTTCGTCGACTTGCAAGCTTGCTTCTGAAAGCTTCTCGAAGAACTCTTTGTGGTTCAAGTTTGGAAGGCAGACAAGCGCTTTGGGCATGCCCTCTTCAAGAGTAACGATGACACCCATCGGCTTAGATTTGTCCAAACCAGTGGTGTACGAATCACCCATGACTTTAACTAGGCCACTAAAGCCTTGGACGTTCACAGCTTCAATCAGCCATGCCACGTCTTCCAAAGTTCTTTCGACTGGTGCGATAACGACTGTGGCAACGGGTGCCGCAGATTGTTGCGCCATTGATGGGACGACTAGCCCAGCGAAAACCGCGACGGCTAAGGCTGCGGACGCCAACCACTGCTTAACTCTCATACAAATCTCCAGACAAAGTGATAGTTTGACAGATTGTCACCCCTAATTGGTGGCAACATTAGTTCTGCTTGACTGCCGTCAGAAAGACAACAATAGCGGATCGAATCCGATCGACCACAACAAGCTAACGGGTACCCGCAGGTCTGACCAGATGACCTTTCCTGCGAACGAAGCTAACTGGCCCAAATTCAGACAAAGTTTGGCGCAGTAGATTCAGATTTCAGCGCACAATTCCAGAGTCCCTCTGGAATCATCGATGAGCATTCGAGTGCGACTGTTATCGCTCGCGGAAAACGATGCGGCCTTTGGTCAAATCGTAGGGAGAAAGTTCAACGCGAACTTTGTCACCCGGCACGATTCGAATGAAATTCTTGCGCATTTTTCCAGCGACGTGGGCCAAAACTTCTGTTCCGGTATCCAATTGGACACGAAATCGCGTATTGGCTAAGGCTTGTGTGACAGTGCCTTCGACTTCGAATGCTTCTTCTTTTTTCGACATAAAGGTTCCAGTGTGTTCGCAGTCTCGACAGGAATTGTCGAGTCTGAATATTGATGAAGGTGGCAGAAAAGCGGCTATTTGGTCCTGCGCGACTGTGATTTCACTCAATTCCAACTATAACCTTGGACAGAGCTTTAGGATCACAAGGATCTCGGCCAACTCCACGAAACCGTATGTTATAGATGATGACCCCGACCGGCGTCCAGGATTATTTGACTACTTCCTCCAGAATAGCTACCAGAGAGTTCGTTTTTTTGGTTTGCCAACAAGGCAGCGAGGGAGTGATCAAGCAGTTCTTGCTTTACCCAAACTCGCCCTTTCGCCTGGCTTTTTCACGGCCTGGATTACTAACTTTTAAGGTCACCGGTCGAACGCATCTGCCCGTGCACCCACTCATTCGGCTGGCAGGCTGGGTTCTGGGGCAAATCAGCGGAGATAGCTCTGTAGAACTCATTCACAAGGCTACTGAGCTCGTCGGCAACAAGTGGAAGCACTTGCATGTCTTCGAACGCGATCGCTACGAGACCGGCCAGTTTGGCTTCGAGCCAGGCCCAAGCCCAATAGCTGACGAGATTGCCCGTGGACTACAAGCCGCTCTGGGCGATTCAGTCCAAGCCAATCAAACGGCCGACCTGAATGATCTCGTGCTTGATTGTGTTGTTGTAGATCCAAATCGATGGATCATGGCTTGGCACCCCGCAGAGGATACATCTAGTTGTTGGCCCGGTGGAGTCTTCCCTGTGGCTGAACCTGAAGGGATGATCAGCCGAGCCTATCTCAAGATGGCCGAAGCACTCGCATGGAGCGGCCTTCCAATCGAAGCTGGCGATCAGATCGTCGAGATCGGCAGCGCACCCGGTGGAGCGTCACAACGACTACTGGATATGGGGATGTTCGTAACGGGCGTTGATCCAGCTGAGATGGATCCCCTACTCCTGCAGCATCCTCGCTTTGAACATTGGCGATCAAAGACTTCTGCCGTTAAGCGTCGTAACTACGCCAAGTTTAAATGGCTGGTTGCTGATGCCAACGTCGCGCCCAACTACACGCTCGATTGCGTTGGGGATATCGCTGTGTATCCAACGTCGAATCTTCAAGGTCTGATTCTGACTTTGAAGTTATCCAGTTATGAACTGCTCGATCAATTAGACGATTACCTAGATCGAATCAGCAGTTGGGGATTCAGTCGCGTCAAGGTCCGGCAGCTTGGTCACAATCGCCACGAAGTGTGTGTCGTGGCGGCGCGGTAGAATGTGCAACGCCACTCCGTGGCGCTGCGTCCTATTCATGTGAAGAACAAAAGACGACACGGAGTGTCGTCGCACACTAAGACAATACGCCAGGGAGTGTCGTCGTACACTAGAATGTCTCGCCTTCCATGAGTGCATCTAGTCGTTGGTCTCGAGCGTTCGCTACGCCGGGGACAACTTGCGTCACATTGACCTTGTTGCGCTTCAACTCTTCGATTTGAGCCGCCATGCGTTGCAGCAGATTGGCGATCTCTGTACCGGCGCCTTCGCCCAATTGAACACACAGAGCTTTTCTAGCACTGTAGCTTAGACCTAGATTGTTACTCATGAGAAGCATCTCCGACAAGAAAAGGGGCGTATCGTTTTGATTAGATAGTATCAGACAGATTATTCAACAGTGACACTTTTCGCAAGATTTCGCGGTTTGTCGACATCGCAGCCGCGAAGAATGGCGATTTCATAGGCTAGCAATTGCAATGGAATTGAGGCCACGATGGGTTGCAAGAAATCTTCACACTGAGGAATGTGGATAATCGAGTCCGCTAATCGTTGAACTTGCGGATCATCATGATCAACAATTGCGATCACGGGGCCACTACGAGCTTTGACCTCTTGCAGATTGCTGAGCACCTTCTCGTAAACTGGACCTTGAGGCACAATTACAACGCTTGGAGTGTGTTCGTCAACCAGTGCGATTGGACCGTGCTTCATCTCCGCGGCTGGATAGCCTTCGGCGTGAATGTAGCTGATCTCTTTCAGCTTCAGAGCACCTTCCAATGCTGTCGGGAAGTTGAACTGTCGACCGAGGTATAAAAAGTTCGTTGCGTCCGAATACTGCTCGGCGATTTGCTTCACTAGAGTGTGACACTCCAAGGATCGCTCGACCAATTCAGGCAACTTCTCTAGCTGAGCGATAAGGCGTTGGCCAGCTTCGAAGCTCAAGTGTCTCAGTCGCCCAAAGTAAAGAGCCAACATGGTTAGTACTGTTAGCTGAGACGTGAAGGCCTTCGTCGAAGCGACTCCAATCTCAGGTCCAGCGTGAAGGTAGATCCCGCCATCGGCCTCTTGAGCGATACTGCTGCCGATGACATTGCAGATAGCCAGGGTGTGATGGCCTTTGCGTTTCATTTCGCGTAGTGCAGCCAACGTGTCGGCTGTCTCGCCGCTTTGCGTAATCCCAAAGACAATTGTGTTGGGATCCATCGGTGGATTGCGGTATCGCAGCTCACTAGCGTACTCGACTTCAATTGGGATGCGGGCTAGCTCTTCCAATAGGTACTCACCGACAAGGGCTGAATGCCAACTAGTTCCACAACCGGTCAGCACAATGCGCTCGACACTGCGAAGCTGCTGAGTCGTCAGGTTCAAGCCGCCAAAATGCGCGGTGGCGTTATCGCGATCGAGTCGCCCTCGCAATGCGTTGCGAATCGCCTGTGGTTGTTCGTAAATCTCTTTCAGCATGTAGTGCGCATAGCCATCCAAGCCTGACTCTTGCACTTGTTCGCTCAATTGTCGAACCTCGGGGCGAATCCGTCCATGATCGCGATGTAAGACTTGAATGCTATCCGGACGAATCACCGCCAACTGATGATCGGCCAAGTAGATAATGCGATCGGTGTGTCCAACAAGCGGTGATGTATCGCTGGCGATAAACTGCTCTTGCTTGCTGACGCCGATGACCAATGGGCTGCCACAGCGAACTGCGATCAGCATGTCAGGAAAATCTCGGAACATGATCAGCAGACCGTAAGCGCCTCGCAGTTGAAGCACAGACTCCTGAACAGCTTCGACGCAATGTTGTACGGTGACTTCGGATTGTCCTTCGCTTAAATCCTTCAAGCGATCCACGACCAAGTGAGCTACTACTTCCGAGTCGGTTTGTGACCGAAATTGATAACCCTTGGCAATCAATACTGACTTGAGCGATTCGTAGTTCTCGATCACACCGTTGTGTACCAAGGCGACTTGCCCCGTACCGCCGATGTGTGGGTGCGCGTTCTCTTTCGTCGCAGCTCCGTGAGTGGCCCAGCGAGTGTGACCAATACCAATGGTTCCTTTGAGCGAGGATTGCTGAACCATCTGGGATAGTTCACTAACTCGGCCCGTGACCTTGGCTAGGCGAATCGGTTCGTTGGGACACAGCATGGCGATGCCCGCGCTGTCATACCCTCGATACTCTAACTGCTGCAGTCCACGAATAAGAAAGGGACTGGCCACTTTGAAGCCGACGTAACCAACGATTCCGCACATGGGACACTCTTAATCTCAAAGTAGTTTTCATAACCAGTACTACAATCATAGCGACCATGAAAAGGCCGCGTCTCAGCGCACCTTCTACCGCCGGTCTTGTAATCAACTACCTGGAAAGTAGCTCGAATTTCGACTTGAAGAAAGATAAGTTGGCCAGAATTTACTCTACCGCCATCTTTTGTGCGGCTTACCGAGCGCCATCCCGCCCTTAAACGTGTCAGAACGCTAGGTTGCTATCAATGGACTGGTGGCGAACCGGAAAAATCTGCTTAATCCGCAAAGTTTAACAGTATTCTCGCGGTTGCTCGTGACGATGACATTTCGAGAAGACCACCATTGGGAAGGTGAACGAAATGACAATCTTTGGCCGCAAGTTTCCGTTGTTCAGTTTGGCAATCATGACCTGCGTTACTGTAGGTTCGACTGGATGCAATTTGTGCTGTCCGCCCTATCTAGATGACTATGCAACCGTCGGCGGAAAATGGTCGCGGTCCAATCCGACCGAAGGCCGCGTCGGATCGGCGTTTAGCGATCCAGGCGTTACTACGGCTAGTGCCGTCGAATATAGCGAGACAGTTCCTAGCGGCGAGATCATGCAGGAGTATCCAATGAACGAAGGCATGGAGATTGTCGAGCCTGAAGTCATTGTCGAGCCTGGCGTCATTACACTCGGTGAAGGTTGGTAGCCCACCGAGATCGTTGCACCGAGATCGTTGCCGCGGAGTCGATTGCGTCGACGATTGCGTCGACGATTGCCCAGTCGTTCGCGAAGTTAGCTTCGAGACTACTTAGCGCGGAAGGCCGCGTATTCTTCTGCGGTAATCTTGCCGTCGTTGTTGACGTCGGCACCCTTAGGTGGCGCTAACATCTTGGCAGCTTCGTCTTTAGACAACGTTCCATCGTTGTCTTTGTCGTACTTGAGGATCTGCTTCTTAGCCCAATCCACATCGGCTTCGCTATACTTGCCCAAGGGTGCCCCGCCGGACTTAGATGCGGAGCTAGTCGAGCCGCTTGAAGGTTTCGACGATGAAGAACCGCCAACTTGAACACCAGCTTTCGAAGCGACTTGGCACTCTCTAGCAGTGATGATTCCGTCGGAGTTCAAGTCCCATTGCTGGAATTCGTTCATCGCGGATTCTGTTAGCGTACCAGCGAATTCCGAGAGAGTTACTTGCGAGTCGTTGTTGATGTCGCTGCTGGTAAAGAAGCTTGGCAGTCCGCTGACGCTTGCGTTGGACGAACTGGTTCGGTAGCTCTTCGCATCGCCAAAACGCTTCTCTTCTTCTTTGCCATTAGCGGCAGTCTTACTGCTGTTTCCACTGTTGTTTCCGCGATCATCGCCTCGATCACCGCGCGACCAGCCGCCTTGGCCACTACTACCCCAACCGCCAGAACTTCCGCCCCATCCACCGCTTTGCGATTGATCTCCACCATTCGGCTGCTGTTCACTCATGCGACGCATGGCTTGTCGTAC
>CAUJKA010000444.1 GCA_963204965.1 Planctomycetota bacterium | reverse complement strand
ATTGATGTTTCGAGACCAGCGATGTGCTTTCGCACGAAGAGCTTTGTGAAGCGACTCTTGGAAGCATCAATGCTCAAGAACTACGGTGCCGTGAATCTCTATTGGCGGTAGGCGAAGTAAACTACGCCCCTTCTCTTCGATTCGCTGAAGTGGTGTGCCCGCAGGTTCAAATCGAGCCGAAGTGAAATTGAGTCCCGTGACATCTAGTTCGATGCCGTGAATTGGTATCGACTCTTCGCGCAGAGGGACTTCCGCTTCCTGAAGGCCATGATCTGCCGTGGTGTTTAGACCATTCCATAAGTGAATGATTGTTCGCCCATCGGGCTTCTTCCAAAATGTCGTTTGCACGCACATGGGAGCTTTGACGCGTATCGCGTAGGGCTCTTGCGCAGCCCAGGAGATTGCGGTGGCGAGAATGACTCGTTGATATGGAAAGCTGTAGTTAAACATCGCGGCGTCCACACCTGCCGCAAAATAGACGACTCGCCCCTTGCCGTAACTTCCATAAGCAGCGATCGGATAGGCGTCGCGACTGCCTTCTGGAAAGTAAAGGATCGCGGGCGTCATTCTGGAATCAAACGGAGCAGGGCGGACCAGCGGCCCTTTGAATGTCGCTTGCATATTCGGCAACAGTTTTTTCAAGCGATCCTCGGTAGCAAAGATCGAATTGGAGAAATCGGAAAAGCGAAACGCGCCGACTTGGCCTCGTTTGATCCAGTAATCATCGCCCATGGCAATTGCAAAATTCACGTCAATCTCTGGACGATATTCTGTTGGTGACTGACGACCTTGGTAATGAGTGCCGAATAGATCGGCCAATGCAAAATCAGCCCGAGAGCGACCTAGCTCATCGCACAAAGACGTTTCGCAGGTCGCCACCAATCCACCGCCTTCAGCAACATACTGCTTGATGATTGCAACGTGCGAGTCCGATAAACAGGCCACATTCGGGAGGAACAGAACGCGGTACTTCTTGAGGTACTCAAGACTCAAGTCCTGTTCGGTGATCAAGTTCAATGGAAAGTGCTCTTCCATGCCCACTCGATAGACTCCCGCAACATGCGACAACCAACGCTCGACGATGTTCCCATGGGCATAAAACTGCCGAGTGTTTTCGCTCACCAACAGCGCGCCCCACGGATCTGCGGTCAATCGTGTGAACCATGGACCACGTTTGGCAATCTCGCGCAGTGTTTGTAACGTAGCTTCTTTGCCTGCCATTTGAGCCAGTGGCGTGAACGATCCATTGGTCATCGCGCCAAGGCAACGAACGGTCAGTTCGTGAGCTGGAAAACTATCGGCGCTGTAAGGATTGCCATGCGACATCAAATACGGTTCGCTGCCTCCCACCTTTCCTCCACCGACCGCGCGAACGTACGCTGCGCCGAAATAGGGAATGACGGTAGAGCCCAAATTGACTTCATCCAACCACCACTCTTGAACTGGACAATCGATCAAGCGATTCATTCGCGCCGACATGACTCGCGGACTGGTTAGAAAATGCCCAAAGCGACCTGCGTTGGTCGTCCACGTATAGATTGCTGACTCTGGATTGACTTGCCGAAGCCTTTGCCCCAACTTGCGATACCAGTCCTCCAGTTTTTCATCAGCCCAAAGCAGATAGTCCACGTAGGCAGGATCTTTCAGATCGATGCGATCGGGTAAGTCACGTTGCCTTTCCTTTTGATACAACGCGCGTTCAGGGGGACTGAAGTTCATCATCGGGTGATAACAGCCGTCGAACGAGAATCCATCCACTTGCAAATCTCGCATCATTTCAGCAAAACACTCAATGGCGTAGTCACCATACGGAGTGTTTAGAGGCAGCCCGCGAAGGCCGATATTCTCGGGAGTGTTCAGATCCAATTGGACTCGAGATTGAATTGCTGGATCGTCGGTCGGATGATGTATCCAATCTGGATGTTGTCGGACGATCTCAATGGGCGCGTAGGGGGAAATCCCTAATACGACTCGCATGCCTTTGCTCTTGGCATATGCGACGCCATCCTTCAGACGTTTGAATTCTTCGCTGGGTATGCCGCTTTGGGGATCATCTTTGCGAAGGGGGTAATACGGTGATGGTCCACCAGCATGTAGCACGGTTGCTCCCGCTTCGGTAGCTTCGTCGATAGCCTTGGTGTCTTCAATGGGAAGAAAGACTTTGACAACACCGTCCAAGACCCATTCGGGAGCTTGCGTACCTTTAAAGTCTTCATCGCGAGTTAGCTGAGTTAGCTGGAGGACAAGAGTTAGAGCCAACAATTGACTTAAGGCAACCATCGCCAAACTTCCTTTGCGTTAAACAGGCCTCAATAGAGAGCGTGGAGTTCGATTGTAACTCCAAGTGGAAGAATCAACTGTCTGTTTCAACAACCAGTAGGTCGGGAACCGGAGGTGGCTCGGCAATTCCGTGCGATTTTTCGGAGTTTTCGGTACATATCTTTTAGTTCAGACCAAGCAGATGACGCTATTTTTGGTTGACCAATGCAGCCAATTCGCTGTATTCTTTATCTGTCAGACTTATCGATCGAAGTGCGGGGCAGAGGTACGGCACCATGGCAGAATCCAACAAACAGAATCCGCCTGTTCCTCCACCACATCCCAGCTATCGCCCCAAAGTACCGCCACCAGTCATTCCGCCGGTAGTTCCGCCGCCACCGGTCGCCGCGCCTCGACAGGCCGCAGTCGTTAATCCGGTCCCGACAGTCGGAAAGCCAACTACCGCTCCACAAGCTCGACGTCCGCAAGTCGCTCCCAACGTTGGTATCGAGCAAAGTTCCGGATTGCAGACTCCGCGTCCCGCTCCTGTGCGAACTCAAGGGCCGTCAACCAGCGCAACGAGTTCGGTGGCTGTCCCGACATCGAACCCGAGTGCAACACCCAGCATTGCATCCTCGGCCGGTTCGATCTCCAGCACATCTGCTTTGGCTGATCGAAGAGATCTGGCTTCGTCGCGACGCCGTTCGCGAGCTAAGACCAGCTTGTTTGCATCAGCAGGCGCACGTTTGGCTGCGCGATGGCAACAAGCCAGAAGAATGCCAGCTTGGTTGATGAGCTTCGTGTTTCATCTCTTGCTGCTGATCGTCTTGGCGCTGATTCCGATTCCTGGAATGGGAGGTTCGGCGATCACTCTATTCTTCGGAGGCAACTCGTCTGGAATTTCGGACTTTGAATTGTCCGGTGGCGACCCAAACCAAGAAAACAATGACGAGCCTCTGCAAGCGCTGGAGGTTTCGCAAACTCAGGTCGACTACTCAACGATGTTAGCCGCTACGACACCAACTACACTTGAAGTGTCGAAGATAACGCCCAGCGACATGACTAGCATGCTCCGCGTAGACCAACCCAGTGCAAGCTTTGGCGAGGAGATTGCCAAAGAAATTGCCAAGGGGTTGCGTGGACGGCAAGGCGCCAACAAAGGCGATCTGCTTCGACGCGGCGGTGGTACGGCGGAGACTGAAGACGCGGTTGAGATGGGACTCAAGTGGCTTGTCAAGCAACAACGTAGCGATGGAAGCTGGAGCTTGACCGGGCCATACTCGGACGGTGGCGTCCACGAAAACACAATTGCCGCAACCGGAATGGCGCTCAATGCATTTTTAGGCGCTGGCTATCACCAATTGGAAGGGAAGTATGCCGGAAACATCGAACGTGGACTGAATTACCTTCTCAAGTTGCAAACCGAGGATGGCTTCTTCACGACGGGCAAGGAACAGCGAGACCAACGTCACTACGCCCAAGCCATTGCCACCATCTCGATTATGGAGGCTTATGGACTTACGAACGAATACAAGTTGCGTGAACCATGCAAGAAAGCCATCAGCTATGCAGAGTGGGCTCAGAGCCGTCTGAAAGGTTGGCGTTATCAACCGCGAGAAGATGCGGATGTATCTGTAACTGGCTGGTTTGTGATGGCACTGGAAACAGCCAAGTTGGTGGGATTTACGGTCAACGAAGAGAAACTGCAATCGGTCCACACCTATTTGGATTCGGTGGGTCACCGAGATATGTCGGCTTATGCCTACAACGATTTGAACCAACCTGACTTGACGATGACCGCAGAAGGCTTGCTTTGCCGCATTTGGCTAGGCTGGTCCAGGACGCATCCATCGTTGATCAAAGGCGTTCAAGAATTGTCGGTCAGCATTCCTCACGAGCGTGACCCCAAGCAGAGCGTTTATTACTGGTATTATGCAACGCAGGTTCTGCATCACTATGGTGGCGAACCTTGGGAAACATGGAACAACGAGATGAAGCGAGCCTTGCCGGAAATGCAAGAGAAAAATGGTGACGAAAAAGGTAGCTGGGCTCCGAAGCGCGATGTCTATGGAGTTGCGGGAGGTCGACTGTATACAACAGCATTGTCGATCTATTGCCTAGAAGTCTACTATCGACACCTCGCAATTTACGACGTCGACGAATAGTATGTCCTATCGCAGTACGCGTCAGCTTGTCGACGATCTACGTCAACATCAACGACTAATCGTTATCGATGATCCCGTAGATCCACACTTAGAACTGGCAGAGATTCACCGTCGAGTCTATCGAAACCAAGGACCGGCACTTCTCTTCAACAACGTCATCGGAAGCTCGTTTCCCGTTGCGTCGAATTTGTTTGGAACAATTGATCGCGCTCGTTTCATCTTCCGCAAGCAGATAGAAGCGGTGAAGACAGCCGTCAGGCTCAAGGCTGATCCAAGCTCGGCATTTCGCAATCCTTGGGCTCTTCGGAAGATGCCGCTTGTTGGCTTTCGAATGCTGCAGCGCAAAGTGCGCAAGCCAGCGGTCATGCAACATCAATGCAAATTGAGCGAACTGCCGCAAGTTGTTTGCTGGCCCAACGACGGCGGCGCGTTCGTGACCCTGCCTCAAGTGCTCAGCCAAGCGCCCGGGCAATCGGGGCTTCGCGGACTCAACCTGGGCATGTATCGCGTGCAAATTTCGGGCAACGACTATCAGCGCGATGGCGAGTGTGGCTTGCACTATCAGATTCACCGTGGCATCGGCGTGCACCACAGCCAAGCAATTGAAAAGGGAGTCGACTTTCCAGTCAATGTGTCGGTGGGTGGTTCGCCAGCCATGACTCTTGCGGCCGTGATGCCGTTGCC
The DNA here is from genome assembly GCA_963204965.1 of Planctomycetota bacterium. Taxonomy (GTDB): domain Bacteria; phylum Planctomycetota; class Planctomycetia; order Pirellulales; family Pirellulaceae; genus Aureliella. Next base: position 4,594 of record CAUJKA010000444.1, on the reverse strand, counting down.
TGAAGGGATGAGCGAATTGGGATTTGCCGGCGCGTTAGCTGGCCACCGCATCCCGATGCACCTCGCGAATCCGTTTGCTCCCATCTACGCCGACGCTGATTTTTGTATCGTTGGCAAAGTTGTCCCCAATCATTTGAAGCCAGAAGGTCCTTTTGGTGATCACCTTGGTTTCTACGCCAAGGTCCACGATTTCCCGTTTATCCAAGTCGATCGTGTTTATCATCGCGCAGGAGCGATTTGGCCCGTGACAGTCGTTGGCCGTCCCCCTCAGGAAGACACCGTCTTCGGAGAATTGATTCATGAACTCACGGGGCCGGTGATTCCTACCGTTCTCCCTGGTGTCAAGCAGGTTCATGCCGTCGATGCTTCTGGCGTGCATCCTTTGCTTTTAGCCGTTGGAAGCGAACGCTACACTCCCTACCAAAAGAAGTCTCGTCCGCAGGAATTACTCACCCAAGCTTGTGCCATTCTCGGACAAGGCCAGCTCTCATTGGCGAAGTATTTGTGGATCATCAATGGCGGCGATCCAAAAGCGCCAGACGCCGAACACATGGATGAGTTCTTCCAATACGCATTGCGGCGAATCGATTTTCGTCGCGACTTGCATTTCATCACACAGACAACCATCGATACGCTGGACTATTCCGGTGAAGGACTCAATCAAGGCTCGAAGCTGATTATTGCCTGCCAGCGCGAGCCGCTTCGCGAACTTGCTAAGACGATCGATGCGAATTTGAAGCTCGATGACAGCTGGCGAAACGCTCGCCTAGCCATGCCGGGAGTATTGGTTGTCACCGGTCAAGCACACTTGGGGACTGACTCGACTGTCCAACTGCAAAGACAATGCGATGCCCTGACTGTCAGCCCTCAATTCGAGCAAATTCCACTCATCGTAGTTGTCGACGACAGTGACTTTGCTGCAAAGAATTTGGAGAACTTTCTTTGGACCACGTTCACTCGCAGTAATCCGGCCGTGGACATCTACGGCTTGGGGGCATCGATGATCAACAAGCACTTTGGTTGTTCGACCATGGTCATTGACGCGAGAACTAAGCCTCATCATGCGCCAGGCTTAATGGAAGACGCTGAAGTCAATCGAAAAGTGGATGCGAGAGCCAGTCGCGGCGTTTCGCTTTCCAAGTTTCTTTGAATCTTCTTTCCTTTGCGAACATTTTTTCTTGTGCAAAGGAAAGCATGATGCACAGATACTGCCTTTCTTCGGTGCAGTTGTACTGAGCTTTGAGGGATTGCTATCGGCGGCTAAGTTTTACTCAACGGAGTTAGATGCCCTAGCTTAACTTTCTTTTGTTGAAAACAGCTCTTGACACGCACAGGAAATCAGTCGCAACGACATGAAAATTCAGCATTTTTGAATCGCAAAAAGTGTTGCTTGATCTCGTATTGGCGACTTGCGCGAGTTCTGTTACTATCCCCACTCACTCACGCAGTCGATGAACGACCGTGGAGGCTCTCAGAAGTAGAGCATCAGGATGCAGGCACCTTTCCAATATGGTGCGGCTCCGACACGAAAATGACTCATTACGAGTCCAATACTTTAGGGAAAAGGTTTGCGGAGAGCATGATGGCTACAGTCGAAAGCAATCAAACATGTGTGCATATTCGATGGATGATCCGACGCGATATGCCGATGGTATTGGCGATCGAAGAAGCAAGCTTTGAATTTCCCTGGAGTGAAGAAGAGTTCATTCGCTGCCTACGTCAACGCAACTGCATTGGCATGGTTGCTGAACTGAACGATGAAGTCGTAGGCTTTATGATCTACGAACTTCACAAGAACCGACTTCACCTGCTCAACTTTGCCGTCAATCCCAACCTGCGACGCAGCGGTATCGGCGGAGCGATGATGGACAAACTGGCGGGTAAACTGTCTTCCGATCGTCGCAATCGAATCCTTTTGGAAGTTCGCGAGACGAATCTCGACGCTCAACTGTTTTTCCGAAAAATTGGCTTCAAGGCTATTTCCGTACTTCGAGACTTCTACGAAGATACTACCGAAGACGCTTACCTGATGCAGTTTCGTTTGACTGGCAGTCAAGAAGACTGCTTGGAAGACGATGATGATATGGATGAAGCCAGCGACCACCGAATGGCAGGCTAAGAGGCTGGAACGATCAATTGACATCTCGAATCACATCGCGTGAAACTCTACTGACCGCTTCACGCTTTCGGGTCGACAGAGTGACCTACAATCTGGAAACTGGCGAATCGGTTTCCAAAGAGGTGATTGCTCACCCTGGAGCGGTTGTGATCGTTCCCGTGTTGCCTGACGGTCGAATCTGCCTGATTCGCAACTATCGCGTCGCCGTCGATCGCGAGATGATTGAATTGCCCGCTGGAACGCTCGAACCCGGCGAACCACCGCTCGAAACGGCTCATCGCGAGCTGATCGAAGAGACTGGTTATCGATCGCAATCGATCCAGCCGATGATGGATCTCTTGATGTCGCCAGGGATACTCTACGAACACATGTACGTTTTTGTGGCGACCGACTTGGAGCTTGGCGAGCCCGACAGAGAAGTCGGCGAAGAGATTCAGAACCTACTTGTCGATAAAAAGCAGGTCATTGAGCTGATTCAAAGCAATGCAATCAGCGATTCCAAGTCCGTTTCGGCGCTGCTGTATTATCTGACTTTCGTCGAGCCCAAGTTGCGATAGGTGCGTCCTGCGGGTACGATCTTGACTTCGGAACCGCCACCAACGCAAAGCCAACATGTTCAGCTTTTCGATACTCTGGTTGACAACACTCGTGGTGGTCGCGCTCGCCTACACTGCATGGCTGTGGAAGCACAGCGATTACTCGGCGTGGGAAACAATTCTTTACACGCCTGTGTATGTAGTCGGCCGTTTGCTTTGGCGAGTCAGCTTTACGAACGATCCACCCAAAGAACTTCAATCCGGCGGAATCTTAGCCGCCAACCACCGAAGCAGCGTCGATCCTTTTTTTGTGCAGTTGGCCGCTAAAAGACGTGTCCACTGGATGGTGGCCCGTGAGTATTGTGAGCACGTTCTGTTTGGCAAGGTGCTCAGGCCATTCATGGTCATTCCAACCAATCGCAGCGGCCTGGATCTGAAGTCAACCAAGCAAGCCATCGAATACGCTCAGCAAGGTCGATTGGTCGGCATGTTTCCAGAAGGCAGAATCAACATCACTCAAGCTCCTTTGCTTCCCATTCGCGGCGGTGCTGCGATGGTAGCGATCAAGACTGGAGTGCCTGTAATTCCGCTGTATATCGAAGGCAGTCCCTATGGCGGATCGGTGTGGAGTCCTCTGCTTATGCCTGGTCGTGTGCGCATTACCTTTGGCACCCCCATCTTCCCTAACAACTTGGGCAACTCGAGCTCTACAGAAGAAAGCTGCAGTCTTGGTGAAGGCGAAACCGATTCGGCGCAACGTCAACTGCACAGCCTGATCCTCCAGTGGGGCCAGCAAGTTGTCGCCCTATCAGGTCATCGCGGAGCGTTTGAACCACAGCTCGGCGCAGGATCTCGCAAACGCAAAGCCAATTGAAGCTCGCCGCCTGCTCAGCATCTTTGCACGCTGATTGCTTTCGTACTCTTCGTGGCAAGAAAATACTGTAACCACGAAGGACGCGAAGAGCACGAAGATGGAATCTTGAAGGTCTTTTCGGGTTGCGAAGTTCAAAGACAAAAAGTTCCAGATGAATTTCGCCGTGTCGTCCGTGCAATCCGTGTCCAATCTACTGGATCGCGAATTGGGAAGAGCCCCTCATCCCCAGCCCTTCTCCCCTTCGTGCCTCAGGGGCGAAGGGAGCCAGATTGGTCAAGCGCGGATCTGATGGTGAATTACGCCAGGGTGGTGAATCAAGCTAGGGTGGTGAATCAAGCTAGGGTGGTGGATTACGCCAGGGCGATTTCCGATCTCTCTCGATACTCGCATCGTTTGGGCTTCCGTAGAAATAATTGTGGGGCCAACTGTTCCACTGAGGATCTATCGAGGTGAAGCCATGCAAAAGCCAATGCCATCCAAACCGGTACACGAAGACAACATGTACGATTCGCTCCGCGATGCTGTATCCGGTGGAGACGAACCGATGGAAGATTCCAACCCGAAAAGCACCGGACTCATGGTTGCGGGAGCGTACCCCATTGCCCTGTTTCTCATGATCGCCGTTGCGACGTTGATTGCCTTCTTGAATTCATAACTCACTGGTCAATCAGCATGGATACGGCGAAGTTTCGAATTGACGGAAACACTCTACAAAAGGACTCTGAAATGAAAACTGACGAAAAGCTGAAGACGGATGTGCTTGAGGAACTGCGCAGCGAGCCAAGCTTGCACGTGATCGATATCAAGGTACTCGCACATGATGGTACCGTAACACTAAGCGGCACAGTGAAACACTTCGCGGACAAGTTCGCTGCTGAACGGGCCACGCAAAGAGTCGTCGGAGTGAAGGCCATCGCTCAACACTTGATCGTAGCACCGTCTGGCGTGTATGACTTAACCGATACGCAAATTGCCGACGCGGTTGTGCGGTCACTCAAGTCTCACGTGCTAGTGCCTGAAATCGTCCAAGCTATTGTCGAGGAGGGCTGGATCACCTTAATGGGC
>CAUJKA010000443.1 GCA_963204965.1 Planctomycetota bacterium | reverse complement strand
CAGAGGACGGAGAACTGGGCGGAAGAAAGCGGGCGGGACGCCCGCGCCCCGGTGCGCGGGCGTCCCGCCCGCGGTGTGCGCGATAAAAAAGAAAAGCACCCGGAATGGTTAACGAGTCCCAGGGGGGCGGAGGACTGCGAGCTAGTAATCCGGGAGCGAAGTTTGTTTCTCAACATCGTGTTGATGTCGAGCTATGTTTCAAAATTGGAAGGCCTCAAGTCATCCATTCCTCAAAGCCAACCCTCTATCGTTTGCTTGTCCGAGATTTACCAAACCTCGGCATCCTTGCACAAGGTCAGTTGAACGCAACTTTCAGATCTTTTTCAATTTCTTGTTTTGCGTACTCAGGTTCGCATCGCGATCGAGATGACGGAACATTACCGGGAATGTTCGACCTCGGTCAAGAGCAATCCAACAAGAACGCAAAATCAATTTTCTACAGTTGCAAGAATTGCGTACTAGCGCCATCGTGAACGACGATCTCTTCGTCTTTTGCATGCTTCGCCTCGTCTAATGCAGACTCCATTCGGTTGAGCATGCTAGGAACTTCTTCCTTCTCTAACACGTGCCCAACAGCCACTGCAAACTTCTCGGGTATCGCAACTAGGTCCCAATCAATTGCAGATCGTAGCAACAACTCTTTAACTTCACTGGCGCGTTCATAAGAGGCTTCTGCCGAACAACCAGGAAGGAAGATGCAGACCGTCATCGGTCGGAAGTGACACAAGACGTCAATGCCACGAACCTTGGTTTGAATCAGCGTGAGCACCTTTTGCCAACTCAACCTACTTTCTGATTCTTCTCCAGGAATGCTTGCTTCAACCATAATGCAAGCTGCTGGCAAATCCATCTGTTGCAGTTGGTTCAAGTGATCGCGAACTTTGTCGACGAACGTTGTAAGGTCCATGTACGCAGGCGCCGCTTCTTCGTCGTAGTCAGCTTCGTTCGAAGGTTGAACTTCGCCTTGTGCGAGTTCCGTTGAATCCGATGTCGACAAATCTGAGTTCTCTTCTGATTCTTTAGCTACGGACTCCGATTCCTCTCCAACTGGCTTGCTCGGATCGGATTGAACAAGATCCGTAGCAGGCTCTGGAACGGCAGCCTTTTCTGGGAACTGTACCCAACCATCTTTCGACAACCAAAGGCCTCGATTGCGACCCAGTTCTTTGGCTTTGTACAGACCTTCGTCGGATCGTTCGTAGGCAATCGTGAGATTGTCACCGGGTTGTACCATGCAAAGTCCCGCACTGGCAGTGATTGTCAGTTCAAGATCTTCATGGCTGATAGTCTGCTCGCTTACAAACTTGCGAACACTAGCGGCCTGTTCCACCAATTCCTGTTCATTCGCGCCGTGCAACACTACAACAAACTCTTCACCACCGTAACGAGCTGGAAAGGCGGTGGATCGAACGTTTTGCTGAATCAGTCGAGCAAAGCAGGTCAATACCGCATCGCCGGTTAAGTGACCGTAGGTATCGTTAAAGCGTTTGAAGTGATCGATGTCCATCAACAACAGGCCGATGCACTCGTCATCCTTCTTCGAATTCAACAGTCCACCGAGGTGTTCGTCCAAGGCACGACGATTAGCAAGCCCGGTTAACGAGTCGGACATGGCCTGCATCGTTGTTTGCTCAATAATCTCTTGTTGATGCGCCAGTTGACGTTGAGCGTTTTCCAAGTCGTTTTGCATCTGCTGGTTTGCAGAGATAATCTTGTCGACTGCGCTCAATATCTTGTCAGCGTCGATGGCTTCCGACGAAGTCAATTCGTCGCCAAAACTCTTGATTTTTTCGCTGTGAGAGCAGACGTTATCGAGTACACGTTCCGACAATGAGTGCAGTTGTGTCGTGATACCGCGGATCTTCTCTGTATTCAGATTCTCAAGCTGATGCATGAAATCATCCTGAGCATGCTGTTCCTTCATGCCCGTGATAGATGCAACGATCGCTCCGCCGGCGATCATTCCGGCCAAAGTGCATAAGAATTCAATCATGGAACTACCCTCAACGCTAGAAACTCCTCAACTCAACAACCTACGTCGCGGAGTCATGCCAGTCAAAGTAAGTAACGCTAGCAATTTGAGTCGAGTAGGCGGGTTATGCTATTTGTGTTGATTGTAAAGATTGTTCTTGACTAACCCGTTGGCAGCGTAATACTGAAGCGAAGTTTCCCGAGCAGACAACAAGATTACACAGCCTGGAAGTGCTCTTAACCAACTCGGCTCCCCCTATGGATGGGCGAATCATGATTGATGCTGGAATTCGCGACGTATCTGGTCGTCTGCGCACGCTGTTGATGGAGAGCCCCATCGCAGATCTTCGCAACCTGCGCGTGCAGCAAGATGGCGATCGAGTCTTATTGGTCGGTCGCGTCAGAACATTTTATGCCAAGCAAATGGCACAAGAGACGATTCGCTGCGCAGCCCGCGGGCTGCTCATCGTCAACGAAGTCAAAGTGGACTAGGCGTAGCAGGCACACTCCGTGTGCCGTCCGCTGTCTTTGGAGTCACCTGAAGTGTTTAACCGTCAGCCGAAGGCGTACGCGAGATGGTGCTACAGATGCATCGAATTGACTTTGCGGCAAACGATAAGTGACTGATCCAACGAACGTAAACAGTGCTCGAGTAAGCCGCGTACGCCTTCGGCTGACGGTTAAACACTGCTAAACAGCTTGACCGCACCGCTCAATCAAGCTCAACGGTCCACAGCGGAGCAGGGGAGGCTTCGCTGGTGTAGAGCAATTGTGTTGGACCAGCAAATGCGATTGCCTCGCCCTGTTGGCGCTTCGGGGCATCTAGTCGCTTCATGCTTTTTGCATTCCACAACTTAGCATGTGCTGAATCTGGTTGAAAAATATAAGCGGCTCCATAGTTGCATACGACCAACTGACGGGTTTGAGGACAGATGTCAGCGCCAGTGATCATTGCTAGAGAAAACGCTTGCAGCAATGTGGCTCGGCATTCCACTTTCTGCCCTGAGCCATCGTTCAACAGCTTGACATCGATGGGCACTTCCATGACTCGACAGGTAAGCAGTTCTTTCGTCAGCAAGATCAAGCTCTTTTGCTGAGGGTCAAAAGCCAACGCTTCGCAGTCGTAAGCTCCGCCAGGATAGCGCACACGCAGATTCGCTTGTGCGGCGATCGGAATGGGCGTTTCCAGCGAACTTGGTTGAGCAGAACCCGCAATGGAAGGCTCTTCCACAATGCAGATCTCTACGTACTCACGTCGCCGTTGATTGTCTCCAACATCCCCAATTGCTAGATAGTTCTTTCCGCCAAGAGTAAAGCTGCACATGTCCTCCCAGTCGATGTTGGCTGCGCCTTGCACTTCATAAACCGCATGCATCTTTCCCTTCGCTCGACTCATGAGATAAAGCCTCGGCTTGCCGCCTGAGTCGTTATGGGTCCAAACGAGATCTGGATTGCCCAAGCACGCTGCTACACCTGAAGATTCCGTCAGTTCCTTGCATTCCAGTTTGACAGGTTTGTCCGCCAGGGCTTGCTCGAAAGCCAACAATGAAAACACGCAAATCGACGCGCAAACTGCTAGGCTACGAAAATTCATGACCATGGTTACTTTCTTGGCTTGATGGCGGCCATCGCCGTACGATTCCTAAACTCGACCGTCTCGGAACACAGCAGTTTATCGTTGATCCACAAGTTTCACCATCAAGTGGATTCTCAGTTTAGAAGGCTTTCTGATCGATAACTGAGTACGCCAGGGCAACTCGAACTATCACCAACGAGAACAGATCGGCTAGAATGGAAGCTCTTGCCGCAAACAAATCGCAGCAGACGAATCAAGTGTTAACCAAAAAGGAGTCTGAACACATGGCACAATCGGAGCAACAGCGTCAACGTAAACTTGCTAAGAAGCAATCCAAGAGCCGCGAAAAGCACAAGCTAATCGCGCGCACTCAGCAAAGCTTGACGTCCATGGCTGGAAAGATGCAAGCTTCTTCAAGAGGCGAGATCATCTACTGCGGAATATGCGGAACCATCACGAGTTCTGGATTGGGACAGGTCCTGATTGCAAGGCAGGGACCGATGCGACAGGTCGGCCTTGCGGTGTTTCTCATTGACTCTGGATGCCTTGGAGTCAAGGATGTTCTTGCTATTCTCGATGGACCAGATAGAGCCTCGAAAATAATCGAACAACTCGAAAACGACAGAGACTTGAAGCCAACTACGCCAGGGCTGGCGCGAGGTCTAGTCGAATCCGCAGTTGCCTATGCGCAGTCACTTGGGTTTGAACCGCATGCGGACTATCGGAAAGCGGCAATGATCTGGGGAGAAGTTGAAGCTGAATCGATCGAGGGGCACTACACTTTAGGTCGTGAGGGAAAGCCTTTTTACATGAATGGCCCCTTCGAAGACCAAGCCAGACAACAGCATATTTTGCGGACACTTGAACGAACGGTCGGGGAGGGTAATTTCCACTTTATGCTGGGACAACGCCCTGTTCCGAACGGAATTCCTGGATATTTAGGCACTGACGATGATCGTGTAGAGGACGAGGACGAGGAATTCGATTCCCAGGACTAGCGGGCAGCTGTAGTCAACAATAGGGCGAGACTAAGCGAGTCTCGCCAATGCTTTTTTTCAAAAATCGCTGATCTATACCCGGGCAACTGACACTATGCGGCGGTGCAATTGATATCGTATTCAACGCGGCGAATCCCTGCCATTCGCAACGTGATACGGTCACATTGTATCTTTCTGCGCCGTAAAGACTTTCTTGACTCACTGAAAAGAAAATGCCAGTCCTTGTCAAATGCCCGAACAGTCACAAGATCAATGTCCCGGATAAATACGTTGGCAAGAAGGTCAAGTGCCCGAAATGCGAAGCGGAGTTTGTTGTTACCGCAGGTGAATCTTCTTCTGCAGTGACGCCAGCACCGGCTACTGCGAAACCATCGCAACCCACTTCTCAGCCCAAAGCTCAACCAAGTTCGCAGCCTAATTTGCAACGCAGTCCACAACCTGCCAAGGCACAAGCTAATAAGCCAGCGACTCCGGTAGCCAAACCAATTCCGGCCAGTCCAGTCGTCAGCGAACCGACTGCTCCATTTGATCCGTTTAGCAGCGAGCTGCCAGAATCAAACAACGACCCATTCGCCGATCCTTTCGGTAACTCAACTAACGATCCATTTGGCAACTCGACGGCCGATCCTTTTGCTGACCCATTCGCTCAATCTGCCAGTCCAGCAGCTGACCCGTGGGCCACACAAGGCGGCTACAACTCAGCTTACGCCGGCTCGGGAATGCAGTATGCCTCGCCCGCAACACATGCTTCAGCAGCAAGCAGTAGTGAGTCTACTGAAGGCAGTCCACAACCACTAATCCGAACAATCATGTACGTTGTCGGCGGGTGCTTCGGACTTTTTGCGTTTGTCATGGTCTTGTTTGTCGTGATCACGCTGGTTGGGATTTCCAAGCCATCGAAATCCGTGGCGTCGACCGGTCCCGACGTTGGCAATCCACCCCCGCAAGCCACTGCACCAGTATTGCCAACAGAGCCAGCGAACAACAACGCCAACAATTCCACTTCGGAAACATCTCCTGACGCAACCTCGTCGTCCAATCAGGATCTCGAGGACATGTCCGACGAAGAAAAGAAGAAGATCAACGTTTTTGGATACGATTCCAATCAACGCGCTAGGCTGGTTGAATTCTTGGCTAAGAACAATGTGAATAAGCTCAAGGGGAACCTCAACGCCATGTTGGTTGCTGGCAAACTCATGAAAGCAGCCAAGACGCTGAAGATCTCACCCGATGAAAACAAAGTGATCGCCTTTCCAAAAGACACCAAGTTCGAACAGCATTTCAACGACGATACGCTGATGAAAGAGATCGAGCTTGATAAGCTGCCTGACGTCTTCTTACCGCTGATCAAGAAGTACGAAAAGGGCGAAGCTAGTCCCGAAGAGAAAGAGCTGGCGTTCTTTGTCTTGGCGGCATTCTATCTGACAGAACTCAAGTAACTACGACCGAGTACCGCTATGCAAGACGTACCAAGTTTCTCAGGAACCATCGCGTTCTCGTTCATCTTCCTATTGGTCTGGGCAGTGACCGTTGCCGTTTCAGTGGTTGGTTCGCGGGTGCCACTGATCGTTGGCCTATTACTAGACTTCTTCTCACGAGGTCTGTTTGTGGTTCTGTGGTTGGTCTACATACTTAGCACGGTGCCCAGCATAAAGCAGATGTTTGAAGAGTACGGCATGCAGCTTCCAGGATTCACCATGCTGGTCATGGAGGCAATTCCGAGTTACGGGCTTATCCTTTTCCCGTTGATTATCGTTGCTATGTTGGTGAATTCGACGGCATTTGGATTGCTGCATCGCAAGAACAAAGACCTGGCAACAATCTGGACCTTTGTTGCTAGTTCGCTGACGCTGGTCTGCTGCTCGATGACTATCCTCGCGCTTGTCAGTCCGCTGAAGTCAATGATCTCGGAGTTGAGTTCATAGAGCGAGGTGGTAAATCCACCATCTGGCGATGGTGGCTACTAAGAGTCTTTGGCCAATCCACCGTCTGGCGACGTTGGCTACGGAGTGTCTGGAAATTCCACCATCTGGCGATGGTGGCTACGTGTGAAATAAAAAACGGCGGTTCGAAAACCGCCGTTTTTTTTTGGTTTAGCTTGATCGCTCGCCGTCAGCGAGCGTTACCATGCTCAGTGCGTTTCGCCCGAAGCAACAGCCACGGCTTCAGCTTCCTTTTGACGAGTTTCCCCGCGGAAGTCGAGTCGCGTGACTTTACCAGCTTCGTTCTTGACGGTATCGACAACGATCGTGTTGTTGCCTTCGAATGTACCGCGAAGGATCTCTTCGGCCAATGGATCTTCAACACGTTGTTCCAGTGCACGACGCATTGGACGAGCGCCGTAGTCCATGTTGGCTCCACCATTCTCGATCAGGAACTCCTTGGCGCTGTCGGTCAGATCCAATTCGTAACCCTTTTCGCGAAGGCGATTGCGAACCTTGGTCATTTCGAAATCGATAACCTTCTTCAAGTCTTCCTTCTTTAGGTGACGGAAGATGATGGTATCGTCGAGACGATTCAAGAACTCAGGTCGGAACACGCGTTCGATTTGATCCATCACGCGAGCCTTCATCGATTCGTACGAGCTGTCTTCGTCTGGACGTTGGAATCCAAACGCAGCTTCGTTCTTGATCGCTTCAGCACCAGCATTGGTGGTCAAAATCAAAATCACGTTGCGGAAGTCGACGTTGCGGCCGAACGAATCGGTCAAGCGGCCTTCTTCCATCACTTGCAATAGCATATTGAAGACGTCAGGGTGAGCCTTTTCGATTTCGTCCAGCAGCACAACTGCGTAAGGACGTCGTCGAATCTTCTCGGTCAACTGACCACCTTCTTCATAACCTACGTAGCCAGGAGGGGCACCGATCAAACGGCTGATGTTGTGCTTCTCCATGTACTCGCTCATGTCGATGTGGACTAGAGCGTCCGCATCGCCGAACATGTACTCGGCCAAAGCCTTTGCCAACAACGTCTTACCCACACCGGTTGGTCCAGCAAACACGAAGCAACCAGTTGGTCGCTTGGGATCCTTCAGACCTGAACGGCTTCGTCGTACAGCTTTTGCCACGGCGGTAACCGCAGCTTCTTGGCTAACGACTCGCTTGTGCAGTTCGTCTTCCATTTTCATCAGTCGAGCGCTGTCTTCAGTGCTCAATCGAGTCAACGGAATGCCGGTCATCTTCGATACGACTTCGCAGATCACCTCTTCGTCGACAATGCCATCGCTGTCGCGACTCTTATCGCGCCAATCTCGAGTGATCGTCTCTTTCTTCTTGCGAAGCTTGTCAGCTTGATCGCGAAGAGCGGCTGCCTTTTCGAAGTCTTGATTAGCTACAGCATCTTCTTTGTCCTTGTTGAGCTTTTCGATCTCAACATCCAGCTCCTTCAGATCGGGTGGCTTGGACATATTGCGAAGTCGAATTCGTGCGCCCGCTTCATCGATCACGTCGATCGCCTTGTCAGGCAAGCAACGAGCGGTGATGTAGCGTTCGCTCATTTCAACGGCTGCTTCAACAGCGTCGTCGGTGAACTTCACTCGGTGATGCTCTTCGTAACGCTCACGCAATCCCTTGAGGATTTCGATCGTTTCGTCTTTGGTGGTTGGTTCAACGATGATCTCTTGGAATCGGCGAGCCAACGCGTTGTCCTTTTCGATGTACTTGCGGTACTCGTCGAGGGTTGTGGCGCCGATGCACTGAATTTCACCACGAGCCAAAGCAGGCTTGAGCACGTTGGCCGCGTCGATCGCGCCTTCAGCTCCACCAGCTCCAACCAGCGTGTGAAGTTCGTCGATGAAGAGAATCGTATTGCGAGCGCGACGAACTTCGTTCATCACAGCCTTGATTCGCTCTTCGAACTGTCCACGATACTTGGTACCGGCTACCATCATGGCCAAGTCGAGTACAACGATACGTTTGTCAGCAAGGATTTCAGGAACATCGCCTGAGACTACGCGTTGTGCGAAGCCTTCAACGATGGCAGTCTTACCGACACCAGCTTCACCCAACAGAACTGGGTTGTTCTTGCTTCGACGGCAAAGGATCTGAATAGCTCGTTCAATCTCGCGAGCTCGTCCGATAACTGGGTCCAACTTGCCTTGCTTGGCCAGTTCGGTCAAGTCGCGGCCAAAGCTGTCGAGTGCAGGAGTCTTGCTCTTGCTGCTCTTGGATGAACCCGATTCAGCGCGTTCGCTGCTGCCGCTTCCGGCTGCTCCGCCTGCTCCGCTTTCGGAACGGCCGCGCTCGCTATCGCCGCTCTCCATTCCATGGCCGAGCAGATTGAGGACCTCTTCGCGGACGTCGTCCAGCTTCAGCCCTAGATTCATGAGAACCTGAGCGGCCACGCCTTCTTGTTCACGAAGCAAGCCCAACAGGATGTGCTCGGTTCCGACGTAGTTATGATTCAGGTTGCGAGCCTCTTCCATCGAGTACTCGATGACCTTCTTGGCTCGCGGAGTCTGAGGCAGCTTGCCAATGGTCACCATCTCTGGCCCACTTTGGACTAGCTTCTCAACTTCAAGGCGAATCTTGCGCAGGTCGACGTCCAGATTCTTGAGGACATTCGCTGCTACGCCACTGCCTTCTTTGACTAAGCCGAGCAGGATATGTTCGGTGCCAATGTATTCGTGGTTGAACCGTTGAGCTTCTTGATTGGCCAGTTGCATGACCTTGCGAGCACGGTCAGTAAATCGTTCGTACATTTCAAACCCCTTTGTAATGTAACTGCCGAGCGTTTCGGGCTAGGCAGGTGGGTGCTCATTGAGGGATGGGTGCTTTTTTATCCACCTAGGGTCGCCGCAAAGACAACTTCGCGGGATCTGTGTTCAGCCTTTTCAGGTCGTTAGCCAGCAAGGAATCAGCTTAACCGTTTGGCAATCTTATCTGGCAATCTTACCAAATCCTGCCAAACCGCTCATTCTGCTGGCTGCATTCCTCGTGCCAAACTCTTGCGTGTCAATTTGACGCGGTTTGAATGGATGCATCCACCAGTTAAAGAACGTGGCAGCTAATTGGCTATCTTGCGTCTTAAAGTCTTCCTGTTTCGGTAACAAAACCAGGACCCGTCCGCAAGAATTCCAATTGGGCTAATGGTAACGATTCTGCAGGATTTGCGTCAGGTCACCTACTTCAATAATATGGCTTCGGCAATTGGTAGAAAGGCCCAGCAGAAAAGCAAGGATTTTTCGATCGAATCGATGAGTCTGGTTCCAAGCCCGGACGCAAAAACGAGACGATTAGGCAGTCAGTCAACTAATTTGGTTTTTTCGCACGGCCAAAAGCAGTTTCTTGGAATCGCAGTGAGTCACTTAGCTAAGTGGGGAGCTCAGTTAACTAAGGAGTTAGCTAACCAAGGACTCAGCAAACCTTTTCTCAAGAATTTGCCTTTCTCGAAGGATTTCAAACCGCCATGGGGCAGATGTGTCTAGGGATTGGAGCGTGTCCAAGCGGCGCAAGGCGGGTTGCCATCGCTGCGTGTGACGCAATACGCCGACTAGAAGCAATGTGGCTTCGGCATCGCGGGGGAATTTTTCAAGTAACTCCAGCAAAATGGCCTCGGCGTCAAACCAATTGCCTCGAAGATATTCTTCCTGAGCTCGTTGAAAGGCTTCATGGGCCTTCTTGTCCGATTTTCCGATGAGTTGTGAGTAGCCAATATGGCTTCTCACAAAGCTAAAGAGCCATGTTCCTAGAATCACGAGCCAAAGTAGGCGAGTCATCCAAGTGCCGAGCCATTCGGGCCATACAAAGGTCGCTAGCAAAACAAGACAAGTTACCCAAGTAAACGCAACGGCAGCCATCAGCGCTCGTGTGCTTCCACGACACCACAGTTCGGCCAGTCCCGGCCAACAGCAAACCAGATGCACTTGGAAAACTCCTCAGAAATCCTCGATTACCAACAAACCTCTCGCGAGGAACAAAGCGGAGAGGATATCAATCGAGGAGACTAGCAACCCAAGCGTAGTGAGGCCAGAGGAAAATGCTATCCCAAGCAACCGACTGCAGCCTTGGAAGACTAGCCGGAACCGCGTTAGCGTCCGGTTTACATTGCTGTTTCGAGTGATTCGCCGCTAGTCTTTGAATGTCGCGCTCCGTGGCAACGCGAAGAAACCGAAGCCTAACGGCTTTCGGCTAGTCTTGAAAGCCCGCAGGCCTATGCAGTTTGATTCAAGTAGATCATGTAAATGCCGTAGATGACCAAGAGGGCAAAGCCTTCCCAGCGGTAGACCTTCTTGCCATTAAGGATGATTGGCAACAGAACAAGCGTCGTCCCAAGCATCCACCAGCAATCACCATCGGCGATTCCTGGAAGGACTGGTAACGGAGCAAGCAAACCACTGAAACCTAAGACTATCAGCGCATTAAAAATGTTCGAACCTATGACATTTCCAAGAGCAATGTCACTTCTGCCGCGAATGCTGGAGACTAGTGAGGCAACCACTTCTGGCAGGCCTGTTCCAGCAGAAACGATCGTCAGCCCAATCAATCGTTCGGACCAACCCCATAACCTGGCAAGTTGACTGGCTCCACTTACGGTTGCCTGGGCCCCCAAGCCCAACAGAATGATTCCCGCAACCACCAGCAGGATCGAAAGCCAAGCCTTGGGCGGACGATCGGACTCCAGCTCTGAGGACTCCAGTTCCGCAGTCTCAGCTTCCATGCGTTTCTCTTCGCGCGTGCTCATTTGCCGCCGAACCACTCGAATCAGGTAGGCTGTGAAAGCAACGTACAAGCCGACGAATAGGATTGCATCCAGACGCCCCACCCATAGATCCTGCAGCAAAAAAACAACGACGATTGTTACGATCGCTAGTGCAGGATATTCGAGTCGCAGTGTGTTACCGAGAATTGGAAATGGCCGTACTATGGCACAGATACCAATGATGACAGTGATGTTGAAGATATTCGATCCAACCACGTTCGCCACAGCGATATCTGGACTGCCTTGAATGGCTGCGACGCCACTGACGGCCAATTCAGGTATGGATGTACCGGCAGCGACGACTGTGAGCCCGATAACAGCCGGAGTAAGCGAAAGAACGGTCGCCAAACCAACTGAGCCGCGTAGAAGAGTTTCTCCGCCGACCAACAGCAGGCCGATACCCAGCACAACTAACAAGACAGCAACAAACATTGTGGCAATCCTCAGAAAAGCTCAGAAAAGATCTCGCGGAACAACCTTCGTTCTCGCAATGAGTGGACTGTAACGCGTAAAGTGCACCATCGAATTAGGCACGATTGCAGACAATTGCAGGCGGAGCAATCCGCCGGTATGATGATCGTGTTGAAGTCGAACCGACCAAAGGAGTGGAACAGCCAGTGGTGCTTTGCTAGTGGCCTCCATGACAGCGTTCCAATTTGCTCGCCGTTCGTCCTAGGAAAAACTAAACACGCCTATCTGGGCTGCGATCACCAAGTCAGAGACATTACCCATGAGCGAATCAAAAGTACGCGGCATAGTTCATCTAATCGAGCCCACCAAGACCTTTGGTCAAAAGGGCTTTCGCAAGAGAACTGTTGTCCTGGAACAAGAAAACGGTCGCTTTCCCAACTTCATCCCTGTCGAATTCTTGCAGGACTCCTGCGATCGCGTTGACGATCTGAATGTTGGCGACGAGGTCGAAGTCAACTATCGATTGAGTGGACGCAAGTGGCAAAAGGATCCTAACAGCGAAGTGAAGTACTTCTTGAGCTGTGAGGCCACGGGCTTCCGACTCGTCGGAGCCGGTGCGACAGATGAGGGCTTATCGCCTCAGAATATCAACGACAATTTCGCTCAAGCAGCTTACGAGACCGACGACGAAGTTCCATTCTAGGACCTTCCCGAGCGTGCCGAATCCACTTAGCCGCCTTGCTGAGAAACTGCAGATTGACCGACCGCTAATCTACGCGCTAACGGCGCGTTCTTGGCAGGCGATGGCTGGTCCGCTCACCATGGTGTTCTTAATCAAGACACTTTCGCTGAGCGAGCAAGGCGTTTACTATTCGCTCTCGTCAATCATGAGCATTCAGCTCTTCTTCGAACTTGGCTTGCTGAACATTCTTATCAGCCAAGCCGGCCATCATCATAGCGGCCTACTTCAAGCAACGAACGACCAGGAGCGAGCTCGATCCGGTCGAAGGCTAAGTCAACTGATCTCAGCTTCGCAACGTTGGTTTGTCGTCGCTGCACTATTGTTCGTGGGTTCAGCAGTACTCTTTGGTTGGCGGTCGTTGTACGATAAGGTCACAACGATTGATTGGTGGCTTCCGCTGTTGGCTCTCAGCGGTTTGGCAGCAGCCACTGTGGCGATGTCGCCTCGTATCGCAATTCTGGAAGGTACGGGACATCGCGAAAACGTCTACCGCACACGACTCTTTCAGATGATCAGCGGCGCTGTAGTTGTTTGGATCACCCTGTTGCTGGGGTTCAAAGTTTGGGCCTTGGTGGCGTCGGCCGCAGTTCAAATGTTCTTTGTTTTTTATCTCACTCAAGTTGCTTATCGCGACTTCTTTGTGAGTCATCGATTTCAATCATCTGAGTCGGGCGATACACCCACAGATTCCGAATGGTCGTGGATAAGTGAAGTTCTGCCGCTGCAATGGCGCATTGCTCTGATCAGCATTGTTTATCATGCGGCGACTCAGTTCTTCACAGTAATTGTGCTGCGATTTCATGACGAGCAGGAGGCTGGCCGACTGGGCATGACGCTTTCAGCAACCGGAGCGATTCAGGGCATGTCACTTGCATGGGTCCATACAAAGTTTTCACTGGTATCCGCCTTGCATGGTTCGGGAAAGCGAGAACAAGCGGGGACATTGTGGAGGCAATCGGCGGTTGTTTCGACATTGTTACTCGTAGCCGCTATGGTGACTGCTGTGGGCATCGTCGCGAGCTTGCCTTTAGCTGGTCGCGGTTGGGAGAATCGATTCATCGCTCCATGGCAAATGCTGGTCCTTGGGTTCGGCTGTTTAGCGAATCACTTAATTGCCCTCCAGAGCTTTTATGTGCTCTCCCGAAAAGGCCGACCGTTCCTGATGGCCGCCTTGGTTGGCTTTACGTCGACCGGCGTCGCAGTCGTGCTTGGTGGCTACGGCTACTCGACCAGCGGCATCGTTTGGGGCTATGCGCTAACCACTGCCTTGATCACTCTTCCTTTGCATAGCTTGGCCTATCTGCAATATCGCAAGCATATCAAAGTCGTCTAAAGCCGCATTGCGAGTTGCTAAGAAGCTTGGAAACGGAGCTAGCTCGCAAATTGATGCGAAGTCTTATAAAAGCGATCTGCCGCCGGCCGATCACAAAATCTGAAAAAGTGCTGAATCGCTCGCTCAAATCGATTATGCTGATATCGCTCTTTACACCGCGAAGTAACGCTTCACCGATTAACGCCCTGATCTAAACAACATGGATTCAACTGCTTCGAGTTCCGTACCTCGACTTGTTCATTCGTTTCGTGAGAGTATTGGCAAAGTTGTCGTCGGCCAAGACGAAGTCGTCGAGCGACTTTTGATTGCGCTATTGACCGGCGGGCACCTATTGTTACAAGGTGTGCCTGGCCTCGCCAAGACTCTACTCGTTAGCGCTGCCGCGCATGCGATCGACTTGACGTTCGGCCGTATTCAATTCACGATCGACCTGCTGCCCGCAGATATCATCGGGTCAGAAATACTGGACCAGCGCAGCGGCACATTTCACGTCAATCGTGGCCCGATCTTTGCAAACCTGTTGTTAGCCGACGAAATCAATCGCGCGGCTCCCAAGGTGCAATCGGCGTTGCTTGAAGCGATGCAAGAACGTCGAGGGGGGCAAGTGCGAATCGGCCCACGTATCAATTGCCATCGAAGCTGACTCCCTTCAGTCTGGTCGCGTTCCTACATCGAATTGCCAACGACCCACGATTGAATTTTGCCAACAAAGAACAGCAGACTCTAAAGTCAACGATCCAAGAGCTTGAACTCAAACTCTTCAAAGACTCCACTGCGATTTCGGAGCACGAATTGAAGGGCATCTACGACCAGTGGCGACGAAAGGTAGAGGCAGTCTTTGTACTGGAACGATGACTTGCTACCAGTGGTGCGTTTCGTAGGGTGTGTGCAGCAAGCGTTCTATCATTGAACTCTACATCGGGACTATCGTCATGCAACGATTCGCATTACTTCCCGAATTTGCCCGCTTTTTTTTTGCGCAACACACCTCTGGCTTTTGCTATTGCGTGCCAAGAGAGTTGCCAGTGTTACAAGCAATTTTCAGTGTTCCAGTGGGTCGCAATGTGAGTCCCGTGAAACTCCCTGTAGGTATGTATGGCAATCTTTCAGAATTCAGCTGAATTTTCGCGAATTCTTGTAAGATTCTCATTCGCCAGGTGTGGTACTTGGTGGGAGAAACGTGATGACACAATTTCCGGAAACCAATGAAATGCTGATTGCTCGGGTCAAAGACCTGGGAGATAGTGCGTCTTGGTCGGAATTTGTGGGTATCTACCACCCTGCGATCCTGAGAATGGCCAAGCGGCGAGGCATGCAGGAGGCTGACGCCATGGACGTGATCCAGCAAGTGTTCGTGTCCGTGGCCAAGTCGATTGAGAGCTGGTCCCCAGTCGCTGGAGGCCCGCCGTTTCGAGCTTGGCTAACTACGATCGCACGCAATGCGATTACAAACGCGTTGGCTCGAAGACCAGTGGATGCTGCCTACGGAGGCTCGTCCTTTGTGAGCCATCTTCAATCGCTGCCCGTTCAGTCGTCGCTTGCGGCGACCCGATCAGAATTGATCCGCGAAACAAAGCACCAAGCGGTACTGTGGGCTGCGGACCAAATTCGCAGCGAATTCAACAACGATGTTTGGCAATGCTTTTGGATGACAGCCATCGAGGGCAAAACGGTCGCCGAAGTAGCCACCGCGTTAAATCGCTCGCCGGGCTCAATCTATGTGGCTCGTTATCGCGTAGTTGCGAGACTGAAAGAGAAGGTACAAGATCTGTCCCAAGCTTGGGATGATTAAGGAATTCCAATGATGAATACACAAGCTTCCATCAATTGCATCAACGACGTTATGCTCAGTCGGCTAGCTTCGGGCGAGTGTTCCCCAAACGAGCTGACGGCCTGTGAAGAGCATGTCTCGCATTGCCAACAGTGTCGCGATCTGCTTGACTCGCGAGCCATTGATGAGGTTTGGAACGAACAACTACTTCCTGCATTTCAAGCCACGGAATGCCATGACGAACTATCTAACCGAGATGCTGCTCAGCGAGCTGCTTTGAATCTGCTCGGACCCACAGATGATCCGCATATGTTAGGGCGTATCGGAAGCTATGAAGTAGTGGGGTTGGTGGGAATCGGTGGTATGGGGATTGTTTTCAAGGCATTCGACGCAGCGCTGAATCGTTATGTGGCCATCAAAATGATGCAGCCACATTTGGCGGTTTCCGGAGCAGCTCGCCAACGCTTCGAAAGAGAAGGCCGCGCGGCGGCGGCCGTGATCAGCGACTTTGTATTGCCAATTTACGCCGTTTCGGAATGGCAAGGCGTACCCTATTTGGTCATGCAGTATTCGGCTGGAATGAACCTACAGAAACGGCTGGAGGCGAAGGGACCGTTACAGCTCAATGAAATCCTGCGAGTCGCTATGCAGACCGCTCGCGGTCTAGCTGCAGCTCACGCACAAGGCTTAGTCCATCGCGACGTCAAACCTTCGAACATTTTGCTCGATGGTAGTGTTGAACGCGCTATGTTGACTGACTTTGGTTTAGCTCGCGCGGTCGATGACGCATCAGTAACGCGAACTGGCTTGATTGCAGGAACTCCACAGTACATGTCTCCCGAACAAGTGCGCGGCGATAAGGTCGATGCTCGCAGCGATTTGTTTAGCCTAGGTAGTACGATCTACGCAATGTGCACGGGCCATCCACCGTTTCGAGCGGAAGCCAGCTATGCCGTCTTGCACCGAATCGTTGGTGACTCGCCGCGGTCAATTCGC
>CAUJKA010000442.1 GCA_963204965.1 Planctomycetota bacterium | reverse complement strand
TCTTGTGCAACCACGGTACCGCTGATAGTTCGTCGACGCACTGTATCAACGCTGATGTTGGTAACACCCGAGCCGCTTGTGGCCGGTACGGGAATGGACGATCCACCTACAATGCGTTCCGAGTTCTCTTCGACGATCCGCAGAGTGACTGTTCGATCTGCATTGATATTCGGAGTGATCAACAGCGATTGACCAACATCACGTAGCTCAGTCACTGGAGTTGCCGCAACTGCACCGTTAACGGCTCCAACACTGCTCAATACTTGCGAGGGCGTAAAGCCCACGGTGAAGGGCAGGGTATCGCCCACGAAGATTCGACTGACTTCATTGTTGGCTGTTAATATCAGCGGGGTAGCTAAGGCAGTAACGCAGTTCTTGCTTTCCAACAACTGCATCCGAGTGCGAAAGCTCTTGTCGACGACTTGGAAAGTCAATGCTCCGGGAACATTGCCGGCAACGCCAAGTCCGTTTCCAAGTTGTTGAGCCACGCTGGAACCGCCAGGAAACGTTGGGCTAAGTGAGCCGTCGGAGAACGCTGTAGCTGACTTGCTCGCGCCACCAAGAAACTCAAAAGCCGAGTTGAATCCGTCTGCCAACACAACTCGCAAAACCTTTACCTCCAATAGAACCGTTGGAGTCGGAACATCTAGTTGCAGGACCAACATGGCGATCTGCTCCATCGACCGCGCGTCGCCCGTACGGACGATGACTTGGTTGTTGCGTCGAATCGTGGAGACATAAATCGTAGCTTCACGGCGTTGCATCAAGTCAGCTTGAACCTGCTCAGACAATTGTCCTTTTTCCGCGATCTCGTTTTCCAACTGCTGAATCTGTTCTGCCGACATGTTTCGAAGCGAGTCTTGAACGCGAGGACTTGTACGCTGTTGGCTGTTTTGATTGTTGAAGTTGTTAGATGCATTTCCACCAAAACCGCCTAGACCGCCAGCAGTTAAAGCGTTGGACTGTTGACCCAATCCGCCAAATGGGTTGGAGTTCTGGCTCGACCTGCTGCCTGAGTTGGCGCTGTGACTTCCAAGTCCTAACGATCGGCCATCGACTAGATCAAAGCGACTAAAGCGTTGTGACAAGTCCACGAGGTCTTCGACTTCGGCGTCTGCGCGATTCAATTGCACTCGATCTCCAAAGACCTGCTTGATCACTTGCGCCACGGCAGAAGGATTGGGATACAGCAGAGTGAAGACGCGAGTCTGTTCCTCGCGGAAGCTGGATAAGTCCTTCTCGTACTCTTGCAGTGTTGCAATCCGTACAATCCCTGAGTTCGATTCGATCCGATAAAACAGACCATTCGCTTTGACCATGGCTTCTAGCGCATCGATCGGAGTCACATTTTTCAGATAAACCGTTACCTTCGTCTTACCAGCCTCAGTTGAGGTAATTACGTTGAGGCCAGATTGTTCAGCAAACAGCCTCATCGCTTCGGAAAGTGGCACGTCTTCGAACTCAATAAGCTCTAATCGCTTAGTTGGGATCGGAAGAGTCTCGACCTGTTGCTGTAGATCGGTGATGCGAAATGCGGCCCCCATCTCTCCCCGCGACTTGGTGGTGCTACTCGGTTGCACCTTATTACTAGCGCTCTGTCCGTTCCTACCCTGCGTACTACCTTGTACCTTACTACCAGTGCTCTGCTGTTTCGTGACCTGACTGTTGCCAGCGGTGTTTGTGCCCAGACCGGAAGAGTTGCTTTCATTAGCAGTTAGTCGAACCTGCGTCTTTCGGGGGTTCTCGCTTTTCTCGGGCTCATGGACTGCGTAGGTCAAGGAACCGATCATCGCGCAGGTAACCACGAACGCTGCAAGTAATAGCAGCTTCGCATGCACGCTCCGTCTACGATGATTTCGGTTAGAGGTACTCATGTTAGTCTGTATCGATTAGGGCGACTTTTCTGGTTAGCGAAAGTTTGACAGCGGCGCACGAGCGCCACGAAGTGCGAAGCTGGCTTCGCTGACTTGCGGGAAATACTAAAGGTCACTTAAGGCGTTGCGTTTCAGAAGGCAAATGCTGGCATTACCGGCATAGGCATTGCGATCGACGCGGTTACAGCTCGGCGTGAGCCAATGAGGTGGGCAATTTCAGGAAAACTGGGAGATTTTGTTTGTTTTCACTAACCGGCGCAGAACCGTAACCTACGTTCTTTTGAATGCAAAGAGGACCGCCTCAAAGTTACCATCGCATCGACCCCAAACCTTAATACGTGTTAGTGACGATTTTGCGGTATCACGCACCCGAGAAAAGAGATATTGCTATGAAGACCCACTTGTTCAAACCCTTTCGCAGTCGTCAAGCTTTTACGCTGATTGAGCTCATTGTTGTCTTGACGATCTTAGTTGGGCTGGCAGGAGTCTTGGTACCGGCAGTGACCAACATGGTGACTCGGACCAACCGAAGCACCAGCGCTGTCAACATCAGCGAGATAGCTGGCGCGGTACAGCGTTTCGAAGCAATCTACATGGAGTATCCAGATAACCTGGATAGCCTTGTAACCAATCCGGTTCTCGGTACGGGACTGAACACCCTTTATCCATCATTGGGATCGCTACTTGAAACGGTAACGCTTGACGCTGATACCCTTACAGCGCTTAACAACGCTGGTATCTCTTCCGTTGGTGTCCACGCCGTTAACGATACGACTTTTGATGCACCGACGGCCTTTACATTACTAAACAGTTCCATCATTTCCGGTCCGACCGCAGCTCATCAAGTTACACTTGGCTTGGAAACCACTGGATCAGCAGGCAAGTATATCGTTCTTGGAATCGGAGCTCGCAGTGAGCTGAACGGAACCGTGATGGTTGATGCTCCTGTACACTTCCCACGTGACGCAGCTTCCAATCCTGAGGCGGTCTACAGTCGATTTTTTGCAATCTTCCAGATCACTGACGGAACAGACGCGTTGACCCGTGCTAAATTCGTAGGAGTGATCGCTCCTGATGGAAGTGGTATGAGCACTCAACTTGATGGCTACTATACATCCACTGCTAATGACTAGTAGGTCTGACTAAAATTGGCTGACGAGGAGGATGATCGTGCAGGCTCGCAACGCCTTGACTCTCGTCGAAATGATCATCGTCCTCTCCGTGCTGGCTGCACTTTCTGGAATTATGGTTCCACTGTGCAGCAGCCAGTTGTCCAGTGCATCGCAAACCGCTACCCGCGCTACTCTAGCTGAAGTTCAGCATGCGATGCAGTCTTACTGGCACGACACAAAGCTGGTGACCCTAGATGGGCTGGCCAGTGTAGCGATCGAATCCGAGCGCTTTGAAATCACGTGGCTGTTTCGCAGCCCTGTTACTGGTGATTCCGTATCGCAATACTCACCAAGTCTCCGTAGTGGCTGGAACGGCCCCTACTTACTTTCTTCAACCGATGAGACTGGTGGGAACCCCGACTTAATCGACGCCTGGGGCAATCCTTTGGTGGTTCAGTATGTGAACCCAAGCGATAGCGTGAAGGATGTTCGATTCGTTTCGTCGGGTCCCAACGGGATCATTGACATTCCCTCCGGCACTGCAACCTCAGCGCTGACTCCAGGAAGCATTGGAGATGACTTGTATGTCGCCCTCATGCTTCGCTAGTCGCCGTGGACTGACTCTTCTGGAGTTAGTCGTAGTACTAACAATCTTGGCCGTACTCTCAACGGTTGCCGTTCGTTCGTTGGAGCCGATCGCCGATCAGGCGCGGTACGAGCAAACGCAAGTCGTCCTCAATGACCTTCGCATGGCTATTGCCGGTGTAAGCAACGTACGGGGACAGAACTCACTCAACTTCGCGACAGGATATGCACTAGACACAGGCGCGTTACCAAGCAGCTTGGACGATTTGCTCAACCTTCCTGTTGGAATCGTTGATCGGACGCTGTACACCTTCGATTCAGATCGCGACTCAACCAACGACGTGACCTTAACCAGCGGCTGGAACGGTCCATATCTACAACTGGGCGCAGGCAGTTCGGCCATCTTAGACGGATGGGGAGCCGCACCTTTGCTGAGCGTTGCTTCGGGCGACTTAACGATTGGTTCGCTGGGCTCCGACGGTGATTCATTGGCTCCCGAAGAGGGTTATCAAAAGGATCTAGCTGTTACGATTCAACAAATCGAGTACCTTAGCGCCATCGTTTTTCGTTTGTACCACATCGATTCGCTGAACGGCTCGCGCATCGATCCTAGCCCAACTGGCACACAACAACTTGGCGTTCTCTTCTACGCGGTAAACGCAACTGGGGGAACCGACGGTTCAGTCGCCGAGCAGTTGATCGTCATCAATAACTTGGGCAGTTTTGAATATCGAAGACCTAACACGCTCGTCGGAACGACCGCGGCCCGAGCAATTTTGTGGGACGATACAAACAGCAACGCTGTGTTGGACATCGGCGAAACGATCCTCAAGAAGAGCATCGTACACTATCCGATCGTCACTCCTCGAATGGACACTCGCGTTGAAATGGAGCTCCGATAATGCGGCTACCATTTACGAAGCGTCCCTATCATACAATGCTTTGGGTTAGCGATAACTTAGTTGCACGAGTCGACTACTCCTGTTCGAGGACCAACCTTCGAGTCGGCCACATCGCGCTTAAAAAGCTTGAACGTGAAAAAACATTGCAAGAGGCCGTGACATTGGCCGTCGGGTTGGTTCCAAACCGACCAGGTCCGATTTCTATCCTAAGCCCAAGCTTCTGGACAGACTTTCTGACTCACCCGGCTGATGTCGTAAGCATCGCTCGGCCCGACGAACTTGCTCAAGCACTTGCGCTGGATGCAGAAATTGACTCAGGCGTTTCTGCCTTCGATTCGAAAATCGCTTTCAAGCAGTGCGAATCTGACGAAGTTGGAAACGTCCGTTTTTGCGTTACACAAGTTTCACGAACGGTCTTAACGGAGCTCGCACACTCTCTGCGTGCCGCGGGGACTAGACTTCAATTTGTGGCTCATCCATTCGCATTTGACCTGACATGTGACTTAGAACAAACGCAAGAAGAGCTTGAAGCGAAACTCAATGCGTGGAACGTGGAAGTCAAATTCCATGATCGCGAAGAAGCACTTTGCCGCCAGTGGCTCGACAGTTTCGCTGGTGGCATTTTGCCGTTTCTATCAACGAAAACACAGAGTACTTCGCTGTTACTTGTTCCAGAAGATATCGCAAGTCCGAAACGTAGAATGTTCGCAAGTGTAGCGATGGCGAGCGTCGTCGCGGCTGGTTGCTTTACATGGAATCATCATATTCGCACTCAGATCGACGCAACGACCAGTGCGATTGCGAGGATCGAACAACAGCAGAAGAATCATGTCGACGCGACCAACTCGATCAAAAAGGCCACGGCGAAGTTGGTTCAACTACGCAAAGAGGCATCGGACACCGAGCAACTCGTCTCTAACGCTCAGCGACTGCGACAACGAGCCATCAACTTGCAAGTCCAACGAAGCATGCGATGGTCACTGCTCGTCGACGCTCTGGCCAAACACGCAGGTGAATGCTGGGTCAGGAGAATCGTTGCCGATGGGGATCGGACAAGTGTACTTGGACTAGCTCCAAGCAATGCACAAGCCCACGAATTTGCAATGCGACTTGAATCATCGCTTCGTGAGGCAGGCTGGATCGTTGCCCCGGCAATCACTCATCTAACCACGAACGGACTCTACGAGTTCACCATTTCAATTTGTGCCACCGAGGCCAATATAGATTGGAAGACTGAACCTGCAGCTAAACCGAATCAAGTCGTTTCTACCGAAGCCACTGACGATCGCGCAAGGAATCCACTAGCAAAGATCGATGATATGTTGACCATTGCTTCATCGGAGGCTCTTCGATGAACCAAGTTAACTTACTTCGCAGTCGATCTGTACAAGTCGTTGGTCCGTCAGTGGTCATCTTTGTACTGTATTTGCTTCTGTTTCATCTTTCGCTAGGGCGACAGTACAAACACGAGTCGGTTAAGCTGACCAAGTTGGAATCTGCTGCAAAACTTGCCGACGTTGAGACAGCTAATCAACAGTTAGCCACTCTTCAAAGTGAAACCGAAAAGCTAAACGAACATTTGCAGGCTGTTAGAGGCAAGCACCAAACACTTGTCGCTCGTCAAACTCCCGCGCATCGCGAATTGGAAAGCCTGACTTCCCCTGCCAAGGCAATTGCCAACCTTGTTGAACTTCTTGAACAAAATGGACTAGTCTGCATGAGTAGTGCACTGGTTCCCAATGGCCGTTCTTCGCAGAAGGATGCGACGCTAGGAAGTTCAGCTACGTCTGTACGCTCAACTGAGAGTGATAAGCGGGAAATCAAGCTCTCCGTGCTCGGTTCCTTTGACCAAATGCGAAGCGCGCTCGGTCAGCTTCGCTTGATGCCCAATGTTTGCTTGCGTTCGTTAGAGATGGATGAATCAGATGTCTTGAACGCGACGCGAAGTTGGACGCTAACGGTTGATACCGTGGAGGTCTCGCAATGAACGCCGTAGCTCTACCTCAACCTCAACTAGCCTCCGGTCCGGTTTTCGACCCGGCTCTCGATCCTACTTTCGACTTGGATCTTGTGAGCATCGATCCCAAGTGGGCTCTGAAAGTACCGGCTGCATATGCGGTTCGAAAGCATATTCTGCCGCTTTGCAAAATCGATCAAACGGTTTATGTCGCCTGTTTGAACGTTCGCGACATACAGATCAAGAAGACTGTCGAAAAATACCTCGGCCATTCGTGTAGTTTGATCGAAGTCGAGCGAGATCCGCTCGAGCGAGCACTGAAAAGGACTTACGACAAGTTTTCGTTGGGAGAGCCGACCGGTACGATACAAACAAGCACTGCCGCCGACGATCGCGAGAATCCGGTTGCGATCTGTGACGAACTGATTCAAGCCGCCGTGCTTCGCAATGCTTCAGACATTCACCTCGTTCCCAATGAACAATGTCTGATGGTGCAATTGCGAGTCGATGGAATTCTTGAAGGCTACTGTGAAATTCCCAAGTTGATTCAACCGTTGGTCGTCTCACGACTGAAAGTGCTTGCGGGAATGGACATTGCAGAGAAACGCGCGGCCCAAGATGGTCGAATCACCGCGTTCTATGCAAGCTCTGGTCGCAAACTTGAGATTCGAGCTGCGTCATTGCCGACTCGCTTCGGTGAGCGTATCACATTGCGATTGCTGGCAGGTGGATCGGCTAACTTGAGTCTTCAGTCTTTGGGAATGCGTGAGCAAGACCTGCATGCCTTTCGTTCGGCGACTTCACGGCCTCACGGTTTAGTACTGCTTACTGGACCGACTGGAAGCGGCAAATCTACAACACTTTATGTCGCCATCGAACATCTACTCAAGACGAGTGGTGGAAATGTCATCACGATCGAAGATCCAGTCGAGTACGAAATTCGCGGAGCTTCGCAAGTCGAGGTTGATTCGGCTGACAAGGTCAACTTTAGCAAAGCGCTGCGCAGCATTCTGAGACACGATCCCGATGTAGTCATGATCGGTGAAATTCGAGACCACGAGACAGCCGACACGGCCATCAAAGCCGCGATGACTGGTCACCTTGTCTTTAGCACATTACACACAAATACCTCCGCGGGAGTTGTTACTCGATTGATCGACATGGGAGTCGAACCCTTTTTGGTCGCAGCCACGCTTCGACTATCAGTGGCTCAGCGGCTGGTCCGAAAGCTATGTCCGACTTGTCGCAAAGAACGAACCATCACGCAAGAGGAGTCGCTGCTGCTGCACCGTCCAGAGCTTCGAGGCATGCCAACGTTTGACCCCGTTGGCTGTTTGAAGTGTGCCGGAAAAGGCTATGCAGGTCGAATCGGCCTGTTTGAAATGCTTGAGAACAACGCAGAGATTGCCGATTTGATTGCGGGAAGTGTTAACGAGTCGATCATCGCTGAAAGTTCTAAGCGGCTTGGCGGCAGCGCTTTGATCGATGATGGAATTGCCAAGATACTCGACGCTACCTCTTCTGTTGCAGAGATTGTCTCTGCAGTGAGCTGGGGGTAATCCATGCCAACGTTTAGCTATATCGCCCGCAATCGATCGGGTCGCATTTCGCGAGGCCAGTTGGAGGCACCGACTCCCGTAGATTTGCGATCACGCTTGAATGCTATGGAGCTTCAGTTAGTCGCAGTGAACATGCTGCCGACGAAACTTGGAGTGCACCTTTTGACTCAGCTGCGTCCCAGCCGCTGGTTGCCCGTGCGACCGCGAGACATTGAAATGGCGCTGCATCAACTGGCAATCATGTTGCGAAGCGGTTTAAGGCTGTTAGACGCACTAAAGGCCTTACAAATGCAAGCCAATCGAGTCGCAATGGCTCGATTGCTAGAGTCGCTACACCAAGCTGTTAGCAACGGCGATTCTCTGTCAAAGGCTATGGCTGCTCACCGATCCATTCCGCCCATCGTCACTCATTTGGTTGCTGTTGGCGAGCAGACGGGCTGTCTTGAGAAGGTTTTGATGCAGGCTAAGGAACACCTATCACAACGTCGTTCAGTGATTTCGGAAGTTCGCTTTGCGTTGGCTTACCCCACCGTCGTCACCTTGGCTGCAATTTCGATCGCAGCCTATTTGGTGTTGGTCGTAATACCTCAGCTACAGACGTTTCTGAACGCAATGGGACGGAAGCTGCCCGCGATGACTCAAACATTAGTCGATTTGGCACAGTGGTTACAGATGTACGGAGCAAATCTGGTCGTCGGCGTTTGCCTGTTGCTGGGATGTCTAGCTGCCACGCTTTACATTCCTAAAGGTCGCCTTGCCTTCGATCGATTCCTGCTGCGCATTCCCGTGGTAGGTAATATTCTTAGATTGGCGGGGACATCGGGACTGGCGGGTTCTCTAGCGCTGATGATGCAAAGTGGAGTTCGGCTTGTTGAAGCGATCAAAGTTGCCGCTCAACTACAAAGCAATCGATACTTGGCCGCACAACTCCAAGCTGCAAGCAAGTCAGTCTCTATCGGTCAACCACTCGCTCCATCACTTTCAACTCAAGATGCATTTTCGCCAATATTGGGAAGCATGGTTGAGGTTGCCGAACGAGCTGGGCATTTGAATATGACTTTGGATGAAGTGGCTACTTACTGCGATGCAGAGTTGAAGTCGCGGATTAAACGGATGACTCAACTGATTGAGCCCGTCGTGATCCTAATCGCTGGCAGCATCGTCGGCTACGTCTACATTGCGTTCTTCATCGCCCTAATGAGTGCTGGAGGAAACTTCCGATGAGCCGAATAATGAGCTTGGTAATTCTAGGAATCGCGACCTGTGCATCCTTGGGGCAAGATCCAACAGTTCCGAGTCAAGCGATCGTGGAAAAGCTGAGGAAAGAAACCTCGGCCACTGCTGACCAAATAACGAAGACTGCACCCAAGATGAAGCTAAAGGCCATCGTATTGATCGACCGCGACCACGGCGTGGCGACAATAGAGGCGGATGGTCAGAGAATTCGCGTTCGATTGGATCGAAGCCTCGCAAGTGACTTGAAATTAGCAACAAAGCCCGAGAAACTTGTTGAAGCCGTTCAAATTGGCGGGGTGCAATTCACCGTTGAAGACTTCTCTGCACGCACTATTGTTTTGACCGATGGAATGCGACGCGTGTTGGTGCAATAAACTTCTTTTCACGGAAACTGTGACTATTCAGGGTCTGACAAACAACTTGGTTATTCAGTGAGCTTAACGCCATCCTGATCCGACGGATTCTTCTAAATCCAAGCCAGGCGGGGGATTACTACATCTATTGACCATTAACCAGGCCGATGCCAAGAACGCTTTGGAAGCCGCTTGGCAACGTAGAGACTACATGGTTGCGGTGGTCATACGCCTCAGGACTGCTGAATGTTACGACCTTCGATCGTGTAGCTTCACTTGTAGCAGGTTTATTTCCCTTCGCGCTAACTAGCCCCCCTTCTTCTATCGTAGGTTTTAAAGCGTGAAGTCACAGAGGTTGCTGACTTTCAGAGCCCGTTCGTAAAGCGAATCAATCAGCTTTTCGCTTTCGATCTTTCTGATCGATTCTCGCAAAGAATCGGGAATCTGACCAAACCGAATTTCTAGCATCATCACCAGCCCTTCGGCTTTTCCTTCAGCTTTTCCTTCAGCTTTCCCTTCGACCTTTCCGATGGCGATCAAGTCTTTGCCGGACTGAGTTTCGCGAAGGTCAGGCAATTGTCCTACTAACATTTCTTCGATCTCCCGTTTTCCTTTGTGGCTAAACCGTTGTTCGAGCCAATTGACAAACACCTCGGCAAGCGTCTTTCGAACTGCCGCAGGCAATTCGCTTTGTTCAATCCAATTATAGCATGGAGCGGCTTGGCGTTCCAAGACTTCCTCGTTCTCGATAAACAGCGGGCTGAACACGGCTACCAGCGGATGATGTGGCTCGACCGTCTGAACTTGCTCGATCGATTCTCGTAACGAAATTGATCGTATAACCTTCGTCCAAGGCACGGTCATTGGATCCAACGCTCGGTCTAGAAAGATGATTATTCCCTCAACGTCGCGCCCCGAATTTTGCCGCTGAACCATCGCCATTTCGATGACCAGTCGCTCGTAGATTCCAGTGTCGTTGTAGCCCTGAACTTCTACTACCGTCAGTCTTTTCTCGGCTGCAACAGGTATTAGCACTCCATCGCAGTGCGTTTCGATCGCTTTGATGCTGATCGATTCGAACTTGCACTCACCAGGCGAAGGCAGACCAGCCAATAGGAACACCCATTGCGGTTGAGCCTGGAAGATCTGAAATATCTGCTTGTCTGTCTTCATGACTATGATTTTAGCAAATCTATCGATACGAACACGGGCATGTATTACTTGCGGGCTCGTCTGTACGACACCAATTCTGGTCGCTTCGCAACGATCGACCTTCATGGCGGAGTCTTTGAGAATCCGCTGACGATGAACAAGTACGCCTACACCTCGGGCGCCCCTATCAGCTACAACGACCTGACTGGAGAATTCGAGGGCCTTGCCGACATGCTTTCGCAATTGTTGCAGCACTTGCGAAGACAATTCTACGCCGACTTGAAATGCTCACGGATTCTGTGAACACATTTGCTTGGACTCGGCTTCGTGTAGATCATGTCAAACCTGAACTCACCTTCGGAGGTCCCGGCCCAGGCGCTAGAGTCTTTGTGCAACTCGTAACATTGTGGACTCACTCGCAGTATTAGGTGTTGATGTGACTCTGGTATGGCTTCGAATGAGCAGTCGAGAATCTCGTTCACGTCCAGCGATACGCGGGCCCAAGGGTTCATTGTTGCGAATCGAATGGTGGTGCCACGAAGTGTGACAGCGGCTTCCTGAAACCGTAAGTTATAAAGCAGATAGATTAGTGCGGGCAGCAAGAAGAAGAGTGCAATTCCCTTCGTGATCCAGAACCAAACAGGCGATTCCTTGTGCTCGACACCGCAAATGCAAACACAGATAAAGAAGGCTGCAGCCAGAGCCCCGACGCGAAGATGCCAATTTGTGCGTTCGACAATCACGACTTCAGGATTGCTTGCTTCAACTGTTTCGTGGACAGACAATTTAGCCTCCCAATTGAATGCTGCAGATTCCTGATGGTACACACGTGTTATGGAGCGGGAAAGCACGCAAGTCTGTTCGAGTTGCTTTCTACGAACGACAATTTTAAGCTATAGCGATACCCGAAACAAGAAATAGAGAGGCATCCATGGGACACGGTGACGAAACGAACTACATCTACCTACTCAAAGCGAGTGAGGTTCCCTCGGTGCTGGCTCATCTGGCTAGCAGTTTAGATGGGTGCGATCCGCTCTATGCGCCTAGCAATCTGAAAAACTGATCTATACGAAAAGAGGCTTCCTCAGCGAAATTGATAGTTCTCACACCGTCAATTCAAAAAGGGAAGCCTCATGGATGTACAAGTTAAGGCAGGAAGCC
>CAUJKA010000441.1 GCA_963204965.1 Planctomycetota bacterium | reverse complement strand
TTGACTGAAGATGTTGGCAAGTCGCACTACATCACGCCGCACTTAGCAAGTTGCCAAATGGTCAATGCCATTTGCGAGATGGCCTTCGAGTCTAAAGCTTGCTGCAATCCCGGCAGCGGAAACAAGAACTTGATGCAACTTGGCAGCGACGGCTTGGAGCAATTCATCGAACGTCCCGCAGCAGCAGTCTTTCCAGGTCTTGGGCTCTAAAGAACGCACTTTCCATCGGTGCTTACCAGCGAATAACGTCCGATCCTCTTAGGACTATCGAAGTTCGTCCAACGACCTTAGTGCAAAGGCGACGTGCAACGCTGTTCCGATCGGTAGAGCATCTTCGTCAACCTTGAACTTGGATGTGTGAACGAAATGCACTGCGCCTTGCGATTCATTTTTCGTTCCCAGAGCGACAAAGCAACCTTTGGTCTTCTCCAAGTAGAAAGCGAAATCTTCACCGCCAAGTACAGGCTCAAGTTCGCAGACATTGCTCGATGACACGAGTTCAGTAGCAGCCATTGAGGCAGCTTCCCAGCTTGTTTTCTCGTTCACCGTTGCAGGATAGTCTGGGTCACCGTCAATAGTCTGCAGTTCTGCCGTGCACTGAAATCCCATTGCAACATTCATGGCAATCCGTTGGATCGATGTTCGAAGCTCGGCGAGTCCTTGGGTTGTCATGGACCGGATCGTCCCCTTGGCCACAACCTCATCGCTGATGACGTTAAATGCATCTCCACCATGAATTGCTGTAATGCTAACAACAGAAGCATTCAGCGGATTGCATTCGCGTGAAACGATCGATTGTAAAGCACAGACGATATGTGACATCGCTAAAATGGGGTCGTGCGTCTTATGAGGAAAGGCTGCGTGTCCTCCCTTCCCGCCGCGTACGACCAGGCGAATCGAGCTCACCGCTGCAAGGAAGGGGCCACTTTTGCCGCCGATTTTGCCCGTGGGCAGATCGGGCCAGACATGGATTCCAAAGACTCGATCTACTTTTGGATTTTCGAGAGCTCCTTCTTGAACCATGCGGCTCCCACCAGCGCCACCTTCTTCGGCAGGCTGAAAGATCAACTTGATAGTTCCTTGGATTTGCGATTCCATGGATTTGAGTATCTTAGCCGCGCCTAAAAGCATGGCTGTATGACAGTCGTGTCCACAAGCGTGCATGATGCCTGGCGTCTTGCTCTGAAAGTCCAATCCTGTTTCTTCTTGAATGGGGAGCGCATCCATATCTGCGCGAAGTCCAATACACGGACCATTCCCATTTCCGATCGTGGCAACTAGCCCTGTAACTGCCATGGGCGGCGAAGGCTCGATGCTTAAATCTCGCAGCGTCTTCCGCACAAGCTGGCTGGTTTTGACTTCTTGATATTTTAATTCAGGATATTGATGCAGCTCTCGACGAATCCCAACGATCCAATCTTTATCGCCTTGCGCAATCTGAAGCAAATTCTTGCCGTTCATAGGTTTTCTTTCGTTGGTTGATGGTTATCGACGCATTGGATTGTAACCCAAGGACCATCCACGGCCAGATCGCCTCATCGAGTCGTTGTAATGCTTCCCATGCTGTTTTCTCGTTTACTGGTAGGAGTATCCCAGTTCCGCCAAAAAACTTCGCAAACTGCCATTCACGCGGAGAGGCGAAAACGGCAAAATCGGGCGATGGCAAGAATCTTCTGAATCGCAAATCAAAAAGGCGGTGTCGGTAAGACAACGACAGCCGTCAATCTCTCGGTGGGATTGGCTAAGGCGAACCAACGCACCTTGCTGATCGATTTGGATCCACAATGTAATGCGACCAGCGGAGTAGGGCTTAAGCCCGCCGAGAAACACCCTCTGCTCTTAGACGCAGCTTTACAAGAGAGCCTTGTTGAAACAGCCTGGGAAGGGTTGCACCTACTTCCTGGTAGTCGCAGTTTTGTGGATGTCGATCGCCTGGAAAGCGAAACTGGCGACGCCGCTCGCCTGCGTCAACACCTTGATGCATGCATTAGCTCGTTTGATTATGTTCTGATCGATTGCCCACCATCACTTGGCCAGCTAACGCAAGCTGCACTTAGTGCTAGCACTGAAGTTTTGATGCCCATCCAATGCGAATTCTACGCGATGGAGGGACTGACGCAGATGATTCAGGTAATTCGTGAAGTAATGCATCGCGGAGATGGCAGATTGACCTTTGGCGGAATCCTACTCACCATGTATGATCCAAGCCTAGAATTGACCCATGAAGTCGACGCTGAAGTTCGCGAGTTCTTTGGCGATATCGTCTTCGACACCGTAATTCCCCGCGATGTTTGTGTTGCCGAGGCACCCAGCCATGGCCTGAGCGTAATGGATTATGCTCCCCGATCTCGCGGAACGCGTGCGTATTTAGAACTGTGCATGGAGGTATTGGAACGTGACTAAAGATCGTCGACTTGGACGCGGCTTAGCTGCTTTGCTTGGATCACCCATGGAAGAAGGCTTGGTGGTTGAAGGCGTAAATAGTCCGGAAAACGCATCGCCACGTCCATCGGCTCAACCATTACCACCCCAAAGCCCGTCGACGGCAACCGGCAATCGGCAAGGCGTTACCGGCGCCGTGCCTCTGAACACGATAGCTCCCAGTGGTAAGTCTCTTGAGCTTAGCGTCTACGAGATCGACAACAATCCATTCCAGCCTCGGCGCAAATTCAATCAAGAAGAGATCGCTTCTCTAGCTGCCAGTATTCGCGAGCACGAACAACTGCAGCCAATTCTCGTGCGTAAAATTGGTGGCCGCTACCAACTGATCAGTGGTGAACGTCGCTTGCGAGCTGCAATACACGCGGGCCTCAAGACCATTCGCGCCGAAGTCCGCGAAGCCGATGATCGCTTGGTTGCCGAGCTCGCCATCGTCGAGAACTTGCAGCGCAAAGACTTGGATGCCATCGAAAAAGCGATGTCCTTCCGACGCTACATCGATCAACACAAGTGTACTCAAGAAGATCTAGCCAAGCGTCTCAAGATCGACCGCAGCACCATCGCGAACTTGATGCGATTGCTTGAGCTTCCTGAGGAGATTCAGCAAAGCATTCAAAACGACACAATCACGGCTGGACACGCGCGCACACTGCTACCACTAGGCGACGAAGCTCAACAACTTGAATTCGCTCGCATGATTCACGAAGAGGGCTGGAGCGTCCGCGAAACTGAACGACGCGTTGCCGAACAGTTAGCTTCGGAAGACAACACTCCCGTCGCTTCTGTGGGCTACACCAAGCCCAGTCGTAAACGAACGACACCTCAGATCGCTGCCTTAGAGCAACAATTGCGATTGGCCTTGGGAACCAAGACCGAGATTCGCCAAAACGCGCAAGGTCGCGGCAAGATCACTATAACCTTTTCCAACAACGAAGAGTTCGAGCGATTGTGCCAGATGATCTGTCCGCAGGTCCAGCAACAACGCGCCGCTTAGGGCGGAGCACATGGATGTTATAAGATTCATCGTAGCTGGACCGGCCAACCAGTATGCTTGTTGATCCAAGTTGAAGAACCCGTCGGAGACGGGTGCGACTTTATTGTCGCTCCTGTCTCCGACGGGATTCTCTCTTGCCGCAAGCCACTCTATGGTGCCCTATGGCTAACCAGCATTTTTCCTGGTGGAATTGCTGCATTGAGAATTTTCTTACCCCCATTTTCTTACCTCTGATTTCTTTGCTTGGAAAACTCGGCCAAGTGAAAGTCGTCGAGAATTCTGGACTCAACTCGCAGGACTGATGGAAATTCTCAAGTGGTCTCTGTAGACTTGAGGTCCTCGTCTAAGTTCTAGACCGTTCTCCTCCCACCTCATATTTACCCGCCTGGATCCACACCATGCAAAGACTCTTTGCTCTGGCCGCATTTGCTGTCGTCATAGCCGCGTCGACATATTCGACTGGCTGGTCTCAAGCTCTTAAGCTCCAGCAAAGCGATCATGTCTGCTTAGTCGGCAACGAACTGGGCGAGCGGATGCAGCACGACAATCACTGGGAAACACTGTTGCA
Source organism: Planctomycetota bacterium (assembly GCA_963204965.1). Taxonomy (GTDB): domain Bacteria; phylum Planctomycetota; class Planctomycetia; order Pirellulales; family Pirellulaceae; genus Aureliella. Next base: position 12,778 of record CAUJKA010000441.1, on the reverse strand, counting down.
CGCAGCGTATCCAGACTTGCAACTGACCGTTCGCAATCTTTGCTTTCCTGGCGATGAAGTTGTCGAGCGAATTCGGTCCAAGAATTTTGGCTCACCCGATTCACATCTAAAGCACAGCGGCGCGAGCGTTGTTCTGTTCTTCTTTGGATTCAACGAGTCGTTCCGTGGCGAAAAGGGACTGGATCAGTACGCAACGCAGTTAGATGAACTGATCAAAAGCACTCTCAAGCAGGATTGCTCGGGCAAGGGAGCACCCAGAGTCGTTGTCGTATCGCCGATTGCGTTCGAGAACACTGGTAACGCTAACTTGCCTGATGGCAAAGTTCATAATGCCAATCTTGAACTCTACACAAAGCGCATGAGCGAAGTGGCCAAGGCGAATCAAGTTGGCTTTGTCGATCTGTTTCATCCGACGCTGAAGCTATTTGATTCGACCGATGCACAGCTCACGCTGGATGGTTGTCACCTAAGCGACCTAGGCAATGAAAAAGTAGCACCACTGTTGATGGCAGGTCTGTTTGGCTCCACCCCCACTGTTCCCGCGGAACGGTTGGCGACTATACGCAAAGAGATCAACGACAAAAACTTCCATTGGTGGCATCGTTACCGCGCAGTAAATGGCTTCTCAATCTGGGGTGACCGCGGTGCAGCCGGTTCGGACGGCACCTACAATAACACCGATGTAATGGAACGCGAGCGAGCGATTTTGGATCAGATGACCGCAAATCGCGATGCCAGAATTTGGGCGTTGGCTTCGGGCAAAACTGTGCCAACGACTATCGATGATTCGAACACTCTTCCCGAACTGCAGCCTCGTACAAACGTAGGTACCAAGGACGACCCCAATGCCAAAGCTGGCAAACTTGGATCATTAGAGTATCTCACAGGCGCTGAACAAAAGAAGAAGTTCAAGCTCACTCAAGGTTATGAGATCGAATTGTTCGCTTCGGAAGAGCAATTCCCTGAACTAGCCAAACCAGTGGCGATCAAGTTTGACAACGCAGGAAGGCTATGGGTTTCCACGATGCCTTCTTATCCGCATTGGCGTCCTAAAACTAAGCTGGATGACAAGATTATTATCCTCGAAGACAAGAACGGTGATGGCAAAGCCGATCAATGCAAGGTGTTTGCCGATGGTTTGCATCAACCGACCGGATTCGAGATCGGCCATGGTGGCGCGTATGTTGCCGAGCAGCCCGACATTCTTTTCCTCAAAGATACCGATGGAGACGATCGAGCAGACGTGAAAGTTCGACAACTGGTTGGATTCTGTTCTGCCGACTCGCACCATGGACCAGCAGGATTCACTTGGTGTCCAGGTGGCAACTTGTACTTCCAAGAGGGGACGTTTAAGTACTCACAGGTTGAAGCCCATAACGGCCTGACCAGAATGTCCGAAGGTGGCATTTGGGTTTACAATCCGATCAACAAACGATTCGGAGCTCACGTTTCATTTGCCTTTTCGAATCCATGGGGTCACGTTTTTGATCGCTGGGGGCAGAACTTTATCGCCGATGCTTCGCCTGGCTTCAGCTACTGGGCCGCGCCAATCTCGGGCGATGTGATCTACCCCTACAAACATCCAGGCGGTTCACAATACAGTCGCGTTGCCGGCTTGATAGGCGCTAATGACGCAAGCTATGTGTTTCCAACTTTCTATCCCAAGCGAACGCGACCATCAGCGGGTTGCGAGATTGTGTCGAGCCGCCATTTTCCCGATGAGGCTCAAGGGAACTTCTTGCTGACCAACTGCATTGGTGATCGAGCCGTACTTAATCACACCCTGCGCGAAGATGGGACGGGCTTTTCTGGTAAGGAACTGGCTGCACTACTCAGTTGCGATGACGGCAATTTCCGACCGATCGAATTGCAGTTTGGCCCCGACGGAGCTTTGTACATCGCAGATTGGCACAACGCGTTAATTGGTCACTTGCAACACAACCTCCGCGAGCCCAATCGCGACAAGACTCACGGCCGGATCTGGCGAGTCACCTATCCTTCGCGTCCACTGCTAACGCCTCCAAAGATTGCCGGACAACCAGTTTCTGAACTGCTGCCGCTTTTGAAGAGCTACGAAGATCGCACTCGATACAACGTCAGACGCGAACTGGCAGCTAAGAAGCCGGATGAAGTAATTCCCGAGCTTCAAAAATGGTCGGCAAGTTTAGACCCTAACGAGGCTGAGTATGAACACCATTTACTGGAAGTACTCTGGGCTTATCAGTCTCAGAACGTGGTACAAAAAGACCTCTTGATTAAGCTGCTTCAAGCCAAGGATCATCGGGCTCGCGCTGCCGCGGTGCGAGTCCTTTCCTTCTGGTTGGATCGCATTGACAATTCGCTTGAACTCTTGCGTGCTGGAGTCAATGATCCACATGGCCGAGTTCGCTTAGAGGCCGTTCGTGCGATCAGCTTCCTGCGAGGCGACGGAGCTACGGAAGTGGCCTTGGAGGTCCTCGAGCACGACATGGACCCGATGTTGCAATTCACACTCGACGAAACCATCAAGACGCTCGAAAAAGCTACCGAATAACGCCATGGTTCTGCGACATTTCCTTGTACTCCTGATACTTACCTTTGTTGGTTTGTCGGCATCTCCGATCCGTGCTCAACATGCGCACGGGTCCAAGACCGCTCCCCCCAAAGTCTTTTTGGACAAGAGCCCTAAGATTGTCGAGTACCAGCTCAGTCGACTCAGCAACGAACAGTTGCTGATGATTGAAACCAAAGAAGGCGACGCAAAATTTCAGCCCGTATTTCAAGCGATCCTTAACCGTGAGGGCATGGACAAAGCCAGCCGGATTAGCGCGCTCAATGGTCTAGTTAAGTTGAGCCAACGTTCGAAGATGGACCAGATAGTGGACTCGCTGCTGGCTTTGAAGAAGAAGGATTCAAGCTATGAACGTGTGGTTAAGTCGCTCTCCGAAGTTCTAATGGAATCATTGCCTGAAAAGTTGGACGCAAATCAAGAGAGCCTGCTCAAGCTGATCGACCAGACTAACTACTTGTCGGAAGTTGGCTATGCAGCTTTTGCCAGTCGCGACTTTCAAGCTGCCAATCAAATGGCTCGCGAAAAGAATCAACTCGAGAGCTTTCTGCGGTGCACTTCGCTGATTCCGAGCACCAGGGCTCGCGAGCAATTCCGCGAACTATCCCTCGCAATTCTTGACCATGCGAATTCATCAGCGGCTTTGCGCAAATCATCCTTGGTCGCTTTGTCGGCGATGTCGAGCGATAACCAAACAGAGGTCACAGCATCATTTGCATCGGTTGCGAAATTGGTATCGCAGTCGGACCTGCAGAATGATGTAGTCCGAACACTGCTGGCAATCATGCCCGAGAAACCGCCTCAGCCAGTCAGCCAGACGCTTTGCAAATGGATTGTTGAAACAGCCGAAACAAGTTCAGCGGAAGTCCGCGCGACCGAAGCCTTTTTGGATGTGCAACAACTGGCTGAGAAGCTATTGCCGACTATCGATGCTACTGTGGCGAAAGAGTATCGGCAACGATTGAGCAAAACATCCGTCCGAGTCGTACGCATTAAGACTGTTGAAGAGCAGATGCGTTATGACACACCATTCTTCGCAGTTCAAGCTGGTACTGACCTACAAATTGTATTGAGCAACGTCGATATCATGCCTCACAATTTGGTCATCGTTAAGCCAGACGGATTGAAGGAAGTAGCCTTGTCCTCTGCGACGGCGGGACCGGAAATTGGACCTAGTGGCAAGCAATATGTCGCGGCTGATGATCGAGTGCTCTATGCAACGAACATGGTCCCGGCCTTCGATCAAGAGAGCCTGACGATCAAAGCGCCCAATGAACCGGGCGAATATCCTTATGTTTGTACGTTTCCTGGGCACTGGATGCGCATGTATGGTGTCATGGTCGTGGTCAAGGACTTGGATAGTTGGTTACAGAATCCAACGAAGCCCAAGGACCCGGTTGGTAATAACCGCCAGTTTGTGAAGAGCTGGACGATCGAAGACTTTGCGATGAATCTGGATGCCGATCTTCGAGGGCGATCCAGTGAGATCGGTCAACGTCTCTTCACCGAAGCATCCTGCGCTAGTTGTCACAAAGCGGGCCCAGCGCTCCAACAAGGGAACATCGGGCCTGACTTATCCCAGTCTTTGTCGAAATGGAAAGGAGATCGAGTACGAGTGCTGCGAGAGATCCTGGAGCCCTCGTACCACATTGATCCAGCCTACGCCATGCATGTTGTAGTAACCGATTCTGCGACGATCAGTGGCGTCTTGGTCGAGGAGAATGAGAAGAGCATCAGCTTGCTTGAGTCCGTGCAAGCAACGAAGCCAACTCTAATTGAACGCGATGCCATCGAGGCTCATCAAAAAAGCAGTACCTCGATGATGCCCAAAGCGTTGCTCGATCAATACAGCCGCGATGAAGTGCTGGAGATCATGGGTTTCATTCTCAGCATCCAGAAATAACCGCACTGATGTAGAAGTTTTGGCTAGCCGATTGATTTCACACAAGCGAACCGCTACAGTACTTTCCCTCGCCCCCTTATAGTGATGGGGCTGGTGCATTCACCAATTCTTTTCGTTTCTAGATTCGAGGTCTTATCGAATGTCGAACATGCCCGGAAATTCTGACAATCCCTACGCGGTGTATAACACACATGCTCCGGCACCAGTACAACAGACTGGTGGCATTTTTCAAAAGGGCAAGCTGCTGATTGTTCACAAGCAGGCAGTCCTTCCTGATCGCTGCATCAAGAGTAATGAACCGACTAGTGAGCGACTCAAGCGTAAACTGATGTGGCATCACCCTGCAGTCTATCTTGTCATCCTTTTCAACCTGCTGGTTTACGTCATTGTCTCTTTGATCGTTCGCAAGACAGCCACTTTCAATATTCCGCTCGCCGCCCGCTACAAGGCCGCCAGAGTTAGGTGGATGATCATCGCTTGGACGATGGCTTTAGGCAGTATTGGGCTTTTTATTCTGGGAATTGCAACAATTGATCAAGCTGGTTCTCCTCTATCAGCGCTTTGCATGATTCAATTTCCGTTTGCCTTGATCACTTCCATATTGATTGGCATCTTTGGCTGCCGTGTGATTTATGCTAAGAAAATCGATGATCACTACGCTTGGATCGGTGGAACCTGCGAAGAATTCCGCAGGATGTTTCCGGAATGGCCCTATCCAGGCTAAGCTTAAACGATACGTCGGTGACAGGCTGGCTTCGATCAATACGTACCAAAGTGGTTCATGAAGCTCAAGTTTAGGAAGAGCCCCGCTGACCCAGCTTCCGATTAGGGATTAACACTATGATCAGTTTCGTTTGGCTCGTGCTTTTGGCAACGCTAAACGATTCTGATCAATCCGTGGACTTTGATACTCAAGTCATTCCTATTCTCACAAAGTCCGGCTGCAATTCGGGAGCTTGCCACGGTGCAGCCGCTGGTCGTGGAGAGTTCTATCTCTCACTTCTTGGAAGCGACCCAGCCGCAGATCACGTGGCGATAGTTCAAGCTTACGAAGGCCGTCGCGTTAATCGGAAGGCGCCCCAGCGAAGCCTGATTCTCCGCAAACCCACGGAACAAGTTGAGCACGGTGGCGGTCTGGCTCTGAACGAATCTAACGCTGAGCTCCTTCAGCAATGGATCGCACAGGGAGCGCATCGCACATCGAAGCGTAAACTTAAGCGACTGGATATTCAGCCAGCCGACCAGACTCTTCAGCTCAACGAGACTCAACGTATCTCCGCAAAAGCCCATTTCGAAGATGGGTCAATCTCTGATGTCACTCAATGGACAGTGTTTACCGCTAACGATGCAACAGCGGTTGATATACGTTCTGATTCGCTGCAGGTCCTGCGAACCGGTCAACACACGATCATTGCTCGTTACATGGATCGTGTTGTGCCAATGCGAATTAGTGTGCCGTTAAGCGAACGGCCTGTTGTAGGTGATTTGCTCCCAATTAACAACTTTATTGATCAGCATATCTCCGAGACTCTACAACAATTGCGCATCGTTCCATCATCGGCGGCTACGGATCAAGAATGGTTACGAAGAACCTATTTGGCACTTATCGGTAGACTGCCCGCGCCTTCGCAAGCAATCGAGTTTCAAGAGAGCCAAACCAACGACCGACGCGAACGGGTAGTCGATAACTTGCTAGCCAGCGAGAGCTTCGTCGACTACTGGACGTTTCGCCTTTCAAAGCTTCTTCGCATGCACTCCCTACCTAACGACCCCGAAGCGATGAAGGCCTACGCGGATTGGCTCCGCAATCAGTTACGCAGCGGGGCAGGGTGGAACAAGATGGCTTCGCAGTTGATCCAAGCTAGCGGCGACTCGCACAGCAACGGCGCTGCGAATTTTGGTCGCATGGTCGCTGACGCTCGAAGCCATGCTGAGCTTGTTGGTGAGTGCTTTGCGGGTATTCAACTTGGCTGCGCCAACTGCCACAATCATCCGCTCGATCGCTGGACCCAGCAGGACTATCACGGCTTGGCCGCGGTGTTCGCAAAAATGGATCGATCCAGAATCGTTCGATGGAATTCGCGAGGCGCGGTAACCAATCCAAAAAATGGAGAACCGGCCACGCCGCGAATACCTGGAGTACGTGACCTAACGTCAGAGGGTGATCACCGTAGCGAGGTTGTTGACTGGCTGGTCGATCCAAGTCAACGTCGATTGGCACGATCTTGTGTCAATCGATTGTGGCATGCCATGATGGGTCGCGGCTTGGTAGAGCCAATTGACGACCTCCGTGAAACCAATCCGGCAACTCACCCAAAGCTACTCGATCACTTGGCAGAGGACTTCGCTAATCACGGCTATGACATCCGTCGAACGCTGAAGCAGATCGCTCTTAGTTCGACATTCGCGCGGAGTTCGACAACCAACGATTCAAATCACAACGATGACCAATTCTATTCCCACGCGCTACATCGACCGCTTGAACCAGAACTGCTGCTGGATGCGGTGGTTGACGTTACCGCAGTCAGAGGCGACCTTGACTCTTACAAGGTACAACGGGCCGTCGAGATAATTGATCCGGTAACTCCTGTGACCAGCCTTGATATTCTGGGGCGCTGCCGACGCGTGGACGGATGCAACGATGAAGCTTTGGTCCGTAGAAGTGAAGGCTTGGCTGTTCAATTGCATTTGCTGAATGGCGAGTTTCTAAATCAACGCATTCAGTCGCCAAGCGGCCGCCTGCATTCCATGATTCGCGATGGAAGATCAAATTCCGAGATTATCGCCGAGTTCTACCAACGGGCTCTATGCAGACAACCAACGGCTACGGAATCAGAACAGTGGTTGGTTAGGATTTCTGAGTCAGGAGAAGCACAGCGACCTGAACTGCTCGAAGATTTTCTCTGGGCGCTGCTCAACAGTCGCGATTTTAAGCATAATCACTAGAACGGTAACCCAAGGCAGCGATCATGCGTTCACAACTCCACTCAACTAGACCACTGCGACGTGATGCCATTCGTATGGGCGCGCTCACTGCGTTGGGACTGGAGTTGCCCTCGCTCCTTCAGAGTCGAGCCCATGCAGGCCAAGAAACCCAAGCCAAATCTTGCATTCTCATCTGGCTGGATGGAGGGCCAAGTCATCTGGAGACTTTTGATCTTAAGCCCGATGCGCCTGCCGAGGTTCGTGGCCCCTTCGAACCCATCGCAACAAACGTCCCAGGGATACAGATCAGTGAACTTCTTCCCTTGACCGCGAAGGTCACCAATCGTCTGGCCATCATTCGGTCGATGACTTCACCACTGGGAGAACATGGCCTTGCCAATCATTACCTCCTGACCGGATACAAACCAACACCAGCGCTATCCTATCCCACGTATGGATCGGTAGTTTCCAGCCAACGCCAACTCCAAACTGCACTGCCAGCTTACGTAGTCGTTCCCGAATCCAACAGTATCTCGGGTTCGGGTTACTTGTCGTCGGCACACTCGCCGTTCACGATCAAAGGAGATCCCTCCAAGGCTGAGTTCAAAATCTCAGACTTGGAATTTTTTCCCGAGCATAATCAGCAGCGAGTAGATCGACGTCTCAGCTTCCTTCAACAGTTAGATGCAGCTCAACGCGAGCACGAAACAATTACCGAGCGAGCCGCTCCTGCCGAACTGAAGGCTCAGTTTGCCCAAGCCTATCGCCTGATGACCTCGCCTGAGGCTAAGCGGGCTTTTGACCTGAGCGATGAACCCGCCAAGATTCGCGAACGATTCGGACTTAGGTCGCTTGGGCAGAGCTGTCTACTTGCACGTCGATTGGTTGAGCGAGGCGTATCTTTCGTTACGGTCAACAACGTCGGATGGGACACACATGATTCGTTGGTGTTACAACTGAAGTTGGGTTATTCAGGTGCTAAAGTTGGCGTCGGCTTGCTGCCAACGTTTGATCAAGGCTTCTCTGCTCTCATTGCAGATCTATCCGATCGCGGGTTGTTGGATGAGACGTTAGTCATTGCCATGGGCGAGTTCGGTCGGACTCCAAAACTCAACGCTCGCGGCGGTCGCGATCATTGGCCTCGAGTCTTTAGCGTTGTTTTAGCCGGTGGTGGTGTGCGAGGCGGCCAAGTCATCGGATCAAGCGATCGAACGGGTGAAAGTCCACTCGACAATCCAATCACGCCGAACGACTTAGCCTATTCTATCTATCGATTACTAGGTATCGATCCAAATCTTGAACTGCGAACTGTCGATGGGCGTCCAGTGCGAATCAATCAAGGCGGCAACTGGATTACGCAACTGACATGATACCCATCGGTTCCAGCAAGGCCATAATTCCGACGACGCAAGTGCTGCCGAAGTTTTTGCAACTTCTCAGCCCGCTGCTCCTGTTCATTGTGCCAATTGAGTTGATCGCGCAGACGCCTCCGGTAACCGCTTTGGCCTACGCGGCTCAATCACAGCAAGTCTTTGTTGGTTCACAGCAAGGAATAGCACGATTGGCCTTTCCATCGATGAAAGCTGCAGGATCACTGGCAACTCAACTCGAGCAAGTTCACGATTTGGCGATTTCACCCGACGGGCGTTGGATGCTTGCAGCCGGTGGAACTCCCGGCGAGTCGGGAGAGGTTGAACTATGGAACTTAGACGATGGTAAACTATCTCACACGTTTAAGGCTCACAGCGATTTAGCCTATGGAGTCGCGTGGTCGCACAACTGCGATAGCTTTGTTTCAGCCAGCGCCGATGGTAGTTGCCAAGTTTTCCAACGATCGGACGTTGGTCCGATCGCAAAGTTCTCGGGGCACTCGAAACCAGTTCTCGCAGTCCAGTTCATCGACCCAACAACAGTGGTATCGATGGGAGTTGACCAGACGCTTCGCTGCTGGACTGCAGCCAATGGCAAGCCAGTTCGAGTCTTGGACAATCACGTCGGTTCGGTGCTCAGCGCCCGCTTACGACCTCGGAATACAGAGACAACCTCGCCTGTCGAACTGGTATCGTGCAGTGAAGACAAAACGGTCAGACTGTGGCAGCCAACGACAGGCCGACTGTTGCGATTTGCCAGAGTGCCCTCGGTGCCCCAGTGCGTCTGCTGGAGCATTGACGGCAAGACTATTTGGGTCGGCTGTCGCGATGGCAAACTTCGAGCGATTGATCCCGAGACTGCGCAAATCACTCGTGAGACTGAGTGCTTCGAAGGATGGATCTACGAAATCTTCGCAATAACTGCAGATCGTCTTGTCGTTGCGGGCGAAGACGGCTGTCACGTCATCGAGACATATGACGATAGACACCGGAAAGACGAACGTAGTCGTGATGATTTGAAGTAGACATTAGGACTAATTGGCAAAAGCCTCTCGTTTTACCGCTCTGTCCATTGAGTGTACGACTTGTTCACTCCAAAGTGCCGTCCCCAGATGGGCGTTGAATTCGAGCCAAACCAACCGTAGGCGTAGGCCTGTTGTGGAGGCAATGGCTGCAGGACAACTGGTTGCGGCGTGACCTTGTGACCTTCGGTTTTGCTGAGCGTGCGATAGACGGGTAAATCGCCAACGGGAGCAGTTGGTTTTGCTTTACCGCTTTCGCATCCCCAGGGAAACGAAACTGACGTTTGCCCAAAGCTTTCGGGCGCTAAGCTAATCGTGAAAAGACAGCCTAAAACAAACAATCCGATTGATCGATACAGATTCATCGCACGCTCCGTGTTGAGTCCATTCCTTGCTCTGTCCGAGCAGGTCTAAGACAACTCTACAACATCTTTAGCGAGGTGCGAGGTTTCCTCGCATGTTGTTTCAACTCGTTTTCGCGGAGCGCTGAACAACTTAGATAGGCCAGACAGCCGTGCTCCCTATGCCTTCTCGGCAGGCACTTTGCGAAGCTGTTCAATGAATTGATCCATCGTCTGCACTCGGTTCTTGGGATCGGGCTGAACACATTGCATGATTAGGGAAGCAAGGTTGCGATCGAGATCGGGTCGAAACTCCAGGATGTTGCGTGGATTCGAGCTATCGTGATTGAGCGCGGCTAAACCGCTCGTCTCGCCACCCGGCCACGGAAAGTCAAAGGTAAGGAGTTGGTAGACCGACACGCCAAAGGCAAAGATATCGAGCCGCTGGTCGGTTGCGCGACGACGAACGATCTCCGGAGCCATGTAAAGCGGAGTTCCCGTTCTATTGCCAGGCTTCATGAACGCCTCGGTTGCGGGTACAGTCAAACCAAAGTCGATCAGCTTGATCACTTTGATGTCTGGCGAACAGATGAAGTTGCGCGGACAGATATCGCGGTGAATGAACCCCTTCTTGTGAACGTAGCGAATGGACTCGGCCATTTGCGAGATCAAGGAGAGTCGATTATCGGCCAACCGCTCGATATCTTTCAATTGAATCAGTGTATTGAGTCCAGGGCCGTCGATGAACTCCATCAGCAAGTACGGCTCGTTTTTGACCGATCGTCCATACTCCAACGTCTTGATGATGTTGGGATGGTCCATCATGGCAGCAATCTCGCCTTCGGGCGGCTTGGCCATGCCTTTGAATCGACTCTCAAAGAAGCTGAACTTCTCGAGATCGCAAAGCTTCAAACCCACAACCTTGTCATTTTCTCGGTCGCGAGCCGCGTAGAATTTGCTCATCGTTCCGCTGATCGCGGTACGAATGCGCTCAAACCTGGCATCGATATCAACCCGCGTGCGAGCTCGAATTACACCGCCGACCGCAGCGCTCTCAGTTTCTTTCTTGCCAAAAAGTTTGTCAAAAAGGCCCATCGGCGCTCATGCTGATAAGAGAGAAGAGGTGAGGGTGAACGGTGCCCGGACGTCTCGTCCGTAAAGAACAGGAGAACGGGCGGGACGCCCGGGCACCACCAGCCTCATTTTACACTAGGCCGAGCAAACTATCCAAAAGCAGTTGCGAAAAAAGCCGTTCTGGCTAATCAGAAAGCGCCTATTTGAGGCGCTAAGGAAGAAAAGTGCCGGTGCAACTCTGTAATTGAGCTATTTACCGCAGTAGTCGATGGCTCGGGCAATTTCGTTCTTCAGTCGCGAACGCTCTACGATTCGATCGATGTAACCATGCTCAAGCAAGAACTCGCTCGTTTGGAATCCAGCAGGCAGTTCGATCTTGATCGTAGCCTTAATGGTTCTAGGACCAGCAAATCCGATCAACGCCTTGGGCTCGGCAAACACCAGATCCCCAAGCGATGCAAAGCTAGCCGCTACACCACCCATGGTTGGATTGGTGAGCACAGAAATGTACAAGCCGCCTGCTTCATGGTAACGAGACAGTGCGGCCGAGACTTTCGCCATTTGCATCAGCGAGAGGATTCCCTCGTGCATACGGGCTCCACCTCCCGAACCGCTGATGATGATCAACGGCAAGTTTTGCTCGGTGGCTCGTTCAACTAGCCGAGTCAATCGTTCACCAACGACTGATCCCATGCTGCCCATGATGAAGGCTGAATCAGTCACACCAATCGCGACACGCCGCGCGCGAATCATTCCACAACCGGTCAAAGACGCATCGGTGAGCCCCGTGCGTTTTTGCTCGGCCACCAAGCGATCTGCGTAGCGTTTGGAGTCCGCGAACTCAAGCGGGTCAGTCGGCCGAAGTTGAGCGTCCCACTCTTCGAAAGTGCCTTCGTCGAGAACTTGCGCAATTCGATCAAGCGCAGACACATAGAAATGGTAGCTGCACTTGGGACAAACGTTTTGGAGTCTTTCAGCTTCTTTGCGGTAGATCGTGGCACTGCAACCAGGGCATTTCACCCACAGTCCCTCGGGGACTCCGCGCTTCTGAGGAGCACCTGTACTTGATGTTGGTTCAACTGTTGCCATGAAAATGCCGCTTCTAATCTATGCCAATTGCAGGACTGGTTGACTTTCGGTGGATTGCAAGTGAATCGCTTCGAACTTACCAGAATCTTGCTCAAGCTGCCAAATATCTCCCAACTGCCCACCGACAAGACATCGCTGAAGGATGGTTGCCATTGGATCGGGAACTAAGATGCCGATGCGACCACCCTCGTGCTTCCGCAAAATTTTGTTGAGCGGAGCATGAATGCGGTTAAAAGCTTGGTAAACCGTTTCTCCACCAGGTGGACAAACGTCGCCGGGATTGTCTTGAAACTGGCGATAGAATGTCGGCTGAAGCCGTTTGACTTCGGAGAGCAACTTGCCCTGCCACAATCCATGATCCAAGTTTCGGAGCCAGTCCATCGTTTTCTGCTTACAAAAATGACGTTCGGCAATCCGCTCGGCAGTCATTTGAGCTGAAACACACGGTGCCACGTACAGCACATCCAACTTAATTGTCTGGAGCGCCACGGCGAGTTGTTCTGCTT
>CAUJKA010000440.1 GCA_963204965.1 Planctomycetota bacterium | reverse complement strand
CGCCATGGCGCGTATTCACGTTCGTTTAGCTTTTACGCTCGTTGAATTGCTTGTTGTTCTTGCCATTATCGGCATGCTCGTTGGCTTGCTTCTACCCGCCATTCAAGCGGCCCGAGAAGCCGCGCGCCGCCTACAGTGCAGCAACAACCTTAAGCAAATTGGGTTGGCTCTTCACAACTATGAATCAACCCATAAGAAGTTCCCCGTAGGTTCGTGGGAGAGCAACTTCATCAGTCCGCTTGTCGCAGTCTTGCCTTACATCGAACAAGGCAATAACTATCAGCTTTGGGACTTCAGCCTGAGCTATTCGAATACTTACAACAAGTCCGTCGCCGCTCAACGCATCCAGACCTATTTGTGTCCATCCATGGTGCTCAATCGCGAAGTGCCGATCGCAGCCGCCAATGAAGTCGGTGGACCATCCAGCTATCTACTTTGCGAAGGCACTGACGACTATATGGCCCCAGCCGACGGCATCTTCGGCCTGCATTGGCCAAGTTTTGGTTACAGCAATCCGAATCGACGATTCGCGGACATCACCGATGGGACAACAAATACGTTCTTTGGCGGCGAAACTGTTTACAACTACAGGGACTATCTTTGGGCATCAACTACTCCAGTGCCGTACGGCGGAACTGTGAAGTGGGGCATCGCGCGTTGGGCTGTTGGTTATCCACAGATCACGTTAGGTACAACGCTCAAGCCCTTCAATGTTCACTCTAGAGCAGCGATGGGAGGCTTTGCCAGTCAGCATCCAGGATTAGGTAGCAACTTTGTTTTCGCCGACGGCAGCGTCAAGTTCCTTAGTCAAAGCATCGACTTGGCGACCTACACCGCAGCAGCAACTCGAGCTGGCGGAGAAGTTCCAGGTGGCGAAGTTCCCGTAGCGGGGTCGCACAAATGATGAATTCAACAACCCAGTCTCGCATCAGCGCACGTTTCTCACGTTGTGCTGGTTTCAGCTTGGCCGTAACGTTGTGCACATTTGTCGGATGCGCTGACAAGTCACCACAGCGAATGGCTGTGAGCGGAACAGTTTCTTTGGATACCAAACCAGTCGGTAACGCGACGATTATTTTCACACCAATCGGCCGTGGGCTCGCCGCCGCTGCAGTGATCGAAAACGGCAAGTTCGCTATGACAGAGGAAAATGGGCCGACCATTGGTGAGTTCCATGTTCGTATCAATCCAATGGAAGCTGAGATCGAGCAGATCAACCCCGCTGAGCTTTCGCGAGCCAATCGACGCCCGCCAATTCCTAAATTCTACCAGCGTGAAGGCAAGCTACGGGCTACTATCTCTGCCGAGACCAACCCAAAGCTAGAGTTCAAGCTTTTATCCACCGAAAAATGACAGACCAACCACACAAGAGAACAGCCGGAAAACTCTCTTTTGTATCGTACTAAAACACTGCATTTGTAGCTCGACTGCTGGGCGTGTGGTTCACAATCCCTCAGTTTATGAGACGATAGTAAGCTCCAATTCACTCGGGGCCATTCGATGCTATTCAAGGGAAATGAGAATGCTCACTTTGATCAACCTTAAGAAACATGTTAGCCGAGCGAAAAAACTTGCGATGGCTTTAGCAGTGCTCGGATTTGGGGCGATGAGTGCTCAAGCAGAGGACACGGCTTGGCCCGCGTTCTTGGGTGCCGGCGCTAAAGGCATTCAAGCAGACAAGCTGCCCGTCACATGGCAACCCGATAAGAATCTGAAGTGGTCGCTGGTTCTGCCAAGTCACGGTCAGTCCAGCCCCGTTGCGTGGAATGATAAGTTGTTCGTGACCTCAGTCGAAGGTCCGAAGAAGGACAAGTATCATGTCGTTTGTGTAGGCACCAATGACGGCAAGCAACTCTGGCAACAGACAATCAATAACTCAGCTCCCGTAGAGAACAGCTTATACGTCAGCCGTTCGGCACCAACTCCCGTAGTTGATGCGGATCGACTAGTGACCTACTTCGAGAGCGGAGACTGTGTGGCATGGTCTCACACCGGTGAGAAGCTCTGGCAACGAGACTTAGCCAAAGACTACGGACCGTTTGAGGCCGAGTTTGGCTTGGGTGCCTCGCTTTGTCAAACCAATGATCTGATCTTCGTTCTTCTGGAACACAAAGGCCCCAGTTGCCTGGTTGCTCTTGATAAGAAGTCCGGTCAAACAGCCTGGAAAGCGGATCGGTCGCCGCGGATGAGTTGGAGTTCTCCAGCAATTATTCAAGTGGATGGCAAGCCACATGTCGTCGTTAGTTCACTTGGATCGGTTGATGGATATAGCGCCGAGACCGGTAAGCAATTGTGGACAATGACTGACGTTGGTGGCAACACAGGTGTTACGCCAACCGATATCGGCGACGGCAAGTTCCTGATCGGCGCTTCGGCCGGTCGGCAAGGCGAAAGCAGCGAAGCCGCCAAGCGATCCAACGGCTTGGTTCAAGTCTCGCGGAATGGTAGCGATTTTGTTGCTAAGAAAGTTTGGTTTAACGAAGAGGCTAGTCCATCGTGGGCTTCACCGATCGTTCACCAGGGCCTAGCTTATTGGATGAATCGTTCCGGTGTCGTCTATTGCATTGATGCCGCAACTGGAGCAACGGTCTACACCAAACGAACCAAGCAATCTTGCTGGGCGACTCCATTTGCAATCGAAGATCGAATCTACTGGTTTGGTAAGGATGGAGTTTGCACGGTGATTGCCGCCGGCCGCGAATTCAATGTACTCGGCGAAAACAACATTTGGCCTGAAGGTGCTCTCGCCCCGGACGAACTACCGGTCAAACAAGAGTCGACTGCAGAGAAGCAAGCCGGCGCCGCAATGTTCTCAGGGCCAACCGTGTATGGCTTTGCCATCGCAGGCGACAAAATGGTCGTTCGCATTGGCAAGCAACTGTTTTGCATTGGCAAGTAGTTCTTCGCGATTGCCTGGTATCAACAAAGCCATGGTAAGAAGTTGTTGGGTAAGAAAATGATGCTTGAGATCTTCTTACCTCAGATTTTCTTACCTTGTTTTGTTGACGATGAGTAGTCAACTTCGGCCTGCGCATTTTGCCCCTCACCGCTTATGGCTCGCACTACTCGCCACGCGACTCTTCTGCAACATATCAAGACTCTTTCCGTCTGCTTCAGCGCGCGGGAGAGTTCGATACTTGTAGTCGCCTAGACAACCATAAAGATAAGAGCGTTAGGCTGATTCCTGAAAGCAGGAACAAAAGCAGCGGACGGCACATGGGAATGTGCCCGCTACTACGGTTCGATCGTTATCAGTACAGGACGATGGTCGCTGGTTTTCTCGTCGTCTGGGAAGTCACCTTTGCGTACAACAACTTCGCAGCTTACCTTCCAAGCCTGAGCCGCCTTGTTCACGAATACAAAGTCCAGCATCGAGTCTGGAAAATTGTCTTTACCGTCTCCATCGGTATCAGCCCAGTTCGTATCAATCAGCTCCTTGGGCTCGATCCATTTCCAGTGATCATCTTTGCGGATGATATCGAAGGCGGCATTCCCTTTTTTGGTGTGGAAGTCGTAATCCATGTTGTAGTCGCCGACGGCAATCGTTGGAGCGTCATGAGGATGACTCGAACCGCTCACCCAATCGCGCAGTAGTTCGGCCTGCTTGTTTCGCGTAGACTCATTCCCACGAGTAAAGTGATTGTCAACGACAAAGAAACTCTTCTCGCTGTTGAGTTCCTTGAGACTCACAAACAGTGGCACAACGTTAATTCCGCCAGGAAAGTCGGTTCCTCCAACACTTTGAAGTTCGCTTGATTGGAGTGCCGCAAATCGATCGCTCCACGCAAACATCAATCGACGTTCACCGCCTCGAGTACCACCGAAGTGCTTCCACCCCAACGCTTTGGCAATGGGTTCGATGTCTGCAGGTGGTACCTCAGAGAGTGCAACGATGTCATACTTGGGCATTTGTGTTTTCATCTGCTCAATGATTACACTAGTATCGCTTCCACCACTCTGAATGTTCCACGAAAGAATCCGGATCGGTTCGGTGGCATTGGAAGTGACGCAAAAAACGGCGCAAAGAGCTAGAGAGAAAAGTCTCATAGGGAAAGTCACTTTCGTCTGTTGAGCACAATCAGCAACGCGATGCCACCGACTATTGGAACAATTACGATGCACGCTAACAGGGCGAGCTCTGTTATTCCTATACCGCTAAACATGGGACTCTCCGACATGGGATTCTCTGATCGAGGGAAATCGTAGCGATTACGGCTGGATGCTACCAAATTGTAATCGTCGCAGAAAGTAGCCCTGCGTTTGGAAGACAGAATCTCATGCACTTAATCGAGAATTAGCGCAGGGCTGAAAGAGACTACTTACCTGCTAGAACTTCACTGTAGACATCCAGGGTCATTTTCGCGGACTGATCCCAATCGAACATCGCACGCACCTTAGCACAAGCCGCTTGCCCCATTCCGGCAAGTTTATTTCCATCCTCGACCAATTGCTCGAAGGCCAATCGAAAGGCCTCGGGATTTTCAGGTTCAACTAACTTGCCGCAACTCTCGTCGATCTGGAACGGAATTCCACCAACGATCGTCGACAGAACGGGTCTCGCTGATGCCATCGCTTCCAAGATAACCAAGGGCAAAGTATCTGCGCGGGTTGGAAAAACAAAGAGATCCGCATAGTGGTGCAACACACGAATCTCGCGATCGGTCAGACCGTCCGTAAAGACTATGCGTTGATTGCTTTTCACTCGAGCAGCATATCCGTCGTAGTCGTAGTCTCGCTTCTTTCCGCCGACGACTAGACAATAGGGACGGTTCGAAGCAAGAAATGCGTCAAGCAGTATGTCTAAGCCTTTGTTTCGCGTGTGATTGGCTAAAAAGAAGCAGACAGGCGTTACCGGATCTTTGGTTGGCAGTGAAAACTTCTTGCAGACAGTTTCTACTTCTTCGTCGGATGGAGCGTCAAAGTAGCCAGGGTCGACTCCATTGGGAATCACCACCGTGCGAGTCGTCGCAACTCCGCGATCCACCAAGAGCGATTGATCGTGCGGCGCCAGACAACAGATCTTGGCTGCGTTGTCGATCACATAGTTCAGTGGCCGAGTGACAAAGAGATTTCCAGCTACCGCTTCGAGCTTACCGAGCCGATAGGCTGTTGCGATTCCCAGCACCTCCACGAAGCCGTGCGTTGTGACAACGTAGGGGACCTTGTTTCCAACGCAAGCTTGGGCAATACGTTGCATCTCAAGGGCTGGAAGCGGATTGTGAATATGCACTAGATCGTATTGGCCCACCATTTTCGAAATGTCAGAGCGGTAGAATAGCGTCCGAAACTTGTTCGGCAGCAACTTTTCTGTGAAGCTCAGTGGGTTGGTCGCACGACGATGCATGAC
This sequence comes from Planctomycetota bacterium, assembly GCA_963204965.1. Taxonomy (GTDB): domain Bacteria; phylum Planctomycetota; class Planctomycetia; order Pirellulales; family Pirellulaceae; genus Aureliella. The sequence goes on along the minus strand of CAUJKA010000440.1, from coordinate 3,095 downwards.
TCGCAAGTCGCCAATCTTGGACTCCGAATCCTTATCGCTCATTACGGCGACATCGATCTCGCAGTACTTCCTTAAGCTCTTCGATAGCGCGATCGCAGCATTCACTGCACCGCTCGAACTCAAGTGAGGAGGAATTACAATTGCAGCAAGAATTCTCATCGGTAGCGATCGATCCATTCCTGTGGAACATCAGGGTTATTCCAAAGGTCTACCAATGCTTCGCGAATCCCGATCTCTGGCTTCCATTGGAATCGTTGCTCTATTCGACGAATATCGGCAGCAAGATAGGGTCGATCCGACGGACGCATGCGGGCTGGGTCTTTTTCTACTTTGAAATCGATTCCACTTATCTCTCGCAAATGTTCAAGCAGTTCGCTAACTGAGTAGCTTTTTTGCGTCCCGAGATTGACAGTAGCCACTTCGCCTGGTTCGATCGATCCAGTCGTGGCTACGCAAGCGAAACCTCGTGCGACGTCAGCAACGTGAACATAGTCACGCTTGGCATCTAGGTTGCCTAAACTGAGCGTGGTTCGGCCCGCTTTGAGCTGGGCAACTATTTCAGGCAGGACGTGAGGATTAGTTTCGCCCGGACCAATCACGTTGAACAATCGCACGACGCAAGCGGATAGCTTTCGTTTTTCGGCGAAGTATCTGATGTAGTGCTCGCCGTGCAATTTGGTCCAGCCGTAGACATCTGCTGGGCCAAGAGTTGATTCTAACTCGCGGTGAGCGTCGGGTTCTGGTTCGTAGACGGCACCCGTACTTGCAAACACAAAACGACAGTTTTCTGGACAGCACGAGACAAGGTTGGAAGTCCCCAGCACATTAGTAGAAACCGCAACTTCCGGGTCGCCTTCGCATTCGGGGATGAAGTGTATTGCGGCCAGATGGACAATTGCATCTGGGCGGAAGTTCGTCACCACGGACTTCACTTGTTCGTGACTGCGGATATCGATGTTTTGAAGCTCGAAGTTTGCAACTTCCGCTGGTTCGAAGCGGAGTTTTCCGTAGCGTAGATTATCGATGACACAAACTTCATGCTGTAGAAACAGTCTTCTACACAAAGTTCGCCCAACGTAACCATTGCCGCCTGTGATTAGAATTCGCATGGTTGTCTTGTATTGGATGATATCGTGGGCGCCACTAATCTAATTGGGGGCCTAGTATCTTCAATGGCCCAAACCCCATTCCGTGAAAAAGTAATCGCAATGGATCGATGTAAAAAGTCAATTCGGCTCGCGGACCTACCTGAGCGTGCCTTTCGAGAGTTTTTTGCGATGCCGTGAAAAGGATTTCAGCTGCGATACTAGTTCATTGCCAGATTCTAGCTAAAGTAGCCTTGGCCGAGAATTACCAAGGAAATTAGTGTGATCGTAAAACCAGAAGTACCCATCGCGACTCGTCCCAAAAAGGATCTCCAGCGGCCTCATGTGGTTTTCCTTGTCAACTTCCTCTCCCCAAATCTGCTTCCAGTGTTCCGTGAGGTAGCCACTCGCGTTGGGCGACTGGACATACTTGTTTCAGTAGTTACCGAAGCCAATCGGAATTGGAAGCCCGATTTTGGGGACTTGAATGTCACGGTTCAGAAGACCTGGACCAAGCGTCGCGTGGTTAGTCACCCGGGTGGATATCAGGAGGAGTTGTTCGTGCACTTTCCCGTTGATACCCACAAGCAACTTCGCCAGCTCAAGCCTGATTGCATAGTCTCGCTGGAGATGGGTACGCGCAGCTTGATCTCAAGCATCTACCGAAGGTTTTGGAATCGGCGGTCGCGACACGTTTTGGCAGTCTATGGTTCCGAGCGTAGCGAAGCAGGACGAGGTCGACTTCGACTTTTTCTCAGGAAGCGGCTTCTTCGGGCTGCGGATGTCATCACCTACAATGGCCCAAGTTGCCAGCGCTATCTAGAATCCATGGAAGCCGATCCCGAGCGCATGCTTCCGTGGAATTATGCTGCTGATCCGCAAAAAGCCTATCGCGGTGAAATTGTGCCGTGGAGCAATTGGCGTGAGCACGACGACAGCCCAAACCCGCTGCGACTGTTGTCCGTTAGTCAACTGATTCCGCGCAAGGGGATTCTTCAAGCAGCCAAGATGTTGGACTCTTGGGCCCGCCAACACGCCAGTCAAAATGTCCAATGGGCCATCGCCGGTACGGGCCCTCAGCTCGAAGAGCTAAAAGCGATGTCAACGTCGGACAACTTGAAGATCGAATTACTCGGCCATCAAGATACGACTCAATTACAGGGACTTTATCGAGACTACCCCTTTCACATCTTTCCAACACTTGGAGATGAATGGGGACTAGTAGTCGACGAAGCTCTCGCGTCAGGACAATTGATGCTCGGCAGCGTTCACAGTCAAGCTGTCGAAACACTAATCGAAAATGGGTTGAACGGTTGGAGCTTTGACCCCGACCAAGAGCAATCGATGCACGCGGCTCTCGACGCTCTAGTGAACACCGACCCAAACAGGATCGAGCAGATGCGAGTGCTTGCACGCGAGTCTGTCTCAAAGCGCACGCCCGTAGAATCAGCCGAGCAGTTTGTAGCCGCTGTACACCGTGCATTAAGAAACGCGTGAAAACCTCGCTCTCGGAAAAAAAAACGTGCCCTATTTGCAAAGGCAGTACACTAGCCGATGAGAGTGGCCTATGAGTTTCATTGGACGATGGAATTATGGCAGGATCAGTTTCGAAAAGGCAGACCTCGCGCCGGTGAAATGCCAACCGTCGAAGAATATAACCAAGCTCTTCGATGTGGGCTATTGGACGCTGGTCATTCACGCCAACAAGTCGATATTCTGATGCAGGAGGCAAGAAGAGAACTGCAGCGATTCGGATATACGAGTATTACGAAAATCCGAGTTCCTGAAACCGGAGTCTATCAAGGTATGAAGGACCTCATATGAGTATAGTTTCATCAACTACTGAGTCTCTACTTAGTAGAATTCAGTGGGGTGCGATCCGCTCTATGCGCCTAGCAATCTGAAAAACTGATCTATACGAAAAGAGGCTTCCTCAGCGAAATTGATAGTTCTCACACCGTCAATTCAAAAAGGGAAGCCTCATGGATGTACAAGTTAAGGCAGGAAGCC
>CAUJKA010000439.1 GCA_963204965.1 Planctomycetota bacterium | reverse complement strand
ATCTGGCCTTGAATCAATGAGCCGTACTTGTCTTCGACTTCGATGTGTTTGAACCAGCTCCAGTCCGAAGATCGTCCCGACTGTTGATTGACACAGCTAATCACCAAGGACTGCCCAAACTTGAGTTCGTTATTAACAGGTTTGCTACGGATTCTTAGCGAGTCGTTTTCATCGTGCAATACACCGTGAACACGTAAGGTTTCACCATTGGGCAGCGCATATTGAGCAATCACAGGCGGCTTGGTGTAGTATCTTTTTAGCGGGCCGTCATAGATTGCATCCACCATCAGAAGAATAAATGCGCCCAGAGTTGCCACTACAATGCCGTTTCGCTTCCATCTGGGACGATACGGCTCAGGTGGCCGAAGTCGAGTCACTTTCGGATAATAGATAGTTTCAGTCATGACAATTGCGAAAGAATAATCTCACGAAATGTAGACGCCAGCGAAACAGTCGTATCGCCATCACTTAACAGAATGGTGATTGTAGTTGATAGTCCACCGCCAATGGTGCTGCGTGGTGTTATCCCGTTTAAGTAGAACACTGCCCGAGCACTGTTGAGACTACTTGGGAGTCGCTAGCCAACTGATGACCTCTTTTCCGTCAGGCATGAAGACCTTAGCGATTCCGTTGGTCGAGCCTGAAGCGATTCGACCGTCGGCGGCAATGGCAACGGAAAGTGCCCAGTCGTCGTGGCCTGCGAACGCAGTAGCGACTTTGTTGCTCGCTAAGTCGATCTTGAGGACTCGTCGCGACGCGCTGGGCACGAATACAGAATTCTCAACGCGAGCGATGTGGAAGGCTTCACCGTCCAAGCCAACTTCGGCAATCTTTTTTGCATCAGCAATGTTCCAGCGGTGCAACTTTTTGTCATCGCCAACTGAAACGACTTGAGCCCCATCAGCTGTAAAGGCAACGCCGCGCACGGGCAGGCCATGTCCCGCGTAGTTGATCAACATTTGCCCCGACTCTAAGTCGAACACTTTGGCGGATTTGTCTCGGCTGGCGGAAACCAGCTTGTTTCCATCTGCACTAAAGGCCAAGGCTGTGACCCAATCCACATGACTTGAGTAGGCTCGTACCAATTCTCCACTCCGATAATTGATAATGCGAACACTATTGTCCGCTGCAGCCACGCCTATCTCGTCGCGACCAGGACGGAAGGCTACGTCCAAAATCACATCCATCGAACGAGCAACTACCGAAGTGACTTCACCAGTGGCCCAATCGACCATTCGCACTTCGCCGCTGCGTCCCGGTTCACCGCAGGCTACAGCAAGAGTTTTGCCGTCGGGGCTGAGTGCAATTGCAAAGGATCGCTGTCCGATATTCGGGATTCGTCGTACGAGTTGCCCAGTACTAGCATCCCAGACAGTCAGTTCGTGATAGCCGCCAATGATGACTTGCGTGCCGTCTGAGGTGAAACAGATGGCGGTTATGGACACTGCAGGATAGCTTGCTGGGGGCGCAGCGTACTTGGCTGGAGGCGTGACCAGTCCCAACAATTGCTTGGGATCTTTACCATCGAAATCAGCGCCGCTGTTGATCCAGGATCGAATGGCTTCTACCTTTTCAGCGCTTAGTGGTGGACTGTCGGGAGGCATTCGCTCGGATGGATCGGCGGAGACTATCCGCTGTAGCAAGAGACTCATGTCGGCTTGCTTTGTAACAACCGGAGCTGTTGCTGAATCGCCGGGTTGCGTCAATTCGTGAAATGTATCGAGTCGATAACCACCTTCTGCTTTCTTTGCACTATGACAGGAGACGCAGTTGTCTTGAATGATGGGTGCCACTTGCGATATGAAGCTTGGCTTAGCTTCCGCGGGAGTCGCCGCCGCAGGAGTAGCGACCGCTGCTGCTGGAGCGGCCGCTGCATCTTGCGCGCCGACGGATCTTGCAAATCCAGCGAGGAGCAGCAAGCAGAATAGGAATCGCAAAGCTCGGTCGGAAAAATTGAATTTAAGGTCAATCATGGTGTATCACTTCTTGAGCTACTCAACGAAAAGGAATTCGTTGCGAGTTAGTAGAGTTCGAGCAAAGGCAGTCCAGGATTCAGACTGTGGATTCTGAGTTGGGGAATTGCCGGGGACCGATGCCAATGAGTTAGCGTAGTTGTTTACAAAAGCTGTCGCGCGATCAACTTGATCGATCGAAGCTTCACGACCCAAGCAACAGTAAATCATCGCCGCAGCTCGATCACGTTCGTTTTGAATCGAGGCGAAACGCTTAGCGAGACTGCTGGCTGACTGATGAACAAAGGGATTGTTCATCAGATACAAAGCTTGTGTCGGAACGGTGGTCAATTCGCGACGAGCCGTGCTGACATTCGGATCGGAACCATCGAACAGTGCAAGGAACGGATGTCGTTTGATCCGTTGCTGCATCAAGTAGACGCTTCGGCGGTTCGTTTCATAGACCGCGTAAAACGGAGCATGCTGACTAAATCCCCAAGTGTGCGGAGCAGGGAAGGGGTGTTCAGCTCCCGGCGATGGATCTAACGAGCCACTCACCAGCAGCATCGAATCGCGAATCTCCTCGGCGCTCAAGCGACGAGGGCTGAATCGCCACAGATATCGATTGTCTGGATCGATCTGATCTGGCGTTGTATTTGCATCGGCATGCGATTCAGGGCTAGAGGATTGCTGATAGGCTTGGGAATGAACAATCAAGCGGTGCATGTGCTTTACTGACCAACCACTTTCGATGAATCGACTCGCTAGCCAATCAAGCAACTCGGGGTGCGTGGGTGCTTCGCCGCGAGTACCGAAGTCGTTTTCCGTGCGGACGATACCACGACCAAAATGTTGTTGCCAAATGCGATTGACCATGACTCGTGCGGTAAGCGGGCTAGCTTCGTTGGTTATCCATCGAGCCAACTGCAATCGTCCGCTTCCGTCGAACTTGTCCGCCTCAACGTCTTTTGAAGCAAAGAGCGCGGGTAATCGACGATTCACCAATTTGCCCGGTTGCGAAGGTTCACCCCGCATGTGGATCGGAGCATCGTGGGGCGTACCTTCGGCGACGGCGTACGCCATTCCTTGTACAGGCTCCAGTAATTGTTTTTCAATTTTGTCGCCAACCGATTGCAAATCGGCAAGTTTGGTGCGCAGTTCGTTGACTCGTTCACGACGAGCACCACGATCCAGTCTTGCAGACAAAATGCGCTGCATGAAGCGCTTGAGAACTTCATTAGACTGATTAGTTGGATCACTTGCGGCGGTTGACTCAACCTTGACGACTTCATTCCCATGGATCAAGGCAAAGTTATCAGCATCTAGACCAGGACGAACTCCGCCGATATGACCGTAGCTATCGATGAATGTGTAGTCGACGATGCCATCCCAACCACTCGCAACCGCTCCAGAAAATTCGACTTTGTTTTCCCCTGAAATCAGCCAGCCGCGATAGGTTCGATTCTTGGTGCCCAGTTCCAGAAGGACTTGATTCCAGCGACCGATCTGAATCTCGGCTATTGACTCCTTCGCATCTCCGGAGCGACGATAGAACTGACTGCCGTTGAAAAATAGCTCAATAGCTGCCGAGTTGCCTGGACCGTGACCGAGGTAGTATCGCCAGCTTCCTTGGCCTCCCTGTTCTTGACCGGTACAGCTAAATTCGAAATAGGCGCTGATGATTCCTTCGCTATCGGGTTGCAAGCGGTCCAACTGCATGCCAAACCCGTCATACTCGGCGCGATTCGGCATACGTATTCCAAGCTCACCTTTATCGAAGAATGTTGTCAGCGGGCTTTGGGCGAGCTTCGAGACCTTCACGACACTATTGGGGCCTGGTCCCCAAGGTAAGGTTGGTGGTTGATCATCCTGTTGCAATTCGAAGTCGCCGTCGATACCAACAAGTCGCTTGAGCTCTTCGCGGAGTGGTGCTGGGTCATCGAACCGCTCGGTCAAATCTGCGGAGCCTTTTTCATTTTCGATCGGGCTGTTAGACGGAAGAGGCACGACCGCAAGGTTGTCGATTTCATCTCCCGGAGACTCGCTGGTAGGTGCGTTGATCGAGCCAATGAGTAATTGCTGCGAGAGCGAAGACTCAAGTTCGATCTTGTTCACTTCGAAGGCTTGCGGTGTTGCATTAAGTTCAGTAAGCGAACCTTGTAACGATCGTTGTTCGGAGTTGAAGGTCGCTTCGAACTGATACCATTTTCCGGGTTGGATCGTAGCAAGATTCTCGATGCGTGATCCAACTTGAAGCTGGACAGTCGACGAGGACAAAACGAATTGCAGTACAGGCTCAGCGAGCCTATTCGTTAAGGCAACTCGGTAGCCATCAGTTGCATCTGCTTTTGTTACACGAAAATCAAAGCTCAACGTAAGCGAGCGATTCTTCAGATCCGTTTCGCGATGATTGAGAGCTTGCCAAATCTTGCAGACGGCTTTTCCCGTAGGTAAAGCGATACCCACTTTGCCAGCAGGAATGTTGTTCGTAAAAGGACTCTGCGCGGCATTGGTCACTGATACCATGCCTTCGTACAACCAAGGCGCTACCAGCACACCCAGGCTACCACCGGCGGCTGGAGATTGCAGTTCCAGGTCGCCATCTAACTCCGTCAACGATCGCAAGACGACGGCTGGCGCGTTTCGTCCAAGGCTCTTGAGTGTTGCGAATCGAGCTGCGGTTTCTTTGGTCTTTTGAGCATACGCTTGCGGATCGCTCAAGTTTGTCAAAGGAACCAGTGATCGAACCTTTTGCTTTTGCTCTGATCCAGCCAGCGGGTAAAGCGTGCTCTCGAAAACTCCATAAAGCGAGTAATAGTCCTCCATCGATACCGGATCAAACTTATGATCGTGACATCGCGCGCAGCCTAAAGTGATTCCTAGAGCCGTCTGGCCAAGCGTATCGATGGTGTCTTGAATTGTCAGATGATGATAATTCTCCGAGTCGAATCCGAATCGACGAGCGATGGCGATATAGCCGGTCGCGATAGTCTTTTCAGCGAAATCCTCGGGCGAAGAAGTTCTCGCTAAAATGTCGCCAGCGATCTGTTCTTGCAAAAACTGATCGTAGGGTTTGTCATTATTGAAGGCATCGATGACATAGTTGCGATACTTCCATGCATCGGGTACTGGGTAGTCTGCCGTTTCGCCAGCGGTGTCCGAGTATCGCACGACGTCCAGCCAGTGCCGTCCCCATCGCTCGCCGTAAGATTTCGAATTCAACAATCTTTCGACTAACTTGTCGAAAGCATCGGGCGATTGATCCGCACTGAAGTTCTGAATTTCCTCGACGGTTGGAGGCAAGCCTGTCAGATCGTACGATAGTCGTCGAATCAATGTTCGGCGATCGGCTGGCGGGTTGGAAGGCAGCGAGTGCTCCTTGAGCTTGGCTTGTATGAACTGATCGATGATCCGCGACTGGCTTGGTGCAGTTTTTGTGGCGGTTTCTAAGTTGTTTGGAGGCTGCGAGTCTTGAAGTGGCCGTAGCGACCAGAACGCCAGCTCTTCAGCAGTCGCTGGTCCGCTGCGAAGTTCTGGCCCCGAGCTTAACTTGACTTGATCGGGCCAATACGCGCCGGCTGCGATCCAGCGATTCATTGCGTCTAGGG
>CAUJKA010000438.1 GCA_963204965.1 Planctomycetota bacterium | reverse complement strand
AATCGGCCGGCCACGCTGTGGCAATCAGGATGATCATGCCGAACAGAAAAACCAGGCCTGCCGCACGCAATCCCCTGCGTTCATGGGGTTCCAGCGTTTTCATGACGGGCAGATCGTCGAGCTGGCCATCGAGTGCCGTGTTTTTCAATCGCGGTTCGACAATCTTTTCGGTAATGTACCAGCCCAGACCAATGATCAACAGCGATGATGCCGTGGTGAAAAAGTAATTATTCAGGGGATTCAACACAATGTCCGGATCAAGAATCCGGGCGCCCGCCTGCGACAGACCTTGCAGCAACGGATCGAGCGACGACGGGAGGAAGTTCGCGCTGAACCCGCCGGACACGCCGGCAAATGCCGCAGCAATTCCGGCTAGTGGGTGACGGCCCGCCGCATAAAACATCACGCCTCCAATTGGAATGACCAGCACATAACCTGCGTCAGCGGCGGTATGGCTTATCAAAGCTACGAAGATCAACATCGGGGTCAGGAGCTTCTGCGGCGTGAAGATCAATAATGACCGTAGCACCGAATTGATAAAGCCCGCATGCTCGGCGATACCTACGCCTAGCAAGGCCACCAAGACGACGCCCAAGGGATGGAACGAAGTGAATTCGTTAACCATGCCCGAAAGAAACGTCGCAAACGATTTCAACGTCAGCAAGTTTTCAATCTCTCGCGGCTTTTGATCGCCGGGCACGCTAAAGGTTACACCTTGGCTAGAAAGGATCGATGATAGAACCCAAACGACGATGATACCGATGATAAACAGGACCGCTGGATCCGGCAGCTTGTTTCCCAGCCACTCTAGCTTGTCCAAGAGCTTGATCAGCAGACTCTTCTCTTCAGAACCTGTCTCAGTGGTAGCATCAGATTTCATTGTCATTTAGCTTCAGGGAAAAAAGGAACTGTCCTAGTTATTGCCGCAGTGATTCTAGCTAAGGTCGCATTGAAGTTCAAAGCCGTTCAGTGTTGATGACGAATTAGTCGCCAAGTTCTCGCAAACAGTAATGCAATTGACAGTAGTGCAATTATCTGAGGGTCACTAGTGCTTGACGGATTCGCTTTGCTGGGATCCAAGAACTCGATCGAATTGATCGATGATTCGATTCAGGATTTGGTAGGCCTTGAACGAGAAGACAACTGCCAGGAGCGTCAAAACTACCAAGATTAGCTTGAGATAGTTGGGAACGTCACTATCGGGGCGAGTAATGATCAAGAACAAACTCAGCAGTGGAATCACCGCTGACGAAGCAAGGTAGAAGTCTGCGCAGCGACGCATCCACAGCGCTCGAGCTGGAAATGCAGGATCGCTCATCGCAGGCGAGATAATCTGAGGATAGTAAACGATGGATGAAAGCAGCGAAACGCCGTAGTAAGGATAGATCCACGCGATACCACCACAAATTGCCAGACTCAAGAAGAAGTGTGTGATATCGCTGCCTTGAAACTGAGGTTGATACCACTGGATGACAATGGGAAAGATCAATCCAAACGAGACCCACAAACTGGCTCCAATCATCGCTGATCGATGCCCGAAGCGCCAAACCCAATCGATATCTTCCAATCGAGCCGGAAGATTTGCATCGGCTCGATTCAAACACTGTCGAACTCGCCAACAGAAGTAGATCAGAATCAATCCTCCTATCGAGAAGGCGACTCCATTGATCCACCAGGAGATCAACTTAAAGTCGATCAACATTTGTGGATTGTCTTTGTACTTGCTAATGATCACTGCTTCGTTGTAAGTGAAGTTCAGTGCGCCAGCCAATCCATTTGGTACGAGGGTGATGAGTGCCGCAACCAACAGAATCGAAGCCTTCCGCAAACGATCGATGGCGCTTCCCAAAGGCGGTGCAAATCGAGCAGCTAGTTCTGGAAAAAGCGCCAGCCGAAGCCGCATACTGAGTTCGTTACAACTCTGCGGACGAAATTGCGGATCGATGCTGAGCGACTGCCTAAGAACTCGATACAACCATTGGCCCGCCGAGCTTTTGTCTTCGCGACGTGAGATCGGCTCCTGCGGGCGCATGTCGAGCTGCTGTCGGACTGCGCTGCTCCAGTTATCCGCTGGGCCGGTACTTGGCCAGGGACGCTGGCCTTGCCACAACTCCCACAACACGACCGCCAGTGAATAGAGATCCGAACGTTCGTCCACCGGAGCAAACTGAGTCTGTGATGAATCCGAAGCCTGTAGATGCTCGGGCGACATATAAGCCAAAGTTCCTCCGACCGCAGAACCTTTTTCGGTAAGCGTGCTATGGCTGACGTTGAAGTCTGCGAGTTTGGGCTTACCTTCCGCGGTTAACAGAATGTTGGCTGGTTTAACGTCGCGGTGAAATACGCCTTGATCGTGCGCGGACTGAAGCCCTTCAGCCAGTTGAAGTCCCAACCAAGCCACGGCGGTTGGCCAATCCATTTTGGCAATTGGATCATCTGATTCGCGTTCTGGCGGTTGTTGTTGAGCAACGATCAAAGCCTGATCGATCAACTCAAAAAGGACCTGGCCGTTCAGTTCTTTCAGTGGCCGGTCGCGAGTAGCAATCACCACTGACGCAAGCGTTCCACCTAGAACGGCTTGCATGTAAAGCAAGTGCACTTGCTGTTGGTTTAGCGCGCGTTGATCGTACACGCGGACAATGTTCGGGTGATCGAGTCGAGAAAGGGTTTGCGGTTCGTCGGTGCCGCGCGAGGAGACCTTCAGCGCCACCAATCGATTCATCGACTCTTGTACAGCTAAGTAAACTTGCGCGAATGCACCGCGGCCGAGAGCCCGTAGAACGCGAAAGTCTTCGATGTATTGACCAGCTTCCAACTCAGGCAGTCCCGAAGGCGAATTGGTCCGTCGCGTGTTGATCTGTTCCCATTGGAAGTCGGCTAAGACGGCCGCCCATCTTGGAAATCGACCTTGATATTCGCTTAAGGTAGGAGTCTGGCCACTATCGCGACGAACCTGTAACTCTTCGAGGACCAAATCTACTGGAAGCTCTTGTTCGCTCAGCCAAGCTTGGCATCCTGGCAAATAGAAATCGAGCAGTCGAAGCTGCCCCAACTCGGCTGCCGATGTCATGTCTAACTTGATCAGCTCGGCGAGAATGAACCGTTGACTCTCCAACGAAGCTTGCGGCAACAACTCGATCAATTGCTCCACTTTGCTTACGGGAACGATTTGCTGAGCCTGCTCTAAGCAGCCCTCCAAGCGATCAAAAGTCGCCTGTATCGTTTGTCCGTAAGTCGTGGATTCAGGTTGATTCACTTTGTCCGGTCAATTCTTTACAATTAGGAGCTTGCGTTGCTCTATACTGGTCTGTCGCAGTTACAGCGAACTGGCATCAGCATTCTCAGTCATTCGACTTGGATGCGTCACCCTGTATGCCGCTACTAATCTAGCAGAACTTCTTGGAGTCTGAGATGTCAACTGACCAGCTAACTCAACGAATTCAAAGTGGCGATGTCGATGCACTGGCTCAATTGATCGAGGATCATCGAACGGAGTTGTTGGGCTTCATCCAGCATATATCCCAAGATCGACTGCTCAAAGTAGTACCCCCCGAAGATCTTTTGCAAGAGGTCTCGTCCAGCGCGATCACAGCCCTTCCTCGGGTAGCAAATGCGGAGCTCGAGCCATTGTCTTGGCTCAAGCAGCTTGCGAGGCGACGAGTTATCGACGCGTATCGGTTTCATTTTCAGGCTGAACGGAGAGCTCAGTCGCGGCAACGCTCGGCACCCTCAGACGACTCTAAGATGGGTTGGGAGCAATTAATTGTCGCTAGCATCACTAGCCCCAGCGAAGCAGTCAGCCGAAATATGCGACTGAGCAAGATGCAGGTGGCCATCGCCGATCTTGGCCCCGAAGCCGAATTGGCTATCAAGCTCCGCTATGTCGACGGGTTGAGCACCCGTCAAATTGCTGAAAAGATTGGCAAGAGCGATGTTGCGGTGCGAGTTATGCTGAGCCGGAGCATCAAACGACTTCAAGAGACGCTTGGGGCAAATCAACAGTAGTAGCCGAACAAACCCCACCCACTAGGGTCGTCTTAATCGTTATAACCCTCACCGCTGCCATCGGATTGGCCCTGGAATCAAGCTCCTTTATTTCCGGAAAGCACTTTCGCGACTATCTTAGAGGCTGTGAGTCGGCTGACTTGAACGCAATAATCTAGCTTCGTCCGAACTTGGTTTACGGTGCGCGGGCGTCCCGCCCGCACAAGTTAGAGTTGCTACGGGCACGCCTGGACCACTTTTTGATTCCCTAAGCGCCCTTCGCGAGCCGATTTTTGGAGACTCGCCCCATGCAATTTCAATCCTTTGAAAAACCATTAACCCTTCACGACCTACTTTCCGCTGGTTTTAGGTACAAGTGGCGGTTTGCATTCGTGACCGCGTTGACGTTGGCACTTGGCATCACCGGCATTTTTCTGTTTCCGCGTCGCTATGACTCGGAAGCGAAACTCATGGTCAAACTTAGCCGCGACTTCGCCGCAATTGATCCAACGACCATGGGGCAAACTATTTCGATTCAGGAATCTCGCGAGTCCGAGATTACCTCGATTATGGACCTACTTTCCAGTCGAGGACTTGCCGAACGCGTGGTAGACAAAATAGGAGTGGACCAGATCCTAAAGAAGCACTCATGGGTCGAAGTCAAAATTGAAAGCCTAATGGATGTTGCCACAGGTTTTGTTGAGAATTTTTCAGCGGCTGATGATTCGGAGGGCGAATCGACTGGGGAGAGTATTGCTGACCTAAAACTCCGTGAGGCAGCAATCAAGGCTGTGACCAGTGGTCTTGGGATTAAGGCCACCAAAAAAGCAACCAATATCGCGATCCATTATCGCGCCACCAGTCCTCAACTGGCTCAACAAGTTGTCTCCGAGGTTATCGCGTGCTATCGCCAGATGCAAACGGAAGCTCATCAATCGCACGGAACATACGAGTTCTTCGATAAGCAGTTCGCTTCGCACAACCAAAACTTAAAAGAGCTTGAAGAGCAGCTGAAGTTTAGGAAAAACGATTCGGGCGTTGTCACCATTCAAGGCAAACAGGATTCGCTACAGTCGGAACTGACCAGCGTCGAGCAAATGCAATTAAACGCGACTGCGGATTTGGAGGCCGGTCGAGCCAAGGTACTCAAATTGACCGCGTCGTTAGAGTCCATGCCAGCTGAGTTGCTTTCGGAAAAGTCATCGGGCAATCCACAGCAATCCACAGACTTCATGCGAGACCGGCTTTATCAGCTTGAGATTCGCGAAAAGGAATTGGCCGCTAAGTACGCAGCGACGCATCCTGAACTGAAGCGAGTTCGTGAACAGCTTGTAGAAGCTGGCGAGATTATGTCGTTGCAGCCCAAAGATCGCGAAGAGACGAAGATGGCGATGAATCCTGTCCGGATTGGCATTCAAAGTCAGCTAGTGCTCGCCGAAGCCGATGTCCGTGCGCTGGAGGCGCGAGTTGAATCGTTGGCCAAACTGCATAGTAAATTGGTGGCACAATTGAACGATGTTAACGAACTGGAGATGGTGGCAGAAGACCTCAAGCGAAAGATCGAAGTAGGCCGCGAGAACTACCACACCTACGCGCAGAAACTGGAGGAATCTAGGATCAACGAGGCGCTGGACAATGATTCAGTTTCGAACATCACCGTATTCTCAGCTCCGTCGCTTGAACACAAACCGGCAAGCCCCAAGAGAAGTCTGCTTGCTATTGTTGCGGCGATGTTCTCTGTCTGCGTCGGCTTTGCGACTACTTTGCAAGCGGACTATAAAGCTCGTACGAAAGAGGTCGAGGAGATACGCAGCGCTGAGCGCGAACACTATCTACTAACACTGAGACAGCAAACGATCGAAGCAACGGAGAGGCTTGAATCGCGTGAGGCCGGTCGACAAACAGCGCGAAGTGAGTCGGCAAAGAGTCAACTTGAAAACGAATCGTCCACCGAAGAGGGCGAGAGCACCAAGCTGGTTAAGGCCAAGTAGTACTCCGCTGCTGAGACATCGTTCAAAGTTAGAAGTTATCCATGTCAACTGCCGTTCATTCAAATCGCGACCAAACTTGGATTCGCGGAGTTCCAGTGACTTGGCCACTGGAAAAGATGATCTATTGGACGTTGCCGTTCTTGGTCGTGTTCTTCAATAGTGCGGATTTTCGAGGAAACACAGGTGAGCAGTTTGAGGTGCATTGGCAGATCCTGCTTCGTTTGTTGATCTGCATGCTTTGTGGTGCACTTGGAGCATTAGTCTTATTTCCCAGAACATACCGCGATTTTCTAACTTGGCCGGGCTTGTTGCTCCTATTTGAAATTGTCTTGTATGGCTTGTCGCAACTGACCAGCGTTCAAGTTAGCTACACGATGGCTGCCTGGGTTTCGTACATCTGCGTCGTGTTGATGATTCCAGCATCGATGCGAATCCTCGGTGGAAACGACTTTCTAAAGTCCGTATTCGCCGGCTTGATCGTTTATATGGTGGGTTCGTGGATTGCCTATATCGTGTTTCCAGAAATAGGCGTTCACAAAGAGTACACCACCGGCTCAGACTCGGTCCAACGGATGGGAGGCTTGGGGCATCCTAACGAGCTTGGGATCATTTCGGCATATGCAACTATTTTAGCCGCCGGAATGCTGAAAACTCGCCGAATGCATCCCTTGATTTGCGTCGCGGCAATGGCACTGGGCGCACTGACATTGCTGACTTGTTTTAGCCGCACGGCCACGGCTTGTTGCTTGTTGGGCCTGGCAACCATCTTTTGG
>CAUJKA010000437.1 GCA_963204965.1 Planctomycetota bacterium | reverse complement strand
ACATTGGCGATTCGCATCTCAGGCTAAACGATTTCCACATTTGGACGCTTCGTAGTTTAATGCTAGACGCAACGGCCGAGGATAAGCCAGAGCTCCTCAATACCGACGAAGCTTCGATCCGAGAACTTCGTTCTTTCTTGGAGTCATGGCAGTGGCTTGGGACGGGAGTGATCGTCGGCTGTAACTTCAACGACTTCACAACTACTCCCGCCCGCCTTCGTTTGCTCCACTCGCTCCTAAAATTGACCCGCGATCGATTGAGTCAATTCGGTGAGACGATCCCAATGAGCTATCTAGATCAACACGTGAATGATCTGGGCGTCTGTTTCACAACAGCACCACCGGTAGCCACATTTACAGATATAATCGATCGCCTTATCAGCTTGATTCCCAAGCAAATACCCGATGGCTAACCAGGATCTTCCACCGATTCTGATCCTTAAGAACTGGACAATATTGTGACCACGAGAAGATTCTACTTTGATGATGGCAATTCTCGCAAACGCTGGCAGATAACTCAGTCTGGAAAATCGGTCACTACACAGTTCGGTCGACTGACGGGCGAACTTCGCGAGTCGAAGAAAGCCGCCAAATCTCCGGCGGAGGCTCAGAAGAGTTTCGATCAGCTCGTAACGGAAAAGCTCCGCGAAGGCTACGTCGAAGTCGACCCAATGCGATTGGAAGTGATTCGAGCCAAGGGCGTTCGTCCCGCGACCGAAAGGCAAATCAGCGAACTTGAGAAATCACTGGGCTGCAAACTTCCGATCGAGTATCGCGACTTCCTACTTTCGTCCAATGGCGGTCGTCCCAACCCTGACTGCGTACGAGTGCCAGGCGTGCCGTATATCGACAACGTAGGCGTTGGTACTCTCTTTCATTTGCAGCCCGCCAAGCCTGGCATGGACGAAATTACCTACGAACTCCAACGCACCAAGGAGCTGATTCCCAAAGGTCACCTACCGATCGCCGGTAGTTCCGATCTCTTCACAATCTCTCTTTCGCCTAAGACGTTAGGTGCCGTGTACTGGTGGAATCACGACACAGAACATCTGGACGACGATGGCAACTTCTTGGCCTCTGCTGCGTATCTGCTTGCAAGTTCGTTCGATGAGTTTCAGACGCGAATCGCATGCCTGTTTGACGATGAAGATGATACAAACGATGAGGCTACGAACGATGCAGACGAGAAGCCAAACACAAAGTCGAGCGGTTCTAAGGCATCGCTGAGCGGTTTGCTCCGAGCGATCCAGAAAGAACACACTCCCCAAACGGTCAAGGAGATCAAACGATTAATCAAAGAGGCGGGAGACTTAAGCCGAATTGAAGACCGCAAATGGCCATTCATCAATTTGGGAAATGTCGAAGTACTTCAATGCCTGCTGGATGCAGGCCTGAGACCGGAAGTCTTGGATACGGAGGGGCACTCATTACTCTGGCAATGCGCCATTGGCCCTGAGTGTATCGCGTTGCTCGGCAAATACAGCATCGATGTCGATCGACGTAACGGGTCGGACTTCGAAACGGCACTAATGCGAGCGATCTTTCTCGAACGCCCGGAATCAATCAAGCAACTACTCAAGATTGGAGCCAATCCAACGCTACGACTGGATAAGCGGCAAGCCAAAGATTTGCGGCGAAATACCAAGCTGAACAACCTGATCGAGAAGGCTAAGGTCGACTGGCAGAAACGAAAGGCGAAGTCAGGGTCATCACTTAAACCGGCACCGGCCAAATTGCCTGAACCCATCGGAAAAGGCCCCAAGCCATCGCTCAAAAAGCTTCTTCAACTTTTGAAGCATGATCGCATTCTCGAAAACGAATTCATCGAAGGACTGCCAGAGATGATTGCGGCGGTCGGCGACATAAGTGGCATCCCAAATGGTCAGTGGCCAGCGATTGACAAGTTCGAAGATCCGGGACTGCTTGCACGCCTGTTGAACGCCCGTTTAGACCCGAACATCATCGACAAGAAAGGGAATCCCATCCTTTACCAATGCGTGACACATCCCGATTGCCTTTCGCTGCTTCTTAAAGCAGGTGCCAAAGTTGATCTA
Organism: Planctomycetota bacterium; assembly: GCA_963204965.1. GTDB lineage: Bacteria > Planctomycetota > Planctomycetia > Pirellulales > Pirellulaceae > Aureliella. Next base: position 1,563 of record CAUJKA010000437.1, on the reverse strand, counting down.
CCCAATCGCGAAGGTGAAACTGCGTTGATGCGAGCCGCTTACGACGGCGGCATGGATTGCGTTGAAGTACTTTTGAAGGGCGGCGCCAACCCCACGATCGAACTTACGCCGTGGGCTCAGACGATGCTTGAATTCGACGAAGAAATGAGTGACTTCATTGAGAAGGCTCGCAAGAAATGGAATGCTAAGAAGCAGAAGAATGGGAAAGCGAATAGTAAACGCTAAGGCCTCTTCAGGATTTGATAGAGGAATAGCCATGTCGCTCTCAAACTGGTACACGCAACAATTTGATGAAACCCTTCTCCCGAGTTCTAACCACTTCGCTTGACTCGGTGCCTGAATGACATACGGCCTTTCCTTCCTGACTGTTTCAGTATTGATGCTGGTTGCCGCGTGGCAACGAGGAGGTTGGTACTACGCTTTGATTTACCCAGCGTTATCATTCGCTATCGTCACGTTCGGCTACCTGGGAGCTGGCCCTTGGGTTTTTGGTAAGTACTCGAACGGTAAACGAAGTTGGATTGCAAAGGCAGTTCTTCTGCCGTATCTGCTGTTTACACTCGCAGTATGGCACTTAGTTCGGTTAGCTTCCCGTGAGCCAGCCGTCAATCGCGTCGATTCCGATCTGTATTTGTCGCGAAGATTGTCTAGCGACGAATTGCCTGACGATGTGAGAACTGTTGTTGACTTAACGTGTGAATTTACTGATCCGAAGTTTTCCTGTGACAACTACTTTTGCTTCCCAATTCTAGACGCGAGCTGCCCGAATGAGGAAGAGTTAAAAGAACTCGCCAACAAAATCCTTGCATTCCCAATGCCAGTCCTCATCCATTGTGCGCAAGGCCATGGTCGGACGGGTCTGGTCGCCTCCGCGGTTCTCCTTGCGGCGGGGAAGGTATCAACTTCGGCGGAAGCCCTCGCGATGGTCAAGGCGATTCGACCGGGTATTCAACTTAACGCGTTGCAACGGAAGACTCTAGATCGTTTGTCGCAGGCATGGGAGAACCTATGAATACCGGGCTAACCATCGATGACCTCTCTTACTTACTCAGTCGTGTCCAAGCCGAGCTACCGCTTCGTTGCAGCGCCACGAAGAAGCTCTTGGATAATCTACCTGACTGGTTTCGTGAGTTGGGCACGGATATTGGAATTGCGAAACTTGAAGAGAAACTTAAGGCCAAGATACCCGATTCGCTTCGCCTCTTCTACCGATTTCCTGCAACAGGTTGTTGGCAGTGTGCGCACTACGACACGGACATCTTTCTCGAGTTCTATGAACCCGAAGAAAGATTGCATATCGTACGCTGGTACTATCGACCGCATTTGGTGTTAGCCCAGTTTCCCCACGATCTATCCATCTGTGCTGTACAACTCGATTCCGAATCACCGCGCATCGAGTGGGGCGAGGATGGTACGCACCTACCGAGCAATCATCCACCAACGTTTTTTGTAGACTGGCTGAGTCGAATTGCCAATGAGCTTATTGAGCAATGAATCCGACAGATTCAGTCTGAATTGGATAGAATGAGAAGCTGGCGTTATCACTTGATCATATGAAACAAC
>CAUJKA010000436.1 GCA_963204965.1 Planctomycetota bacterium | reverse complement strand
GTGGGTTACGCTGGTGATATCGAAGTACTGCATGCGACGATATCCATCAATGTCTCGTTGGGGCGTTTCAACATTGGCCAGTCGCACGTGCGGGAAGCGCTAGAGCAGGTTGGATTGTCCGAAAGCGTTGCAAGACTTCGCTCACACGCCGAGACTTGGCTTCAATCAGATGGCAAGCCGTTGTCGCGGTCGGAACTCTCGCAACTCATGCTGGCTCGGGCCATTGTCGGCAAGCCTCGATTGCTAATTATCGATGGTGCTCTCGATCTTCTTCCACAGGCGACGCGAGATCGAGTTTGGAAATACTTGATTGACGCAGCACAACCCTGGACCTTGGTTGTTGTCAGCAACGACCCCAAGATAATCGATCAATGTAGCCAACGAGTTGAAGTCACGCCCTAACTTGTGGCGGATCGCGTAGATCCAACGAGGAACCTTTCCCATGAATCAAAATCAACAGCTTGTACAAGACTTTCCCGCACTATTGATGGTTCGTACTGGAAGACTGATTCGTATTTCCGGTCGAATCACTCTTATTGCGTTGGTGTTCGGAGTCATTGGTATGATCTTCGTGCCATGGCAGCAGACTTCGCAAGGCTATGGACAAGTCGTTGCCTTGGACCCGCAACAACGACCTCAGCCCGTGTTGAGTCCCAGCAAGGGCGTCATCGGCTACGTCAAGCCTAACCTTCGCGAGGGCAGCCGGGTCGAGGAAGGCGAGTTGCTCCTGAGGATCGATCCCTTCGCGGGCGATGCGGTGAATCAAGTGAGCGCTCAAATCGCCGCAATAGAATCGAAGTTAGCCTCTCAGAAGGCAAGTAAGGCCGTAGCCGAACAGCAGGCCCTGGTTCAGGTAGGCTTTGCTAATAACATGATCGAATCGCTCAACTTGGATTACCGCGCTGCCAAGCAGAAGTGGGAGCAAACCAAGAACGAAGTCGTGGCACTTCAAGCTGAATTAGCAGATAAGAAGAATCAGCTGCGAATTGCTGATGAGGTATCTACTCAAGGTCTTATTCCGCGCGAGGAGCTGTTTTCGAAAAAGCAGGCCGTAGAAAGCCAGCTTGCAAAAGTTCTCAAGGCCGAGAATGCAGCAGACGAAGCATATTCGTCCCTCCTATCTAATGAGGAAGAGATTCAGGCGAAGAAGCAAGATCTAGAGATTAAGAACCAGAGCGCTGGTCAAAAGGTTCTTGAGGAGGATCAGAAGGTCAAGACGATCGAAAAAGAACTCATTGACCTTAAAAACAAGTCCGACGAATTGGGGCGAAACGAAATCGTCGCACCGCGTTCTGGCATCATTCAGCAATGGTTCGGGGTCTCGGGTAGCGATACCGTTAAGGAAGGCGATAGGCTTTGCATCATCGTTCCCGATGCTTTGGACTTAGCCGTTGAGCTAAAGATTAACGGCAACGACATGCCACTGGTAAAGGAAGGCGATCACGTTCGCTTGCAATTCGAGGGCTGGCCAGCAGTCCAATTCGTAGGCTGGCCTTCAGTAGCGATTGGCACCTTCGGTGGAAAAGTCAACCGAGTCTTCCCAACCGACGATGGTAAGGGTAGTTTCAGCTTAGTTGTGACCCCAGATAAGAAGTTTGAGGGGGAGACAGACTGGCCAGATAACCGATATCTCAGACAAGGCGTGCGAACCAACGGATGGGTCTTGCTGCGACAGGTAACGCTTGGATACGAAGTATGGCGTCAGTTGAATGGATTTCCTCCGATCGTTTCCGACGAGGAACCCAAATCAAAATCAGACAGCAAAGAAAAGAAGCCCAAACTTCCCAAGCTGTAGCTATTGATGAGCAGCCCACAATGCCACGGGTTGCTTCCTCGTGCGTTGTGATCGCGTGTGGCCTGCTTGTGTTGCTGATACCAACAGAGATTTTCGCGCAACAAACGTCTACTTCAAGTCACTTGCTTCAGCGAAACTCGCCGCCATCGTACGCGCCACCACCGACGACAACTCTGAATCCTTCAATCATGCAGTCGGGCAACCGCAGCCCCTCTGATGCGAAGAGGCCCGAAGCACCCGCCGCAGATCCAATCAAGCAAAATGCTGCGGAGCGTAACCTAAACAGATCGCTCACTAACGATGCTTCGACTCGTACAAATCAAGCCGCTGTAGTAAACTCGCTTTCGAACAATGCAGAGAGTCGTATTGGCGAGAGTATTTCGAAGCCCGGCGAGCAACCTGTTGGTGAGGTGAACAACTCCCAACAAGATATGCTCAGACTAGACGATGTGATTGCCAGCCTATATCGTTCCTTCCCTGTGATTCAACAAGCGACGCTTGAGCGCAATCGAGCCGCGGGTCAGATTGTTGGTGCCTACGGTGCCTACGACACGAAACTGCAGGGATACTCGCTTTCCGAGCCCACAGGTTTTTATCGCAACTATCGCAACGGAATCGGGGTCGCGCGGCAGACTTGGTGGGGTACCTATCTTTCCGCCGGTTATCGCGTCGGACGCGGTGACTTCCCGACTTGGTACAAAGAGCGCGAGACCAATAACGGCGGTGAGTTTAAACTAGCGATGGAAGTTCCACTGCTTCAAGGTCGCGCCATCGACGCGCAGCGCGTTGGAGTGTTTCAAGCTTCGCTCGCTCAACAGGCCGCTGAACCACTCATTCAACAAGCCATCCTTAACAGTTCAGCAGAAGCCGCATCCGCTTACTGGGAATGGATCTCTGCTGGCGCAGTTTGGAAAGCTCAACGCGAGCTACTCGCGCTGGCTGAGACTCGCGGCGAGCAGTTCGAAATCGGCTTCAAGGCTGACAAGTACGCTGAGATCGATCTTATTTTCAACCAACAACTGATTGCCGAACGTCGCGCTAAGGCGTTTGAGTCCGAACAGAAATTCCGCGCTACCGGATTCAAGCTTTCCATTTTCCTGCGAGACGAAGCGGGACAACCGATGGTGCCCGACGATGCATGGTTGCCTGAATACTTCCCAGAAGCACAGCCTGTTCCCACGGACGATTACTCGCAGGACCTAGCGGCAGCGCTGAGCCGACGGCCTGAACCGATGCTACTTCGATTGGAAATTCAGAATATCAATTTCGATCGCCAATTGGCAAACAACAACCTTTTGCCACGTTTGGATATGATCACCGAGGCCTCGCAGGACACAGGCAAACCCGCTTCAACATCCAATGACAAAGGACGCTTTGAGTTGATGGTCGGTGTTCAGGGCGAAGTGCCCTTGCAACGCCGATACGCACGAGGAAAGATCCAAGAGACCACAGCCAAGATTGCGCAGCTCAATGAAAAGCTCCGCCTCCAGCAAGACAAAATTGGTGCCGAACTTCAAACGGCTCACAACGCTCTTGTCGTTTCCCTGCAAGTGATCCAGCAAGCTGAGCTATCACTGCGAACTGCAACGGAAACACTTTCACGATATCGATTTGGCTTTGACCGAGGCAAGGTCGACTTGATCTACATCAACCTCTTGGAATCCAAGGTCAACGAAACGGAAATCAAGCTGGTCGAAGCGCAGCGAAACTCCTTTGCGGCATTAACCGCGATGCAAGCCGCTTTAGGACTTGATCCTATGGACCAAGCAATGTTGATATCGTCACTGCCGATGTCCAAGAGACCCGGGCCAGGACATCTGCCAACGCCCAAGCCCTTGCAAGCCGATCAGTTTGATCGCGATTGGAAACGTCACACGGATCCAAACAAAAATCCATAGCAACCCGAGCTGACCTTGCTAGTCGAACCAAACCGTCTGCCATGAGAATCATGTGGATGGTTGATGGAGTACATCATGCGAAACATCGGTCTCGACCTATTGCGAATCTTGGCAGTCCTCCTTGTAATTGGTCGACATCTGCATCTACCCGAAGATTCATCTGAGTTCGTGAAGGCCTGTGTTGGCGGCGGGTGGGTTGGCGTGGATCTGTTCTTTGTGCTGAGCGGTTTCCTAGTATCTTCGCTTCTTTTTCGCGAGTATCAGAAATACGGCTCGGTGAACATCAAGAGATTCTTGATTCGGCGAGGATTTAAGATCTATCCAGCGTTTTGGCTGTTCCTGATATCCTCTTTGATCATGTATTGGTGCTTGGGCATCCAGCTCAACTCAGTTCAAGTTCTTGGAGAGCTGACCTTTCTGCAAAACTACTTGGGCGGAATTTGGGCTCATACATGGTCCTTAGGCGTTGAGGAACATTTTTACATAGGACTTGCTTTGCTGGTGACCTTCTTGATCGCCGCAGATCCTAATAAACCATTTCGACGCATTCCATACTTCTTTGTGATCATTGCCGTCACATGTCTTTCGTTTCGCGTTGTCAATCTGATTATGATTCCCGAGTACTCGCACCAAGTGAGCCTCATGCCAACTCACCTTCGCATCGATTCGCTGATGTTTGGTGTTCTTCTTTCGTATCTGTGGAACTTTCACGAGTTCGAAAAGCGAACTGCCCAATTTCCATCATGGCTTTTGGTTATTCTTGCTTCGGTACTTCTCTCGCCAGCGTTTGTCTTTCAACTCGAATCGGATCGTTGGATCTCGGTCGTCGGTTTCGTATTTTTCTATCTTGGTAGTGGTCTATTGATCATCGCCGCAGTTCGAATGAAATCGACCGAGTCGAAAGTGATTCAAGGTCTGGCTGCGCTGGGAGCCGCCAGCTACTCGATCTACTTGTGGCACGTCCCAGTGGCGACGCTGGGCTATCGATACTTTTCGAAAGCCACCGGAATCGAAAGCTACTCGGTTTATCTGCTCATCGCAGTTGTTGGAGCATGTCTCTTCGGGTGGGTGCTTAACCGAATTATCGAGAATCCGGTGCTACGCTTGCGAGACCGTCTATTTCCCACACACTCCAACGCGATGACGATGCCAGCGGCCGATGTAGTGGTCGCAGTGCCTCAAATTAAGAATGGAGCCCAATTGCCAGCAGACGGCTTGGCGACTTAGCAACAGCTATCAGCGCTAGGCGCGACTCCACGTCGACGCGGACCGGCAATCTCTTGGCCAATACGCAGAATGCGATTCTCGGCATCTACAAATACGACTTTCGGCTCGACTGAAACTGGCCGAGCTCCGTCGACCAAGTTGTAGGTTGCAATGATGATAATGTCGCCCGGGCGAACCAAGTGTGCGGCGGCTCCGTTGACACAGATATCTAGGCTGCCTTCGACTCCTTCAATCGCGTAGGTCTCCAGTCGAGTCCCGCTGGTCACATTCCAAACATGGACCGCTTCAAAAGGCAAAATGTCCGCTGCACGCATCAAGTTGGGGGGCATGGTCAAAGAACCCTCGTAATCTACGTCCGCTTGGGTGACGGTAGCTCGGTGGATTTTTGAGCGAAGGAATTTGCGGTACATCAAGCAACCCGAAACGAAAGGGGGTCTGGCCGAAGGTTCTGAAGTTGACGACAGACCACATTGTACACACGACATCGATCCCAGGCAGCCTCATACCCTGGGTTTAGCCGCACGAACTGCGGGGTTTGCCGCCCTTTCGATACAAGCGTTACATTCGACAATTGCCCCCCAAGATATCCGTCTCCGACGGCAATTTGGGTTGACTAGGATTGAATCTATCTCGCGCGAATTATGCTGGAGTTCATGAAACTCTCCACTCAAATTTGCGCAGCTCTAATTCTTGGTTTTCAGTTGACCTCGCCTGCCTTTGCGGTGATGGACGA
>CAUJKA010000435.1 GCA_963204965.1 Planctomycetota bacterium | reverse complement strand
AGACGGCGCACGCTATTACGATTCTCACAAGGAAGGTGACACGAAAATCTATTGGGACGGAAAGCGTTTTGTACGTTCCGACGACGGCGACTATCCCGATGAGCGACATTTCACCGAAGAAAGCGATTTCCTCAAGATGCTATACCAGTTTTGTCATTGGCAAGCGACTCGTCATACCGAAAAGGACCGACTTTCCGAGATTGATACATGGCGGTTGATTCAACGTCGCATGAAACATCGATAGGTCACGATTGCCGGTTAAACGGCGGTCATCTGGGAATAGGTGAGGCGAAATGTTGAAGTACCTTCTTGTCGTAACTTGTATCGCGTGGCTCGGGTCGCTGTTTGGATGCACTCGAAAACCGAAAGTGATGACAATCGAACAATTGTCCTATCCTGTGATTCGCATTTTAGACACGTCACCTGAGGGCGAACGTAGACTTTACGCCGAAATCATTTTGGACAAAGAAGCGCTGAGCCTCATACCTGTACAAGACCTATGGTATGTAACTAACCCTCTTGTTATTGATTCGAACGCAAACGTACTTGAAATGAAGGACATCAAAAACGAACACGGTGGGCTATGGGCAATGATCAATCCGACAGGGCAAATGCCAGTCACCTTTACGCTCCTTCAACGCAAAGAGACCGGAATCGAAATCGCGCGTGATCTGATCGCGAACTTTAATTTTTTGAGAAGTGATCTGGATAGCAATAGATCTGAGATTCGCCGGGAACGAATTCGTAGAGCGACCAAGGTTGATGAGATCATTCAGATCATTGGTGAAGCCCCACCACGCAATCCCGCCAAAGTCGAAATCGATAACCCAAACGAAAAAGGGTTTGCAAGAATCAGTATTCGCGATGGGAACATTTTCAAAGAGGGGATCGTTGACTCGAATGGCAACGATGTGGTTCAATCTAGTTCGAGCATGATCGTGGACGACATTGCTGATAGCCTCGCCTTGGTGCGGTTCAAGCGAAAGGCATTGTTTGTCCGTTTGGATGATGGGTATGTTTCCTCAGAAGATCTTGACAGCATCGATGGCTTTCAACACGCAGAGCCCTTCAGTTGTGGACTGGCCATGGTTATGGTAAATGACGTCCGGTTCTATCTTGACTCGAAGTTCGAAAAAGCATTTGATCTGGATTTCAACTTCGCAGAGTCCTTTCATCAGGATCGCGCTTACGTCAAGGTAGGCGATCAACATCGGATCATTGACACGCGAGGGGACACGGTCGCCGATTTGGATTACGATGAAGTCAATCTTCAAAGTCCATTTTGTTGGCAGGTGACGAAGATCGAGCAAGAAAAATATCTTAGTGGCTTTGTCGACTTAAACGGGAAATTGATTGCCAACTTGATTTACGACAGCGTTGGCCGTTATGACCCAGAAGTCAAGCGAATTCGCGTTAGCCGAAATGGACTCCACGGCTTTCTGGATGAGTACGCGAAGGTCGCAATCCCGGTCCTGTACGAGTACGCAGAACCTTTCGCTAAAGGTAAAGCCAGAGTGGCTGTCGACGGCAGAATCTTCTTTATCAATACCGATGGCGTTGAAGTCCCCGAGTAGCACAAATGAAGATGTCTGAACCTTCGATTGTCAAGCAACAACCCTGCACTGCGGAAAGAGGCATCAGCAAATCGATCAGCTTGACAATAGGCAGTGAACTGGTAGCCATACCTAGAATCGCAATTGTCGAGATTGCCGCTATTTGCTAAAAGCAAGCAATTCACTCTGATAAGACAGGAAGATTGATGACAGGAAAATGATTGAGGCGGTGTCTCTAGTTATAGTGTCTGCATTCAGTTTCTCCGCCATTTTAAGCCTTGCCCTTTGGTCGATTCAGCGTCCCGTGAAAAAGCTATCCAAGAGATCAAAAACAATTCAAGCTGACACAGTCAAGGATGTCATTTAGACACACCGAGTTGCTGTGAATGAAGGCAGTTAGGGTAACTAGATTGATAGATCCATTAGTTCAATCCAATTGTTATCTGTAGCTTAACAACCGGTTCTTCTTGGAATTCACTGCCCTGCATTTTCGAGTGGGCATTCTTGAGAGTGGCTTAGATGAGAATGTCTTAGTTCAGAGCGTTACGCAGGGCATTGACTAGCTCCGGAACACGAGCAATCGCGTCGTACTCGGATTCCTTGCCTGCGACAGGAAGTGTTTCGATCGGTACGTAGCCACGGTAATTGGACTGACGAATGATCTGCACGAGCTTGGTCATATCGATCTTGGGGCCTTGGCGATTGCTCAGCAGTTCCTTGACTTGCCAATTAACTGCATGCGGAATGACTTTCGCAATGTCTGCGTATGGATCGGGCGTTAGAAAGAAGCCCGTGTCCACAATCGTACCTAGCCAGTCGGACTTCACCATCCCAAGAAGCTTTAGAACCTCCTCGGCACTCTTGAGCATGTCGCCATGATTTTGAACGCCAACCATGACGCCGTACTTTTGACCATGCTCGGCACACTTCGCAAGCGCATCTGCCATCCATCCGGCTGCGTCGTCCCAGCTTTGCCCCTTGGGTTGTGGTCCAGCAAATACCCGCAGCACCGGTGCTCCCATCTCGGCGGCCACCTCGATCCACTTCTTCGCCAATTCGATGTCCGCCTCTCGTTTTGCCTTATCTGCCGTCGCAAAATCATTGCGGATTCCCGTGCCACTGAACTCGAGGCCCAATTGAAACGCGCGGCGTTTGAACTCACTGATGAATTTCGAGTCCGGTACGTTGGGATATCCAGGAAAGAAATAGCCGGTTGGATCCACCGCATCAACTTCCAGCCTGGCACATTCCTCCAACATGTCAAATAGACTCATCCCACCGTTTTCGCCTTTAAGATGACGGTTCAATTGCATGTAGTAGGACCAAGCATTTACGCTCAGTTTGATCTTTACGCTTTGGCGACTAGCCTTTGGAGCCAGGTCATCCGCTGCGTTTAGAGTTTGTCTGCTTCCGGCTGCCAAACCTAATGGAATTAATGCAGCGACTTTGAGAAAACTTCGTCGTTTGTTGGAGAAATCCATCATCTATTGTTCCGTGTTGGAGGGAGCGTTACTTGGTTGGTTCAAAAAGCATCTGGCACTATTGAGCCGCCCTATTAGTCATCCAGCACTAGCCCAGCGAGAATCGATTTTGCTTTGGCTATGGTTCTTGCAACTGTACGATGGCTGCTCTTGCAGCTTTCGGCAATCTGCTCTGTAGACAACCCTTGGATTCGCAAAAGGATCATCTCTTGTTGACGCTCTGTGAAGTTGTTGAGCAGATGCTCTATCAACTCAGTTGCCACGATAGCGTCTTCAGCTTTGGGAGGTTCAACAGCGGGTCGGTGCTGCTCGTGATCAAAACATGAATCATCGGTGCTAACGGACTCACGCTGCACATCTCGCTTGCTACATCGAAAAAAAGTCTCCCATTTCTTGCACTTTCGCACTGTTATGATCGACAACAGCCCCCAGATAGTATCCTTGTTGGAGTTCTCGATCCCCAGCAGTTTGGCTCTGCGAAAGAAACTCTTCATCGCAGATTGAACGACATCTTCGGGCGAGACCTTCCCGTGAAGTTCGAGGTTAAGCTGCGTGTTCGCCAATTGCAGAAGCTGTTCCGAATAGGCAGTGAAAACCTGGTTCGCGAAAGCATCGTCATTGCTGCTGAAGGAATCTTGAGTCGCACGGTGTGGCATCGACGAAATCCTGAGTCTCTAGCGAGAAAAAATCGGCTCAAAGTCTGGCGCGTGGCCGAGAACGACGATATTTTTGAGCCAACCGATTCCAGTTTGGTTGATTTACGACTGCCCGCTGATGGTACCTATTTTATCGAAGTGGATACCTTCCATCGCTATGGCGATACGCTCGGCGATCCTCAGAATCCGCTCAGCCCAGTGAATCCGTCGAATCCGAACAACATCCTTGGCGATCCCGAGCGAGTTTCTCGGTTCCTCGATAGTATCAATGACACCGATACGGGCAAGTATCAACTTATACTCTATAAGTTCAGCAAAGCTAACTCGTCCGATGGAATCGACACACTGAAAGGTTTTGGCGGTGTGGACATTATCGTTGGCGGAGCAGGTGAAAACTATGCTCTTGCCTATACGTTAGGGGATTCCGAATTAGTCAACGAAGGCACAGCTTTCAATCGATCAATATCCTTGTTCGATCCTGCTGCCTCGGATTGGAGTGCAAGCACTGTTGACTTCGGTGATGGAACTGGAGTTCAGCCGTTGGTTGTCAGCTCAACTGGCGTGTTCAACCTGAACCACGTATTCGACGATAGTGGAAGTTACGCAATCACTGTTACCATAGTCGACGACATTGGTCAAACACTCACTCGAACACTCGGTATCGTAGTGAACAATGTGGCTCCGACAGCCATTCTCAGCGGATCAACAATTGACTATGGTGATAGCGCAACGGCTAGTCTAAGTGGAGTATTCGACACATCGACTACCGACACGACTGCGGGAATCCACTATGCATTTTCCCTTAACTCGGGCGATCTAGCGTCGATTACCTATGCCAACTCGGCATCCAACAGCAGTGTAAATCTCAGCGGTCTAGCAGTAGGATCGTATTCTGTTTATGCGAAAGTCATCGACAAAGATGGCGGCTACTCACAGTATACAACTACGATCAACGTCCTGCCGCGGTTGCTGACTGTGACTGCCGACGCTAATACTAAGATCTATGGCGATGCAGATCCAACGCTAACCTACAGCTTCGGGACTTTGTTCAACGGAGATACTTCCAGTGTCTTCACGGGTTCACTTTCGCGAACTGCCGGACAAAACGTTGGTAGCTACGCAATCAGTCAAGGCACACTCACTGCTGGAGCTAACTACTCGATCGTCTATGCGGAAGCCAATCTTGCAATCACTCCGCGAAGTCTGACGGTGACTGCCGACGCTAAGACCAAGATCTATGGCGATGCAGATCCAACATTAACTTACAGCCTCGGAACTTTGTTCAACGGAGATACTTCCGGTGTATTCACAGGTTCACTTTCCCGAGCTGCTGGACAAAACGTTGGTAGCTATCCAATCAGTCAAGGCACTCTAACCGCTGGAGCTAACTACTCGATCGTCTATGCGGAAGCCAATCTTGCAATCACTCCGCGAAG
>CAUJKA010000434.1 GCA_963204965.1 Planctomycetota bacterium | reverse complement strand
TCGAACTTTTTCCGCTACCGCTAGGGCCGCAGAAAACTGTCATCTGATGATGAGGCACCTTCAGCGAAACATCCTTCAGGTTGTGTTCAACTGCGCCTTCGACGCTTAGGATCGGCGAGACTCGAACCGGATTAACCTTAGGCTTCATCGGTCCGGAACCATTTGGCTTGATGGGTGCCGTAGCGATATGTTTAGCCAAGGAGATTCCCGTATAGGACTCTTTACAGTTGACTATTTCATTCGGAGTACCAGCAAAGACCAACTGGCCTCCACCTTCGCCACCTTCAGGACCAATATCGATCAACCAATCGGAAGATCGAATCACGTCCAAGTTGTGTTCAATCACCAACACGCTGTTGCCAAGGTCGACCAAATTTTGCAACACACCCAGCAACAATCGAATGTCGTAGAAGTGCAGCCCCGTGGTGGGCTCGTCTAACAAATACAACGTTCGTCCAGTCGCTTTACGCGAAAGTTCTTTAGCCAACTTGATCCGTTGAGCTTCCCCACCGGATAGCGTTGGCGAAGGTTGACCCAACTTCAAGTAATCCAAGCCGACGTCGTGCAATGTCTTGAGCTTCTCAAGAATCTTCGGCTGGTTTTCAAACAGCTTCAGCGCGTCGGCAATGTCCATCTCCAAAACTTCGGAGATCGACTTGCCTTTGAATTTAACTTGCAATGTTTCGAAGTTATATCGCCGCCCTTCGCACACTGGGCAAGTGACCCACAAGTCGGCCAAGAAGTCCATCTCAAGTCGATTCGAGCCGTTACCCTCGCAAGCTTCGCAACGGCCGCCGGCAACGTTAAAGCTGAATCGACCAGGTTGGTAACCGCGCAGTTTGGCTTCGGGAAGATCGACGAACAGGTTGCGGATATCGTCGAAGACTTTGACGTAGGTCGCCGGGTTGCTTCGTGGCGTACGACCGATGGGGCTTTGATCGATGGCGATCACTTTATCCAACAGGTCGACGCCTTCGATCGATCCATGCAGTCCTGGAATGTCTTCGGCCGCATGCAGTTTACGACGCAAAACGGGAACGAGGATATCGTTGATAAGCGAGCTCTTGCCCGATCCGCTGACGCCCGTCACACACACCAGCTTGCCAAGTGGAATGTCTACGTCGATGTTCTTCAGATTATTATGCTTGGCGCCAAGGACTCGAATAGCTTGACCATTACCTTCGCGGCACTTCTCAGGGACCGGGATCTTCTCTTCACCAGAAAGGAACTTGCCAGTCCAACTGTCTTTGCTGTTGGCTAACGTTTGCAAGTCACCGCACGAAACGACTTCGCCACCGCGCACACCGGGCCCTGGTCCAAAGTCCAAAATTAAATCTGCGGCTCGCATGGTGTCTTCATCATGCTCGACCACCAACAGCGAATTACCTAAGTCGCGAAGGGCCTTCAGCGAATCGATCAAGCGATCATTGTCGCGCGGGTGTAGACCGATCGAAGGTTCGTCCAACACATACAACACTCCGACCAAGCCCGAACCGATTTGGCTAGCCAAGCGAATACGTTGAGCTTCACCACCGCTGAGCGTCGGAGCGCCACGACTCAGGCTAAGATAGTCGAGTCCCACATTCAGCAGAAACTGTAAGCGGCTAGTGATCTCGCGCACCGCTTCGGCAGCGATACGTTGTTCCATTTCCGTTAGTTGAAGGCCGCCGAGGAACTGAAGACACTTTTCGATCGCCAAGTTGCACAGGCCCGGCAAGTTCAGCCATTCGTCACACCCGACCGGTGGTGTCGAACTGCGCATGCGCAATTGTCTGGCCGAGCGATTCAAGCGTGAGCCGCCGCAAGCATTGCAACTGCGCTTGTCCATATACTTTTCGAAGCGTTTGCGCCCTGTGGCACTCTTCGAATTGCGATACTGGTCCATCAACTGCGCGACGATGCCTTCGAATGTTCCGCCATACTTCATTGGCCGGCTGCCGCCACGCCATGTGTAGGTGATGTGGCGATCGCCTGTACCAAACAGCCACTCCTCGCGGACGCGAACTGGCAAATCTTGCCAAGGTGCTGCGATGGATTGACCTGCTTCTAGGTTGTACTCTTTTTCAATCGACTCACTGACGCTCATCAACTGGTGGCGTTGCCATCGACCAAGATCATTCCAAGGCCCCAACAGTTCGATCGCACCGCGCTTGAGCGACATGGTTGGGTCGGGAATAATCAGCTCGGGTGCGAAGGTAAACTGCTCGCCCAAACCTTCACAGACTTGGCACATGCCGGCTGGGCTATTGAAGCTGAGCAATTGCGGCGTCGGTGGTAGACTGGAGTAGCCGCATTGAGGACACGCGTATTGGCTGCTGAGAACCAGATCGCTGTCGGCTTGTTTGCTCGCGCGACGCCGCGATGCCTTGGGCTTCTCTTCGTTAGCTTCGATTTCGCTGCGATCTTTTTCCGCTTGCTCGTCCCAAGGGATGACGACCAAGGTATTCTCGCCGAGCTTCAGAGCTTCGCTGACTCCATCCGCTACGTTCGTTCGCGGCGTGGTCTCGGGTGAGTATCGTGTAACAACGACTTCGATTTCGTGTTTCTGCTGTCGCTGTAGCGCAGGCACTTCGCTCAGTCGATAAACCTTGCCGTCGACTCGAGCTCGCGCGTAACCTTGTCGCTGAAGCGATTCGAACAGATCGCGGTATTCACCCTTCTGTCCACGAACGATCGGCGCGAGGATGAGGTATTCAGGCGCTTCACGCAGGCTTTGCAGTCGAGCGATGATCTGATCGCGAGTCTGTGAGGCGATAGGAACTTCGCATTTAGGACAGAATCCAGTCGCAACTCGCGCGAAGAGCACACGAAGAAAGTCATAGATCTCAGTGACGGTGCCCACTGTTGAACGAGGATTCGAGCTAGTCGATTTTTGACTGATCGAAATCGCTGGACTCAGGCCGCCGATGTAATCGACGTTGGGTTTGGGCAGTTGGCCAATAAACTGCCTCGCATAACTGGATAGACTTTCCAGATAACGCCTTTGGCCTTCAGCATACAGAGTGTCAAAAGCCATTGAACTTTTGCCACTACCGCTTACACCTGTGAATACAATCAATTGATTGCGAGGTAAATTGATACTGACGTTGCGCAAGTTGTGTTCGCGGGCACCTCGAACCTCAATTGTCGCGTTATCCATAATCACCCATTCAACATTCGGGGGGGCAGGCACGTACGTTCAGTAGGAACTCGCGCGAACGAGCTCACGGATCGAACATGCCGCCAGATGAGCCAGTTAGGCTTAACTTTTTGGCAAACGCAATATTGTAAGGGAAAAACAGAAGTTTGAACCCACCCACCATGGTTTACCGCGGACGATTCGCCCTGTTGTGGCATGAGATTCCCGAAGTTCTGGACGAGAGCCACTCAGCCAACTCCGAAACTTCGGTTGGCTCGCATTGGGATTTGCTTTTGGAGCTGGACAATGGCGAGCTGCTGACGTGGCAAATTGCCAGCCTGCCCGACCTAGAAAGCCTGACGCAAAGCCTTAAATTTACTGCAAAAAGGCTGAAAAACCATCGTTCGGTCTATCTCGACTATGAGGGACCAATCAGCGGCAATCGAGGCTCTGTGCAACGACTCGCGTCCGGGATTTATGTGGTTGCTTTTGCCCCACCGAGCCCTCCAGATGGGCATACTCAGTTATTCCCAATCGATGTTCGCTCAGAAAATGTCCTTGAACCGTTACCCTTAGCTCGCATTGCCCTCGTCGATATGTCAACGAATAGCTCAATAGAACCGGCAGAGCAAATGGTTGTGGAGCTAGCCAGTCCACAGTGGAACACTCCAGACTGGCGATTAACTTTGAAGGCCAACATTGTGGCGGTGGGGCATTGCACTTCAATGACAGTTTTCAGGGTTTTTTCATAACCCGAAGCGTTAGTTTTGAAGTTGCGCTCTTTGGTTTTAGGGCCGAAGGCCTGTCCGTTTACCTAGCCCAGCCTGAAGGGCTGGGTGCTTAGTTCGCGTGAAAAACAAAGGGCCAACGGCCCGGCGGTTTGCACGCAAACCGCCGGGCCGTTGGCCCTTAACATACTTATGCTCAACCACCCAGCCCGATGGGCTGGGCTATGTAAATTGCTGGGCCTTCGGCCCGAAATCCCAGAAAAGGCGCAACTTCAAAACTAGCCGCCTGCGGTTCTAAATTGACGCCCTGAAAGGGCCAAACATACTAGCCTGGGGCAACGCCCCAGGTTTTGAAACGCCAATACGCCTATCCACGCTAACGCGTTGAGTCTCCAATCATTCCGGTCGAAAGGGCATCACAAGCCTTATGAGCCTTGGTCTAAGGCATGCATTTTTGCCTAGAAAGCTTGCAAAGGTTGATTCTGCTCCATGCGTTTGTTACGCTAATCACCCTTTAGAACTATTTCATTCTTCAGGTATCGCGATGTCGTTTCAAGTCCGTTGCCCAAGTTGCAATTCAAAGATCAATGTAAGCAATCCAAAGTTCATTGGAAAAAGAGTTCCTTGCCCCAAATGCAAAACACCTCTGCTCATCGTTGAGCCGCAGCCAGAGGTAGAGGAGCTGGAGGTATTGCCTGAGCTGGAAGAAGTCGCCAACGATGACCCGTTTTCTCAGCCCTTCGGTGGCTCAGCGGCCCCCATGGAAAACGATCCCTTCGCATTTGCACCATCCGCAGGTGCATACCCGGCTCAACAGACGCACCCCTCGGCCGCGATGCCTGGCAATGACTACTGGAGCACGCCAGTTCAGCAACAACCTCAAGCTGCGCCCAAAGTCACCCCACCTACCAAGGCTCCATCGAAGCTCAAGCTACCGGTGATACTCGGCATCGTGGGAGTTGTCGTGGTACTTCCTGTTTTGGGACTTGGCCTTTGGTTTATGGCGAGCTTCCTATTTCTCAAATCAAGTGCTTCGGGACAAGTTACTGCGCAAACTGGTGCAGGGTCAGCTCAATCGCAACCCGCGGATGACCCCCGTGCGAGCATGGAATTTGATACAGCGAGAAACTTACATCGTATTGGTTTGGGCGTACTAAATTTTGAATCTACTTTCAAACGAGTTCCCAACGTTGTAGGAAGCAAGCGTGACAGCGATGGCAAACCGGTACCGCTACAACTAAGCTGGCGAGTCATGATTTTGCCTTTTGTGGAACAGCAAGAACTGTACGAACAGTTTCACTTAGACGAACCTTGGGACAGTCCGCACAATATCCAACTCTTGCCGAAGATGCCTGAGGTCTACGGGAAACCCGAAGCTGGACAGCCTGGGTTTACGTCGATTCATATGATGACTGGCAACAAGATGTTTGGAGGACATCAGATGCTTTCACTTGGTAGCATCCAGGATGGAATGTCAAACACGTTGTTGGTGCTTGCAGCGGGAAAAGAAACAGCCACCGAGTGGACCAAGCCTAGCAGTATTGACCTAGAGGCGGCAACTGGAATGGATGTTTTAGGGAATCCACCGTTCGATGTTGGTTTCCTAGCGATGGATTTTACTCTGGCTATTCACGAAGTCGCACCTACAGGCAGTCTCGAAACTCTTCGCGCCTTTGCGACTCATAGTGGGCAAGAATCAACAGTCCAAATGCCGCCGATCTATCGACCGAGAAAAATCGATAGTCGCGCGATTCTATTGGGATTATATCCTCCGGCACAACAAGAACTCGAAGCATTCATCCAGTCGGGTAAAGCGAAACAATATGGCATCGAGAGCGGACAAGCTAAGCAAGTGGTGTCGGAGTTGCGGGCCTCGCTGAAGAAGTGGATTGAGGAGTTGGAGTTGTCTCCGGGCCCTAACGGGAACTATGAATTCCCACGTGATTCGCAGTTACAGGAACGATACAACATGTTGGCGTCTTCCTTTCAATCACCCTCTTTTAAAGTCCCAGACGAGATAAAGATATCGCCAGTTGCACAAGCGTTGTTCGACGCAGCTAAAACAGGTCAATTATCGGAGGGGCAAGCGCATTGTCTTGTGCTCTACCTTTTGGTTGCTTCAACTCGGTAATCCATATTAGCCAACCGAGGCGTTTATTTTTGCTGAATCTCCGCTCCCCAGTTCGTGCGAAAGTTACCGTCCCATTCGTCGACATAACTCGCTAAGGCCCATTGGTCCCATTGTCGAGCAAAGTGTTGCAGCAAGACTGGCTCTTTCACGGCTAGGTTATTCAGCTCGGTCCGATCAAGCTCGATGTTGTAGAGCTCCCAAGGCTCACGGAACTTCTTAACAGCCTTCCACGGTCCTGATCGAACCGCGCGATTGCCTTCGTGCATCCAGAAGACTGGCTGCACTCGCGGCATTTCCTTTCCTTGAAGAGCCGGCATCAAGGATACGCCTTGCATCGGCAGAATTTTGTGCCCATTGAATTCGCTTGGATAGACAGCACCGGTAATGTCACACAACGTAGGCATCACGTCGATCAAATGCGCAGGTTGATGTTCGATCTTGCCGTGGCGCTCAGCACGAATTCCAGCAGGCCAATGCGCGATCAATGGCGATGAGATACCGCCTTCGTGCGTGAAGTGTTTGTAGCGACGAAATGGAGTGTTGTTTAGCGTTGCCCAAGTCATTCCCAAGAACACATTGCTGTCGGGACCGCCTAACTGTTCGCCTTGAGTGATGCCGTTGGGGCCTCCTTCCGCATTGCCACCGTTGTCGCTCATAAAGAGGATTAACGTGTTGTCGAGTTGCTCGGTCTGCTTCAAATGCTGAACCAATTGACCGACGCTTTGATCAATGCAGTCGATCATCGCTGCGTAGATCGCCATCATGTGATCGTAGCGGTCCTGTTGCTGAGCCGTTAACGAATCCCACGCGGGAACTTCGACCGGACGCTCCGACATGGGCCATCGCGAATCGACAATGCCCATTTCGATCTGCTTACGATGCCGGGCTTCGCGTAGCTTATCCCAGCCTACTTTGTACTGCCCGCGATACTTGGCGATTGTCTCTGCGGGAGCCTTGAGCGGAAAGTGTGGAGCGCCATGCGCCATGTAAAGAAAGAATGGTTTATCCTGAGCCTTCGCATCGTCGACGAACTTAGTCGCCCACTCGGTGAACATGAAGGTCGAATACCATTGACCTTGACCAACCTCTGGTGAATCGGCCGCGACTTTGCGTCCATCCAAGTAGACAAACTTTGAACCAGGCTTGCCTTGCTCCTTAGGAAAATACAGTTCTCCAAAGGCAGTGTTTGCCGTTCTCTGAAAGCCTTGCTCCCAAGGCGGCGTCCCATTTTGTTGACCCAAGTGCCACTTGCCAACAATCGACGTTTGATAGCCCGCCGATCCCAAGACTTCGGCTATCGTCACGCATCGTTCATGTAGCCTTCCAAAGGTGCCGCGAGAGTTTGGAAGGACCTTGTCATCCAGAAAGCCCATCCCTGCTTGATGAGGATAAAGTCCGGTTAGCAGGGAGGCTCGCGTCGTACTACATCTCGCCGTGTTGTAGAACTGCGTGAAGCGAACGCCTCCGCCGGCGAGTGCATCAATGTTCGGCGTGGGTATTTCTGACCCATAACAACCGACGTCCGAAAATCCCATATCGTCGACCAGAATGACAACAACATTGGGACGCGAAGGATCGGCTCCTTCAATTCGATGATGGAGGCACAAGATCAGCAAAAAGAGAACTGCTAGACCAATTCTGTTCGTGGTTCGCATCACTTGCTTCTCCTCGCTCAATTTCTGAGTTCCAATTGCAAAAATCTTGTGCCACTTAGACGTCGATGATCGAGTATACTATCGACTTGCTCTTGTGTGTGAATTCGACTTCGGCGAGTTACTCTGTGCTACGGTCCTTACTCAATCCAGTTCGACGATTTGGTTCACCTAGCCGCGGCGACAATGGTTGGGCCACCTGTGTGTGGATAAGCTGCACTACTTTGCTATTTCTTGCATTGACAACTCCATCGAAATATCTACTTGCCAGTGACACGAGCGCAATCGAGAAAATCGTCAGCACATCATGCTCGAACTGCCACTCGGGAAAAACTCCCGAGGGACAATTCTCCACCGAGCATCTAAACCTAGAAAATGACGCCTTTCTATCCGAGCAATTTGATGCTGGCCCTTGGGAACAGATGTTGCGCAAAATGCGTGCAGGCCAGATGCCGCCGCCGAGCGAAAACGTTGAATCCGCCTTAGTGCTCAAGGCCACTCAGGAATTGGAGTCGCTGCTCGATCAACGCGCCGATCGCTTCCCATTCGCAGCTAGCTCAGGCCTACGTCGTTTGACTCGGACCGAATACCAGAATGCGATTCGCGATTTATTAGGATTGCAGATCGATGCAACGTCGCTTTTGCCAAAAGATGAATCGAGTCATGGCTTCGACAATGTGACGGTGAGTGAGCTGAGTCCCGCGTTCATCGGTCGAGCCGTCACCGCAGCTCAACAGATTGGTCGCACAGCGTTGGGAAACACCGGAGTCGGACCAACGGGAGTGACAATTCGTGTCCCAGCCAATCGAACTCAAGAAACACACGTCGAAGGCTTGCCTCTGGGAACCCGCGGTGGAACATTATTCCAACATCACTTCCTTCAAGATGGCACATACGAATTTCAAGTTCGATTGACTCGTGACCGCGATGAGAAGATCGAAGGACTCAATCGCCCCGCTGAATTGGACATCTTGCTCGACAAGCAACAGGTGCATCGTTTTCAAATCGATAAACCCAAGTCTCCACAGGATCATACTCTGGTCGACGCGCATCTCACGACTCGATTGACAGTTAGTGCAGGACCTCACGCCGTTGGAGTGACCTTTCCTCAAACTTCCGAATCACTGCTCGAATACCGCAAGCAACCCTTCGAAGCTGCCTACAACCACCATCGCCACCCACGAATTCATCCGGCTGTCTATGAAGTTACGATCGTCGGTCCGCTGGATGCTTCCACAGCTTTGATTCCAGAGACATCGGTGACTCGCAAGTTGTTTGGCGACTTGCCGCTCAATCCCAAAGCGGATCAGCGAGACCAGGTAGCACGAGAAGTCCTAACAAGGCTAGCTAGATTGGCTTACCGTCGCCCACTGGACTCCGAGGACATTCGATCCTTCACGCGATACTACGAATCGGCCAGGCATAACGGCTTTGCCGCAGGCATGGAGCTAGCGATAGCATCCATCCTCGTGAATCCGAATTTTCTACTGCGAGTCGAGGGCTTTGGAGACAGTGGAATCGCTCAAAGGTCCGCAAGCGACGACGCGAATCAGCGGCGAGTCGTTCAAGTTAGCGATATCGATCTTGCGTCGCGACTTTCATTCTTCCTGTGGAGCAGCCTTCCGGATGACGCACTCTTGAAATTGGCTGAGTCCAAGCAACTGAGCCAGCCCAACATCTTGAAGTCGGAAGTGCAGCGGATGTTGCGTGACCCGCGAGCCGAATCGCTTGTCAGCAACTTTGCCAATCAATGGTTGTATCTGCGAAACTTGGATAGCCTGAGTCCTGACCTAAGACTTTACACCGACTTTGATGATAACCTTCGTCAAGCGATGCGACAGGAGACCGAGTGCTTGATGCGAGAGATCATTCAAGAAGATCTCTCCGTGTTAGGACTGTTGAAATCCAACCACACTTTTCTTAATCAACGACTTGCTGCACACTACGAAATCCCTGGAGTCTTGGGCAGTCACATGCGGCGCGTCGAGCTTCCGCCGACGAGTCATCGCGGTGGAATCTTACGCCACGCGAGCATCTTGTCGATTACCTCTTATGCGACGCGCACTTCGCCAACAATCCGCGGCAATTGGCTACTCAAGAATATCGTTGGAACCCCACCTCCACCGCCTCCGCCAAATGTACCCGCATTGAAAGAGCCTGAAGATTCTCGCCCACTTACGACGCGGCAACGTCTTGCGGTCCATCGCGAAAATCCAGCCTGCGCGTCCTGTCATAATTTGATCGATCCAGTTGGTTTCGCACTTGAAAACTATGACGCTCTGGGCCGTTGGCGAAACTTTGAGCAAGATCAGCCCATTGATCCATCTGGAAAACTGCCCGATGGCAAATTAGCTTCGACGGTCGAAGAGATTGAGCAAGATCTGCTAGAGCGTCCTGAGGTATTTGTAGGTACGATGACAGAGAAACTGGTGACGTTTTCGCTCGGACGTGGGCTTGAACCTCAAGACGGGCCATACGTTCGACGCATAGTTCGGCAGGCCGCCGTGGACGATTACCGTTTTTCGTCCTTGATTCAGTCGATTGTGAGTAGCCCGATTTTTCAAACTAGGATCAAACCATGATCGTCACTAAGAAAGCCATCGATCGACGTGCGGTACTTCGTGGCGCAGGACTTGCCTTGTCACTGCCACTGTTGGACGCAATGATCCCGGCTCTCACTGCTTCGGCAGCCACTCCGCCGAATCCAACCAAGCTGCGACGAATTGGCTATGTCTACGTTCCGATGGGCTACTATCCCAAACATTGGACACCTGAAGGAGATTCTCTGGAGAACCTGCCAAGCAGTTTGGCTCCATTGCAAAACCTATCTGAACAACTGACCGTCTTTACTGGTTTCGATTTGAAGAACGCTTATCCCGGTTCACACGCAACCAGCAATTCAGCCTTCCTCAGCGCGGCTCGAGCCAAGTTGACTGAAAGCTCAGACTATTATCTCGGCACAACTGTTGATCAGATCGCTGCAAAGCAGATCGGTACAAGCACTCCGCTACCATCGCTTGAATTGTCGATGGACCTGATGAGCCTCGTAGGGCAGTGCGATAACGGCTACGCGTGTGTCTATCAGAATAACTTGTCGTGGTCCTCTCCAACGACTCCGTTACCATCGGAAGCTCATCCGCGTCTTGTGTTCGAAATGTTGTTCGGCGATGGAGGGACAAGCGAGCAACGACGCGAAGCTTTGCGTCAACAAGCCAGTTTGCTCGACGGAGTCAACGAAGAGATCGTGCGGCTGAAGAATCGCGTAGGAAGCTCGGATCGTAACAAGATCGACCAGTACCTTGAAAGCGTTCGCGATGTCGAACGTCGCATCCAGATCGCTGAGAAAAGTGTTCAAGACCATCCACTTCCAGACTTGGACCGTCCTCGAGGAGTTCCAGCGATTTACGGCGACCATGCGCGATTGATGTTTGACTTGCAACTCTTAGCGTTTCAAGGCGACATCACGCGAGTTTCGACGTTCCAGCTAGCTCGCGAGACCAGCAATCGAACCTATCCGGAGATTGGCGTTCCTGATCCGCACCATCCAATCACTCACCATGGTGGTAACGCTCAAAAGCTTGAGATGGTCGCTAAGATCAATCAACATCACATCACACTGTTCGCAGAGTTCTTGACGAAGATGGCCGCAATTCCGGAAGGCTCTGGGAGCTTGCTGGACCACTCCTTGTTCCTTTACGGCAGTGGGATGGGTGATCCAGATCGTCACGACCACAGCGACTTGCCGATTCTGGTTGCTGGTGGAGCGGCCGGTAAACACCGTGGCGGCAAGCACGTGCGATTTAAGGAGGAGACTCCTCTGTCCAACCTTCACTTGACGTTGCTCAATAGCGTCGGCGTACCACTTGAGAACTTTGCTGACAGTACTGGACGTATCGATGACTTGTTTGATCCAGTTAGCTTGTAAGCTGCGACACTTCAGGCCAGTGCTTTTGAGGCTCTTTACAGCGATCATCGTTTGCTTGCTGGCCGAGACGCAAGTGATTGCACAGTCAGCATCATCTGCTTCCCTTCCTTCGAGCGCAAAGCGGATTTCCGACATCGCAGAGCAGAAGCTGTGGGCCGAACTTCAGCTAGAAGTTGCGAAGTTGGACGAAAAATCGATCAACGATGTGAGTCAACTGCAGCCAGACGGCATGACGGCTCTACATTGGGCTGTTTTCCATGGCCAGAAGGATTCGGTCGATTTCCTACTTCGCGCAAGCGCCGATGGGAATGCCGAGACCAAGTATGGAGTTACTCCGCTTCTGATTGCCTGTCGTTCTGGTGATAGCGATACAGTCGAAAGTTTGTTGCGAGCTAAAGTCGATGTGAACATGGCAGGGCCGAGCGGCGAAACACCGCTCATGATCGCTGCTCGACAAGGCAGTGTAGCAGTCATCGAACAATTACTACGAGCCGACGCTTCCATACCTGCTGCGGATCGTAGCGGGCAAACAGCGGTCATGTGGGCAGCGGCTGCTGGCAATGTTGATGCCTTGAAGCTGTTGATCGAAAAAGGAGCCGACTATCAGCAAGCGTTGCCGTCGGGATTCAGTGCATTCTTTTTCGCCGTCCGCCAAGGCCATTTGAAGGCGGTCGACGCGATACTTGATGCTGGAGCCGATGTCAATCAAGTGATGGTCGTGAAAAAGTCCGCGGGTCGTCATCCTCTGGCACCCAATACATCTGCATTGATTCTGGCTGTTGAGAATGGTCATTTTGAACTTGCTCTGCGACTCGTAGAACGTGGAGCTAACCCCAACGACCAGCGCAGCGGCTTCGCACCTTTGCACATCATCAGTTGGGTCCGCAAGCCAGATCGCGGCGAGGACAACGAGCCGCCAGTTCGTGGCTCGGGCAGCATCAGTAGCCTTGAGTTCGTTAAGCGATTGGTGGCGGCTGGTGCAGATGTGAATCTTCCAATCAGCAACGGCAGAAGTCGCGGCAAAGCTAAGTTGAACTCCGATCTAGCCACGCCGATTCTTTATGCAGCCAAGACTGCCGATCTTCAACTGATGAAACTGCTCGTCGAATTGGGAACCAACATCCATGCCACCAATGCCGATGGAGTAACTCCGCTGTTGGCTGCTGCTGGAGTGGGCGTCGTTGCTGTAGACGAAGAAGCGGGGACAGAAGCTGAAGTCCTTGAATCGCTCGACTTTCTAATTCAGCAAGGCGCTACTGTAGACACCGTTACCAAGAAGGGCGACACCGCCATGCACGGCGCAGCCTTTCGGGCCTTCCCTGTAGTGATTGACTACTTACATCGCCACGGGCTGAAATCTGAAGTCTGGAATCATAAAGACTCCAGCGACTGGACACCCTTCGACATTGCCGACGGCAAGCGCCCCGGCAGCGTCAAACCCAACCCCATCGTCCGCAAAGCTCTTCAAGCGGCGCTGTAGGTTTCAGTCGCGAACGCGACGATAGTTTTAAGCCTGGGATGCCAATCCCAGGTATCGCCGAGCGTATGATTTGTGAGTCGCGAAACGACGGTATTAGCTGACATACGCGCGACCTTATTTCTCGTTCCCAGGCTCTGCCTGGGAACGCACTGTCTTCACGGCTCCGCCGTCTTCTTCTCCTCTTCTCAGCCTATCGAACGGACTCTCGCTCATCCGAATGAAGGAAATCCTGTCGGAGACAGGTGCGACAATCAAGAGTCGCTCCCGTTTCCAACGGGATTCTTTCGCATTCATAGCCCATCATGCCCGGCGGGCTGGGCTTGGTAAACGGACAGGACTTCGCCGATCAATCCCCTACTGAATTCAGCATCTCAATTGGAGACCCAAACAACCCATGTAGTAGTCAATAATGGCGATAGAACTAGCCACCTAGCTTCGACCTGAATATTGAACTGTATATCGCGGCTAATTGCAACAAGATTCAATATCAGGCCGTTAATGACCAGATTTTTTCGGATCGCGTCTTGCTTCTCTGCCGTCGCTTCGCGACTCGTTCGTCGCTTCCTGGGACTCGCGTCCCAGGCTGTAAACTACCATCGCGTCCGCGATTGAAAACCAGACGCCTAGCCCCATTCCAACACAGGTATCTCTTACTTACTGCTCTCGCAGGAGCAGTAAAGAAACGACCTCAGCGATACCTCAGACTAATCAGGCTTGAACTTCATTGCCTCCAGTAGCTGCAACACTCGATACTGAACCTCTGGCTAAGAGCTACTCAGGAGGGTGTCGCACCCACTTGTTTTCAAATCATTTCCAGTACGCACGTGCATTCCTTGGTTCGTCCGACGAGTATTGTGTCTAGTTGCTGCCAATTCTAGTCGAAAGGATTCGAGTCTGTGAGTGGTTCACCGAAGGGATCATCAACCGTTTCTGCTGCGTGTGAATCCGCAACAGAGTCATCGACCAGGACCCAATGACCGTTCCCATTGTCGACATAGAATTTGCAGCCTTCTCCGGCGATCAGCACGCTCATGTATCGGCGAGTCGCAGTGCCATCAGCATTTATTTTTTCGCTGACGCTCTGCATCAATTCGTCAAAGGACAAGCCGGCAAAATGGTCGCCGGAGTTGTTGGCGGGGGTCATTAGGTTCGGCCCCATCCCCGAATCTAATTGCAGCAGCACATCAGTGTTGGGAATACTCTTGTCGTCTATGCTTGCGTTCTGCGGCTTCAGGGGCCGCCTCAAGACCCAGCCGACAATCAACGTAGAGCAGACGACTAACACAGTCGTCACGCCCAAAATTCTGGAGTACTTCGTTTTCATGCGCGAGCCCGAAACATTGAGAGGACGAACGTTTCCGATCAGCCGGTCGCGGCGGTTGATCTTCCATTTCCAAACGCCCTGCTACCGCGATTCGGTTGCATCGGATGGTTCAAGTAAGCCGCTGCGCTGCAGGTTGTGCGGACGTTAGTGTAGCCGATGACTGACTGGTATTTCAACAACTTTTGGGAATGTGTTGGGCAGAATTATTTAGGTGGCCAATCACTCTTGTGCTCCTTGCTCAGCGAGCTTGCTGTCTTGCCCTGATCCGCTACGTCGCCAAGACCGCCGATCTGCAACTGATGAAACTGCTCGTTGAGTTGGGAGCCAACATCCATGCCACCAATGCCGATGGAGTAACTCCGCGGTTGGCCGCTGCTGGAGTGGGCGTTGTTGCTGTCGACGAGGATGCTGAGGTCCTTGAATCGCTCGACTTGCCACGGGCTGAAATCTGACGTCTGGAATCTTAAAGACTCCTGCGGCTGTACCCCCTTCGACATTGCCGACGGCAAGCGCCCCGGTAGCGTCAAACCCAAACACTACGGAGATTTCCCCCAGGAAAGATCCGAATTCAATCGTATTACGACTGCGCCTGAGTCGAAGCGAAATCCCTCAATTGAAATTGAGCGTTCCGAGAGTACTGCCAACATCGCTGTTTCATTCTCCGTCCACATCGCGGCGACATTTTTGGGACGTGGGCCGGAACTTGCCATATCTATTTTCGACCAACAACGCTGAATCCATCGTATGCCATTACTATCACATCCGACCACGTAACTACTAGCGACGTCTTCGGTAAAGACAAATCGGCACGCAAGTCTAGACTCGTGAGAATATGCGCAAGTAATGAAACGTTCCCGTCCGTTGGGCTCGAGATCAAACGGAAACAAATCTGCGCATATCTTACCCAACAGCTGTCGTTCGGCTCCGGTTTTCTTGACCTGTCTATCGAGTGTGAAATACTTATCTGCGGGAACTCGATCCAGTTTGGGCAAATCCAAGGTCAGATCCATTTTCGCTGGAATTTTGGCATCTCGAATTGTTTCGATAACCCAACTTGGACAGTTTGGGGAGATCCTTTTAAGCGACTCTGAAACCTTAACCAACGAAATTGGTTTTGGCGAATTCTTAACATAAGAATCTATTTCAAGCTTTAGGCTACGATTCAGTACTAGATGCGCGTTCTCATGCTCATTACTCGTGTCTAATTCAGCAAACCAACTTGCGAAATCCTTCTGATCAAAAAACTCTTGCCCATTCAATTTGACTAACGGCAAGTTAATACTCAGGGCAAACGATAGTACTCGAATAATAAACCACATAATCCACCATCGATCCGTTTGAGTTGCCTCTAATGAAAACGGTTTGTTCTGATTGATTTTGGGGGGTGCGATCCGCTCTATGCGCCTAGCAATCTGAAAAACTGATCTATACGAAAAGAGGCTTCCTCAGCGAAATTGATAGTTCTCACACCGTCAATTCAAAAAGGGAAGCCTCATGGATGTACAAGTTAAGGCAGGAAGCC
>CAUJKA010000433.1 GCA_963204965.1 Planctomycetota bacterium | reverse complement strand
TAAGGCTCAAAGTGATCTGGACACGTTAGACAATGTGATCGAAGGTGGCAAGCGAGCTGCAAAGAAGATCGAACGTATCGAGAAGAAGTCCTTGCCGAGTGACCCTGAACTCGCAGTTGATCAGTACAGGGCTTGGCTCATCGAACTGGCGAATCAAGTTGGTTTGAGCCAAGAGTCTGTCAATTTTGAACGCACTCAAAAGGTTCAATTGCCCGGCGGAAATCAGCGAACGCCAGTGCTCGCATACACATTCCATCAGTTTACCTTGGCTGGTCGTTGCAAGAATGAAAAGGTGGTTGAACTTCTCGCCAAGTATTATGACCGCGATTACATTCATCGCATCAGCAAGTTGACTTTGACCCGTGATCCGAAGCAGCCCAACGTGGTCGTGGTCTCATTAACTAGTGAGGCCGTTTCGATGCCTAAAGCAGATCCCAAGCAAGAGCCTTCCTTGCAGCCTTCGGGACGTTTGGCGATGACTACTGAGGACTACAAGAACAAGATTCTCTCCCGCAATCCATTTGCTCCACCCAACAGCCCGCCAAAGTTCGAGACTGGCCGCTCGCATGATATTGCTATCGGAAAGCCATGGAGCCTCGAGCTCAAGGCGGCCGATCCTGATGGCGATCGCGTGAGCTATGAACTTGTTACCGACGCCGACAAGCTGCCTCCTGGGCTGAGTCTACGACGAGGCGAAATCACTTGGCAACCGACTGAAAAAGGGGAAAAGGAGATCCTCGTTCGCGCTATCGATGAAGGCTGGCCTCATAAGAGTTCCGAATTGAAGATGGCACTAAAAGCCGTCGATCCGCCCGTTGAAAAGAAAGAGACTCCACCATCGACTCTTGATCCGGCGAAACAAGCCTTCCTGACAGCGCTTGTCAGTGGGCGTACCGGAACTCAAGGTATGATTCGTTCAAAAGCTGAAGGCATCAGTATCGACATCTTTGAAGGTTCTGAGATCACGATCGGCTCGATTAAAGCGACCGTGGTGAAAGTCAACCTCAGAGAGAGTCATATCATCCTTGAAACCGATGGCAGTCGCTGGGTTGCCGACATGGACACCTCTCTAGCTGATGCCTACGCAAAAAGTCGTGTCGACTAAAGAGAACGCAGACTTTCTCTAAGCCTGTCTTGAAATTAGGGCTGCTACACCAATTGCCGTTATTTTTGGGTAAGATATCTCCCGGCGATTAGGGTGCTTATCTATATTTTTCGAGCTTAGCTGAGAAGACCGTTGATTACTTTTGATTGCGCTAAATGCGGAAGAAAGCTGCGAGTCGCTGATCAATTCGCAGGCAAGAATTGCCGCTGTCCATCGTGCTCGACGATTGTACCGGTACCGCAAATCGGTCAACCAGTCTCTCCCTCGTCGACCAGCGCACCGGATTCGTCAAGTTCTCCATGGGGCGGTTCTGCCAGTCAACCTGCAGCAAACAACTCATCAGCAACAGGCGATCAAGGGTTCTGGGATAGCCTTGGCGTGCCGTCGACCAATCCCGGCAGCTCACCAGCAGCACCTCATAATCCCTACGCAGCGGTTCCAACACCAATGCATAGTCCGTATACGTATTCGCCGCAGCAATCCGGCTATAGTCCGTCGACTAACGACAATCCGTTGGGATTGATCCTAGGGATTTTATCCGTTGTTGTTGCACTTATGTCGTGCGGATGCTATGGATTGATATCACCCGTGGGTTTAGTGTTGGGGATTATCGCTTGGGTAAGTTCCTCTCGGGAAAGAACTAAGATCGCTCAGGGCCTAGCGCGACCCAGTGGTATCGTCGAGTCTGGATACATACTGGGAATCATCGGGACGATCTTAAGTGCGATCATCATGCTGCTTTTTGCAGTCGTGATCATCGGGTTGGTCATCCATGCAGCCAACAACCCAGGTCAGGCATTCGACGATTTCTAACAGACTCGCTAGTCCTACTCGGTTTTGAACGTGAATGTCGAAGCCTATTGGCGAACTTCAACCGATCCGGGGGCGACTTGTTCGATCTGCCGCACAGTTGGCGAGTAGCGAACCTTAGGTGGTAGTGTGCCATAAGGCTTGGGGTTGCGTCCTTGAAAGTCTACATTCAACTCGGGGCCCTCGTCACTCGTTGCGCCTTGCCAGTTACCGCACGAGTCGACTTGGAATCCTTCTAAGTCAAAGAACAGCTCGATTCGATCGGTGATGTAGTTCACGTGCTGTCTAGCGATGGAGTTGAGCGCGTTCGTGTATGCCTGTTGAGCTTCCAAGAAGTCCCGTGCGGCAACGCCTTGAACAGCAAGTTGTAATCTTAGTCGTGTGCTAATCACTCGCTCGTACGCCAGCGCCGCACTTGCCACGGAAATCGTGTACTGCGTACGGTCCAACGCCAATTGTCGTAGATCCTCTCGAAGATCTAACTTAATGGAATCCTCGGCGGCCATCAAATTCCGCAGGCCGACGTTGTAGTTGATCAAAGCAAGTCGGAAAGTGTTGCGTTGAATTCGTCGATTCAAAGGAGTGTCTAAAGCCGCGCTTAACCGAGTCTCGCTATTGTCAAAAGTGAAGTCGACGGGATTGTCGCTGCCGGTGCGAGTTCCAATAATCTGTGTTGCACGTAGGTTTACGATCGATTTCAAATCGTCTCCCGCTAACTTGATCTGCCGCCAAGCATCTGCCAAACGACCGCGTTGATTCATTAAGTCCAGTCGCTGTACCAATCCGGTTAACAGAGTTTCATTGTGATCCAAGACGATCTCTTCCCAACCATCCGGTCCAGATTGCAATAATTTGTCGCTCAATTCGATCGTTTTATCTACAGTGGACTCGACGGTTGAACTAACGGACTGATCATCTCGCGGCAGGATGTCTTCGGTGGCGCTATCCGCCAGACCTTCAAAGGCCCGAACCAATTCGATGCTTTGCTTGGAACGCTTAGGGATTTCGGCGAGCATTGTGGATTGGATTAAGTCTTTGCTGGAACGCAGTTGCGAAGAAATCTCGCGAAGAAAGTTCAGTAGGCTCTCGAGTTCTTTGGCTAGTTTATCGCGACTGCTTTTCAGATCTGTAGGAGCTGGCGATCCATCCAAGTTGTCTAGTGCTAGGTCGATGACTTGCAGTTGAGTTGTGCAATACTCGATCGCTCGATTCATCACCAGCAGTGGTGGTGCAGCTACGTCAGACTTAATCTGCGCATCGAGTTCGGCTTTGAGCGTTTCAACCTGCATTCGGACACCGAGGATTTGTAGTCGCCGCTGCAATTGCTTTAAGTTCTTCATAGCTTGGTCCAAGGCACTCTGACCCCGCTGGTTCTCGCTGGAGTTGTTGCCTGCGCGCTCTTCAGCAGACTCTTCGATTCGCTGCTGAATTCGCAAAATGTTGGCCATGCGATCGGCCAGCACCTCCGCTACGTTTGCCAGCGTTGTAGCATCCGCGTTGTTCGAAGCTTTGGCGATCATCAGTTCGCCTCGCACGCGATTGATCATTTGCCTCGCAACGCTTAACTCGTCACGCAATGAGATCGACTCCAGCTCGGTAAGATCCAGCAGTATGGGCATCTCGGTGGGTAAACCCAAGCGAAACTTGAATTGGTCCATGGCCGTTTCGAGAGCATAACAATTGCCCACTAAATTGCCGCGAGTTCGAAGAACGTTCTGCTCAAATTGATCCACTTGGACTCGCGGTATCTTTTCGGCTGTTCGGTATTCCGATTGACTCTGCAGAAAGCCTCGCAAGTTTGTAAAGTAGTCGGAGGTGCTGATCTCGATGCTTCGATAGTTGAGCAGAAGGTTGTAGTACAAGCCCGAGACATCGCGGAACAGTTGCTTTCGAAAGCGAAGATAGTCGCGCATAGCATAGACCACATCGCGTTCGTTACGAGTCAACTGTTCAAACTGAACGTCCCGTTGAAACACCGTTTGTTGGAAATCGAAGACCAAGTTGCTGCTCACATCGGTTGCGAACCCCGATGGTCCGTTAAAGGTCAGCACAACACTGTTGGCGAAAGTTGCTAAGAACTGCCCAGCCGATGCAAGCTGCTTTTGAACACCGACACCCGAGGGAATTGCCATCGAATTGACCGTGGCTCCGTTGGTACGCGTGTGTCGATAATTCGTCGCAGTGCCATTGCCGAATTGAAGCGGATTCAGGTCGTACTGGTATCGCTCGGCTGTGAGTGCCAGTGAGGCCCGGAAAAGCGATTCTTTGGCAACCTGATATTCACGGCTGTTGATGTTAGCCAGTTCCATCAAGTTCGCGAGCGTCAATCGTTTCTCGCCATTGTTCAGATTCGACAAGTCGGCTTCGGGGAAGGACTGTGCGTACTCGGTACGAATCGAAGAGAACTCCAGCATGCGACTTAAGCAGCTTTCGGGAATCGACTGCCAAGCCTGCTGAGGAATGGGGCGATAAAAACTGTTCGAGTTAGAAGAACTATTGCTGTTAGGCAAACTCTTATCATCAGAGTCTTGTTTGTTCTCGCCGCTTGAAGTCGCCTCTTGAGCTTTAGAAGTCGCTTCATCCGAGATTGGCACTTGCTTCAATGGTTCTTCACTGCTCGCGTTAGAAGCCTGAGGGTTGGTTGGTACTGGTGGGACTGGATCGACCAATTTTAGCTGTGAAGCTTCATCGATTTGTGGGCTGAAGGTAAAGCTTGCTGGAACAACGGGTATAGCGGCAGAGTGTGATACGTTCGTAGTTCCGCCGGCGCTTGCGGTGCTTACTGCGTTAGATGAAGGTGATTGCTCGTTGACAAGCACGTTCGCGTCGACCATGCATCCGCAGTGTGGCTGGCAGTTTCCTGAATCACTTGCTAGCAACGGAAGTTGATAGCCGTTAAGCACGGGGTGCGGTGGCGGAAGTTGCGGGCAATCGGGATTGGTTGGATCGTAAAATCTTGATCTCGCGTCGGGCCGAACAGTGTAGCTAGTTGCAACCGGTTCGGTGATTTGCCCGGATTTCTCTTGGACAATGCAATATGCATCGCGATCTGCGGCCACGCGATAGCGAGTCCGTGAGCAGCCTGCGTCCAACAACGCGAGCAATGCAAGCAATAGGAACCAGGATGATCGCATGGCGAGAATGGCTGGCCTTTGCCAACGAGGGAGGGATTTATAGTCAGTCAATCGGCATCGAATGTACCGTTTGTACTGCCCTCTCGCCGTTTTTCGTTATAACCGATCAGATTTTTCCAAAATGGGCTGATCTGACTGCGAAGCTAAGATCTCAACTTCACAATCGTCTCGATCATCGCCTCCGCAAAATCAGGAAGATCGTCGGGCTTGCGACTAGATACAAAGTGCCGATCGACCACAATCGGTGCGTCGACCCAGATCGCTCCTGCGTTCTCCAAATCGTCTTTGATGCCTAACGATCCCGTCACGCGAACTCCACGATAGACTCCCGCTGAGATTGCCATCCAACCGCCATGACAAATTGCGGCGACACACTTGCCGGACTTAGAAAACTGTTGTATCAACTCCTTCACCTTGGCGTCACGTCGAAGCTTGTCGGGCATGAATCCACCGGGAAGCAAAATCGCTTCAAAATCCTTCTCGCTACAGTCGGCAATTGCCATATCCGAAACACAGGGATAGCCATGTTTGCCGCTACACTTTTGACCAGCGGACGGTGCTGCGGTTACAAAGGTCGCGCCGGCCGCGATTAGTCGCAGTTTGGGATACCACAACTCCAAGTCCTCGTAGATATCGTCGACGAAAGACAGGATACGCGAGCCTTGGAGAGGTTTGGTGGCTAGGTTCATTGTTTTCAGGTTCTTGGGGGTAAGCGATCCGTCAAAGAAGTCAGTATATTGTGTCGTCCAGCAAGTTGTGACTCCAGCACTCGCGGCAACTCAAAAAATTGTCCCACAAGATCCGAGCTAAATCGCAGAATCATCGCACATGAGCATTCAGAAAATTCGAAACCACGTTGTCGGTTCTTTCATTGCCGGAATTGTAGCCCTGTTGCCCGTGGTTGGCTTGGGTATTACGGTAGTCTACTTCGAGAACACTGTTGCTGGAGTCTGGCTGAGGAACCAAGGCTTTTACTTTTTTGGGATGGGCATCCTAATTGTAACCTTGCTGGTCTATCTGGTCGGCTTAACGGTGTCGACTTTTGTGGGACGCTGGTTGTGGCGACGAGTCGATATCTTGCTCGAGCGCTTGCCCGTGCTAGGCAATCTGTATCAAACGCTCAAGCAGATTTTGGGATATGGGGAAGGCCCTAAAGGACTTTTTCAGAGAGTCGTCTTCGTTTCCGTTGACGCAAGTGATCGCAGCGAATTGGGGCTGGTGACTCGCGAGGCATGCAACGAGACCAGTGGAAAGATCGTAGTATTTGTTCCCAACGCTCCTACGCCGACCAGTGGGCGATTACTTTACGTCGACCCCAGTCTTGTAAAACCCAGTCCACTAACGGCAAGCCAAGCCATGCAACAGCTTGTATCGCTTGGAACTATTCAGGTCGATCATCGTTAGTTTGCGTTGCTCTTAGTCGCCACGCACTCTCTCGCGTCTTCGCCCATTTCGTCAACTTGAAGTGCATCTGAGAAAAACAGAATGCAAGAAACTCACGCGAAGACGCGAAGCCCGCAAAGGAAAACGGGAAGAAACAGTGAGCAATGTTCTTACCAACCATTTTCTTACCACCTACCAGCCATGTCCGAATGGGAGATCTAGATGTCTTTAGGGTTCGATCGGGTTATCTTCTGTGGTTGATTCAGGGTGCACGTTATCCTTTTGCGAGTCCTTCTTTTCTTTGACCGACCCCTGTTCACGCCTCTTAACCGAGTAGAAGTGCTCGCTCCACAGAATGCCGATCGCGCAACCAACGGAAGCGTAGAGTATGAGGTCGCTGACAGGACCGTGTCTATTACTTGGGCCAATGAATAGACCTCCCACAAATATAGCAGCGATGGTG
This sequence comes from Planctomycetota bacterium, assembly GCA_963204965.1. GTDB lineage: Bacteria > Planctomycetota > Planctomycetia > Pirellulales > Pirellulaceae > Aureliella. The sequence continues at coordinate 2,757 of CAUJKA010000433.1, read as the reverse complement.
CAGGCAATGATTCCGAACATCGACTGCAGTTGATCCCGCGACGCAATGCAGCAAGCAGTGAACATGGCAACTGCAATGATGGCAGCAACGATAATCCCCTGCGGTCCAAATCCGCTAAAGGCAGAAAATGGAAGTGCCACAAATACCATCCCCAAGAGCATCTTTCGAATCGAAATGGTTCGCTTGGCCATGTCTGTAGCTTCCGATGATGCAGAGCTGTTCTTCCGCATTATTGTAATCGACAAAGTGACGACACAAATTGCCTTTCGTTTGTACCGCCCGGCCTCAGGTTGCTCATCGGTCAAGAAAAATAAAGGGGCTCACGCGAAGGCGCGAAGCTCGCGAAGGAAAAACGGTGGATTCTGCGAGCCATTTTCGTACCATTCATTTTCTTACCATCCGTCAGCCCTGCTTCGCGGAGATGCGAGAAAACAAGAGACTCGCGCGAAGCCCATTGTGGCAAACCAGCTCGGCATTTTATGCTGCGTAGCAGTTCATCCGACTACGACCGCTTCATTTGTTTCTGGCCTGGAATAGAATGGCCGACTGAAAATGCTAAGAAATAAGGTGTGTTGATGGTATCGTTGAAGGAACAGGTGGACAATGCGGTAGGAGATGCCGCTACTCGCGCAATCGGCTCGGGTGCGCATCATCGCTACATCGGTGATGATTCCACTAATTTGCAAGATGAGCTTAGTCAGTTGCTTAATGGAGCTCGGGTGCTTCTGGCTAACAGCGGTACGTCGGCTCTCGAATTAGCGCTCAAGAGTATCGGAGTCCGTCCTGGGGATGAGATCATTCTTTCAGGCTATGACTATCCAGGCAACTTTTGGGTTATCGAGCAATTGCAGTGCACTCCGGTCCTGATCGATGTCTCGCCTGAAAGTGTTGATGTGAACATCGATGCGGCGCAAGCGGCTCGATCCAGTAAGACGAAGGCCTGCATCGTCTCGCATCTACATGGCCGGCTTCAACAGGTCGATCAGATTCGTCGATGGGCCGATGATTGCTCAATCACTTTGATCGAAGATGCCTGCCAGGCGCTGGGAGCAAGAATTCAGGGAAGGCCGACGACCTCCTTTGGGCACATGGCCACACTGAGCTTTGGTGGCAGCAAAGTGATTTCTGCCGGTCGCGGCGGAGCGCTAGTGACTCATGACCAGCGTTTGTTTCAGCGAGCCAAGATCGCTTCGGGAGCCGGTAGCGGCGCGTATGCATTAAGCGAACTATCAGCGGCAATCGTCGCTGAGCAACTGAAGTATCTAAGTCGCATCAACTCGCAGTGTTGCAACTATTTTTCAGATGTCGAGCAGTTGATCCCAAAGAGCCTGTCTCGAACATTCCTAGGAACTGTACATTCAAACGAACCAGCCATCGCTGATCAGGATGGTGAGGATTCGTTTGCAAATGCCTACTATCAAGCGGGTTGGATTCTTGAAAATCCCTCACAGGCTTCCGCCGTGGCGAAACTGCTGTGCGAAAACGGAATCTCCGCAGGTTCTGGATTTCCCGGTTTTCATCGCCGATCAGATCGCCGATGTCGCACAGTGGGAACGCTCAATAACACGGCTGGAATAGTTGATCGACTGCTGGTCATTCATCACTCGGTCGCAATCGACGAGCGATTTAGCGCACAGCAGCTTTCGGCACTGATAGCTGAAGGTTTGACGAATACTGGAACGAAGCATGGATTGGGGAGCTAGCGACAACTACATCGCTTGCTTTTCCAAATCACTTACCTGCTTTTCATCCAGATCGATTGTCAACGTTGCTCGTCGTAGCGGGACGACTTTAACATCGCTGCTTTCACCGAGCTTCAACTCACCTCGGAAAATCTTCACATCGGCCGGAGCTTCGATTCCGACAGTGACTCGATTTCCACAAATCTTAGAGACAACCAAAGTGATGTTGTCGCCAATCACCAACTTCTCGCCTTCTTTTCGACTTAGAACTAACATCTGACGATCCTCCTTGTAAACCAACGATCTTTGCTTGCAATCCGATTCAGCCTATCACGCCTCAGTAAGCTATACGCTTAAACCTGAGACTAAGTTTCTTTGTCTTGAGTTCGAGTCTGTCAAACTGAATGCGGAAAATAGTATTCGCACACTTCATGCCAAACTTGAACTAAACCGACAAGAATCTCTCTACTTCTTATTATAGGACGTTTCAAACTGCATTCGGCCACACTAGTAAACCGGAACATCCGATTAAGTTAAGCTGGGTAGCCAAAATCGAGACAACCTCCAGTTGTTTGCTGTCATTGCTATTGCTATCAAATGTCAGCCACCTGCGTCAAGAGCATCTCAAATTGATTCTTGGGTCTCAGATTGAAACAGTTGTGTGTCAATCTGACTGAGCCTCTCTTAGCTGCCTCGCCTAATCTATTAAACGACACACCTAAGACACCTTTGGTCACCTTGAGACAATCTTCGGAAAAAATCCGGAGGACATTATTAATCGCTCGAGAACGAAATTCCTTACGCGCGTTTTCCCGAAACTTGAACTTTTTTGGAGAAGTTTTTTAGCTAGCTAAGTTTGCGACGTGCAATCAGCCGCATACGCTGATCTCTTTTGCAGCAAAGTGGTCGAGTTCCTTCCGGTACGACCGTTTTGGTTCGCGGACGTCCCGTCCGCACTCAGGATGTTCGAGCGGGACGTCAGTCTGCTAGAGTCGCCTTTCGCTCCCGCGAAAGTAACGAGAGGCTGTAGCTGATCCCGCCAGGGTTCAGATCCAAAGAACGGGCGGGACGCCCG
>CAUJKA010000432.1 GCA_963204965.1 Planctomycetota bacterium | reverse complement strand
GGCTTCCTGCCTTAACTTGTACATCCATGAGGCTTCCCTTTTTGAATTGACGGTGTGAGAACTATCAATTTCGCTGAGGAAGCCTCTTTTCGTATAGATCAGTTTTTCAGATTGCTAGGCGCATAGAGCGGATCGCACCCTATTTAATTGAAGTCCGCAAATCTGATTTTGGGCCGCCTTAATAGCATCGCCTCGATCTAAAAACTCCTTTCGAATAGCCAGAATTGAATCGAGTTTTAGTTGCTTCAAGTAATCCGCGTAATGCTGTGTCAAGCTGGCTAATATCGCCAAACTCAGGTAACACATGGTTGCAAGCCTTGCGCTGAATCGATCTTGCAAGGCTACTCGGCAGATAGCGTCGTCGTCACTCGTTTCTATGATTGGCTTCCACCGATACCCGCAAGCTCGCAGCGACCACAGACCTGGCAAATAGACGGCACATGCAACTAAAGAAAAAGTCAACATTGAAGTCCCTTCCGGGATTCGGGCTCCGAGCCATTGCCGAATGGTTAGGTTGGCTACAGTCCCAACGACGAAAAAGCTTGTGAGTGCAATGAACGTAGTTGCTGGCCAATGCCACCATCGCTTGCTCTCGAGAAACGGCCAATAGGCTGTTGGTAGAACCAAGACGGCCGACACCACGATGACGAATACGATCTGCCCAGGGAGAAAGAGCAACAATTGTCGCCAGGAATAGTGATTCATTTGAATCGACAACTGCGCACAAAACACTGCACAGGCCACTATAACCGTCCAAAGAAAGTAGGTTTCTAGAGTTACCTGAGATTTGGGTTGAGAGGAGCCGCGAACTAATTGGTTTCGAAAGAACTTTAGTACCGGAGTTAGCGGAACCGTTGAACATAGGATCAATAAGGGTACGTACAGTAAATTGTGGGCTTGGTAGATCAGGAGTTCAATTTCGAACTTTCTTCTAAACAGCTCGTCATAGTGTGCAGCAATTGCGACCCCAAAGAATGCGATCGTGAGTAAAGTTGCAACAGAGGCCGAGCCAGCTCGGCTACTTCCGATACATCCCGCTAGTAGGAAAGCGACAGCCAGCGTACCCAGACCAAAGCCAACAACTATCTGTACAGTATGCGACGAGGGCGTATGACGGACAATCCAGTCCGAGTAAAAGTATGCAGCAAAACAGAGGCCACCAAACAACAGAACTGGCCAGAGTCGCTTTGTCGCCGATGTTTGCGTATCTGAACCCGGCGCGGAGAAAGTCGTCGATGCGGCTGGGGTTGAGTTCATGAAACAGCGTCGGGCAAAGTTACTGAATATGACACTGGCTGCCGCGGCAGCATTTGCTTACCAACGGAACGTACGATAATCATATCAGTTTTGTACACTGGTTGCTTTTGATCGCGGTTAAGACGGCATCTTGGCCGCTCAAGTTGCCGAAGAACGAACTACAGCAACATTACCCGCGTTTGAGAACTAAAACAGAGCGATACTTGGACACTCAAGGTTGATTCCGGAAACAGTAACCTTCACGGATCTATGACTGGGACCAGACGGCGAGTTCATTGCCGGAAGGGTCGGAAAAGTGGAAGCGACGACCGCCGGGGAAGGAAAAGATCGTCTGGACGATTTTGCCGCCAGCGGTGACAACGGCTTCGAGACTCGCCTCTAGATCGTTCGAATACAAAATGACCAGTGGACCGCCAGTCTTGACTTCCTCGGCCCGTACTTCATCAGATTGGGCCAGTCCGCCAACCTCGCGATGCTCGCCTTGTATTCCGGCATAGGTCTCCGTAATCGTTGAACTTCCATCCGAAGGCTTCTGCATAGAATCGTTTGGCGGCAGCTAGGTCGCGCACGGGGAGCTCAATGTAGTCGATTGCATGATGCGTGAAATTTGTCACTTCATTGTCCTTGATTGGGATGTTGGTTGGTGCAGTTTGTTGAACGATCTGGAGGATTCTAACATTTCACCGAAGCATCGTATGTCGGCCCTTGGGGCCTGTCATTTCAAACGAAAACGTCACCGGTGGCTGCGCCACCAGAGGTTGTGTCAGGCCTTCGGCCTTAAATCCAAAACCGCACTGCCAAATCTTAAGCCCAAAGACTCGATTCCGACAGGCGATGAACTGGCTATAATTGAACGTTCAAACTTGCTGACAAAAACGCCTTAGTCCATTGTGGTGCATGATGAATCGAGCTGCCAGTCTCTGTTGGATTGTACTAACAGTCTCGTTGTTAGGTTGCTCGGATACAAAACAAAGTGGAGCGGAATCGCTGGGAGAGTCGATCGGCAAAAACGTCACCGAATTCGCTCAAGGCATTGGTACCGGCGTTGATGCTCAAATGAAAATCAAAATTGAACTCGCTCCTGCGCTTGAGCAGAGCGGTATCTCGTATACCGTTGCCAAACAGGACACCGCATTGGTTGATTCAAAAAAGACTATCGCGGTCTACTTTCTTTCGACCAAAGAGTTTCAAGGCGAGTTGATTGCAAAGGCGTTCAACGCCGAGGGACAAGAGATTGGTCGAGCAACCGTAGATGTTTCTTTCAAGGCAGACGACGCACAATATATTTCGTTTGCTTTTCAGCCAGAAATGGATCGCCAGCTTGTTGAAGTTTATCGGATCGATAAACGAAGCTAGATTGGTAATAGGCCAGCGGCCCTATCTTTATCACTCGAATTATTCCCAGCCCGTTGGGCTGGGCTAGGTAAATCGCTGGGCCTTCGGCCCGAAATCCAAGAGAGCGCTAACAGAAGCTTACTAGCCTAGCTTTGTCGGCTAAGTGAAGTTCGGTGAGCACTTTCTTGACGAGGTCGCGACTGTGATCGCCGTCGAAGAGAATCAGATCGATGTATCCATACTTCTCACCGAAGGCACCGCCCAAGGTGTATCCACTACGATGCTCGACGAGATGCTCTTCTAGCTTGTCTTCGATCTCGCCTCGTCGATTGCTTTGTGAACCTTCTGGAAATACGTCGATATCAAGCTGAATATAAACCAGCTCGGCTCCGGTGCCTTCAATCGGATCGTCGTTTAGCGTTCCGTTGTTTTCGATCAGCTCGAAGATAACATCGGGAATGCAACTAATCCCAACGATAGTATCGCCGCGGGGGAAGTCGCCTTTTTCGGGTAGTTGGTAGACGGTGTATTCCTCCAGTGGAGGCAATCGTTCCCAGCCCTTTTCGCGAACAATCTTTTCGACATGCTCGCGCAATTTAACAAGATTGACCGTGGCTTTTTCTGGCTTGATCGGCTTTATGGAGATGTCGCCAAGCCACATTGAGGAGCCGAACTCACCCAGAGCCTCATCGATCAGCAGGAACAAAATTTGGTCGTGGTGCTCGCGCGGAACGACTCGCAACGATTCGTGCCAAGCGATCAGATCGATGCGTTCGATCTCGTCATTGACTCGGACCTTCAAAAGAAAATTCTCGGTGTCGACTGACTTTTCATGGCTGACCGAGATCTCCATCTCGGCAAGTTTTTCAGGATCGGAAGGTTGCCGCGAACCGTAGAAAGTCCAACCTGGAGTTTCCACCGCGCACTCGCGCCAGTACTTGGCGATCAGTTGCTTCACTGCAACACACTCGCCGCTGATGGTCAACGAATGCGATGATTCGTCAGCTCCGGGTCCGAAGACCCAAGCCATGTCGTAAAGAAGAGCCGACATCTTCACACTGAACTCGTCGAGCAATTCCTCAAAGCGGCTCTCTTCGATCGCTTGATAGTATCGCTGCGAAACGCTGGGGAACCACTTCCAAAACTCAGCGACGCGTTCTTTCAACGTTGCTTCTTTCACCGTCGATAGCTGACTGTCTGGCATGGTGAGGAGGGCTCCTTGTGCACTCTGCGTTGCTCAAAACGAATGGGTAGGTCTCGGCGGCAGAGGAATTTGAAACGTGTTAAGAGCCTCGCCCTCAATCAACCGCTTGCAGTCTCTCTCAGGCTAATTCAGGCGTTCGCATTTCATATCATGCGAAGCGAGTTAGCTAGTTCAACCGCAGGCATCGTCCGGCTTACGCTCTAATACTGTAGAGACGCAATAAGCCGAACGAGCGGACTAGGCTAAAGCAGCGATCGGATTCGCTTTAGCGGGGCCAACAAATGATGCTTAGCCTTCGGATTCGCCGATTCCACGAATGGCAACGTTGACGCAAGACACAATTTGATCCGTGGTAATCTTGAAGTGCTTGTACAATGTTCCAGCGGGCCCTGAAGCACCGAAGCCTGTCATCCCGACAAAGTGTCCGTCAAGTCCCAGGTACTTGTCCCAGCTTTGTCGAATCCCAGCTTCGCAGGCGACTCGGACCGTGCAACTTCTTGGCAATACGCTTTCGCGGTATTCAGCGGATTGCTCATCAAATAGAGCTTGGCAAGGCATGCTCACTACGCGAGCGGCGATGCCTTGCTTTTCAAGTTGTTCGGCTGCTTGAATACAGAGGTAAAGCTCGCTACCGGTTCCCATCAGGATGCAAGCCGGCGTGCCTTTACTATCCTTGATGATGTAACCACCACGAGCAACTCCGCTGGCGTCAGCAAACTTGGTACGGTCGAGCGTTGGCATGTTTTGTCGCGACAGGACCATCATTGAAGGATGCTTTTGAATCTTCATAGCGATGCGATACGATTCTAGAACTTCGTTGGCATCGCCAGGGCGGAAGACGTAAAGTCCAGGGATAGCTCGACAGGCACCTAGGTGTTCGACGGGTTGGTGCGTTGGTCCGTCTTCGCCGACACCGATCGAGTCGTGCGTCATGACATAGAGCACGGGCTGATGCAGGATACTACTCAATCGTAAGCAAGGTCGCAGGTAATCGGTGAAGACGAAGAACGTCGCACCAAATACTCGAAGACCGCTAAGCGACATGCCGTTGAGCGCCGAAGCCATCGCGTGTTCACGGATGCCAAATCGCAGATTGCGACCTGAATAGTTTTCGCTGCTGAAGTCGCTTTGCTTTTCCAAGAGCGTCATCGTGCTTGGTGCCAAGTCGGCTGAACCGCCAACTAACCATGGGAAGCTGGGGGCAAGCATATTCAAAACTTTGCCGCTGGACACGCGTGTGGCCAGGCCTTTTTCGTCGGCTGGAAACGGCTTCAAACCACTGTCCCAACCTTCTGGCAACTTGCCGGAAATCAAACTGTCCAGTTGCTTGGCTTCGGCTGGGAATTTGCTGCGATATTTCGTGAACAACTCTTCCCATGCATCAGAAGCACTAGCGCCGCGCTTTCCAAGTGTGTCTGCAAAATACTCTGGCACTTCTGTTGGAACGGCAAACTTTTCGTAGGTCCATCCATAGAACGCTTTCGTAAGTTTGATTTCATCGTCGCCCAGAGGTGCACCGTGAGCAGCGTGCGAATTAGCCTTGTTGGGCGAGCCGTAGCCGATCGTACTTCGGACGATGATTAGCGTTGGCTTGTCAGTGCACTTCTGAAAGCCTTCGTAGGCACTCTTGAGCGCGTCCAAGTCGTTTGCATCGGCGACCCGGAGGACGTTCCATCCTAGTCCTTGGAAACGCAGCTCGACGTTCTCGCTGAAAGCTAGGTGCGTTTCGCCTTCGATAGTGATCTTGTTGTCGTCATAGATCCAGCAAAGGTTCGACAGCTTGAGGTGGCCAGCCAATGAAGCCGCTTCGTAGGAAACGCCTTCCATTAAGTCGCCGTCGCCGCAGAGTGCGTAGATGTTGTAGTCGAACAGCTCGAAGCCTGGGCGATTGTAAGTGGCAGCGATCCACTTAGACCCCATCGCCATGCCGACACTGTTGCTCACACCCTGGCCGAGCGGACCAGTTGTCGTTTCAATCCCTGCGGCTTCACCAAATTCTGGGTGGCCAGCACATGGACTGTGAAGTTGTCGAAAATTCTTGATATCGTCGATCGAAATGCTGGCACGGTCTAAAACTTTGCCGTGGTTGTCCGTATCTTTGACATTGGCCAGATGCAGCAACGAGTAGAGCAACATCGAGGCGTGGCCACAACTGAGGACAAAGCGATCTCGGTTAGCCCACAGAGGCTTGCTGGGGTCGAATCGCAGGGTTGAGGTCCACAATTGGAAGGCAACGGGAGCCAGGGCCATTGGCGTGCCTGGGTGACCACTATTTGCGGCTTGCACAGCGTCCATGCTAAGCGTGCGGATTGTGTTGATTGCCAAATCAGTGATCGACGGTGCTGATACGCTCATCTGTGCTCTTTACCTTTCAGAAATGCATCCGTGTGATTGTCGACAGTCCCAAACTAGTTACGCAGTCAAGGAGGCCCGGTTTTGCCTGCGAAGATACCCCGAATAGCCGTTTTTCGCAATCGCTACAGCGGCTCTACAGCGGCTCAATTGTCCCTTCTGCTCAGCGTGACTAGTCGAAAGACGGACCATTGAGTAAGATTCAGCACCTAAAGCGAGGCAACCACTGAGCCGAGCGATGTTTTCCAGTTAGTTCGAGGAGTTTTTTGCGAAATGGGTCCAGCCGAAATCCGGGACGAAATACTCGATATTCTCAGCGATATCGCTCCAGACGAGGATCTTAGTGGCCTCAAGGATGAAGTTGCTTTCCGTGAACAGCTAGAACTCGATAGCATGGATTTCCTTGATATCGTGATGGAACTTCGCAAGCGACATCGCGTGCAAATTCCTGAAGAGGATTACGGCAATCTGGCTAGCATGGCCACTACCGTAAAGTATCTCGAGCCGAAAATGGCTGACATCTAAGGCGTCCAGAGTTCAAGTTGCGTCCGTGGGCTCGCAGACTTTGTGACGGTAAGGCCGAATATCGAGCGGTGAATGTTCGGTGTACGATACAATTATCATTGGCGCTGGAATGTCGGGCTTAGCAGCCGGCATTCGTCTTGCGCACTACGATCAAAAAGTCTGCATTCTTGAAAAGCACTGGACCATCGGTGGTCTGAACGGCTTCTACCGACTTGGTGGACGCAACTACGATGTGGGCTTACACGCGGTCACCAACTTCACGCCGCCAGGTACGAAAAAGGGGCCACTAGCTCGTCTTCTTCGCCAACTTCGCTTCAAGTGGGAAGACTTTGAGTTATCTCCGCAGGTAGGATCGGCAATTGCCTTTCCGGGTGTGCGACTGGGCTTCACCAATGACATTGAATTTCTTCGAAGCGAAGTAGCCAGAGCCTTTCCCGCCGAGAAAGATAACTTCGAAAAGCTCCTGACACAGTTAGTCGACTACGACGATCTGACTCAAGACAACTTTGGTGGATCGGCTCGCCAGTTCCTTGGAAGTGTCATCAACGATCCGCTTTTGATCGAGATGATTCTTTGCCCGCTGATGTGGTACGGCAACGCTCGCGAAGACGACATGGACTTCGGTCAGTTTTGCATCATGTTCCGCAGTATCTTCCTAGAGGGCTTTGCGAGACCGTTTGCTGGAGTGCGACTGATTCTCAAGCACTTGGTGCGACGCTTTCGATCGCTTGGCGGCGAGCTAAAGCTACGTAGCTCGGTGGCGTCCCTAAAGATCGATGGCGATCGCGTCGTTGGTGTTGAACTTGAGAGTGGCGAAGTGCTCGAAGGCAAGCGAATCCTGTCCAGCGCTGGGATCGTTGAAACACAGCGATTGTGCGAGGATCTCACGGAAAAAGTGCCGGATCAACGAGCTGGGCAATTGACCTTCATCGAGTCGATTTCGGTGCTGGACAAACAGCCCAAAGAAGTCGGGTTCGGCGAGACGATTGTGTTCTACAACGACAGTCCGACGTTTCATTGGCGGTCGCCGGCATCTGGCTTGTGCGATACCCGGACGGGCGTGATTTGCAGCCCCAACAACTATCAATACCCTTCGGAATCGGGCAATTTAGAAGACGGGATTATCCGCCTGACAACCATCGCCGATTTCCATTCCTGGGTGAACTTGGACGAGGCAGAATACCAACGTCAGAAGATGTGGTGGTACGATCGTAGTGTGGCTTCGGCGGTTAGGTTCATCCCCGATTTTCGTTCGCATGTTGTCGACACCGACGTGTTCACGCCGAAAACGATTCGACGCTTTACGTCACATGACAACGGCGCTGTCTATGGCGCTCCTGAAAAGAAGCTCGATGGGACGACTCACCTCAAGAATCTGTTCTTGTGTGGGACCGATCAGGGGTTCGTTGGAATCATCGGAGCCATCGTCAGCGGTATCTCGATGGCTAATATGCATTGCTTGAAGGATTGATTACGACTGTTGCGGTTGAAGAAAAGTGCCGCAGTCGCCTTCGGCTTGCTGTTAAACGCAATACCGTTTGCTGAAGTTCGTAGTGGACGAGGTCACGAGTCCATTTTGCAGGGAATCCTGGGGACTCGTAACCTCGTCCACTACTTATTTAGGCGTTCATTGAACGGTATTGCCGTTAAACAATCTGTCAACTGCGAGTAGCGGAACAGTCGCCTTCGGCTTGCCGTTAAACGATCTAGGGCAAAGTCACCTATGCTGCTCAGTTAGGACTTCTCTTTGGCTTTGTCTATTGCGTCCTTTAGCTCGGCAGCCAAATTGCTCTTTCCGCCGATGAACACAAAGCGAACGATTCCTTGAGCATCGATGACGACGGTTTGTGGAATAGCCGTTGCCAAGTAGCTTGTGGCAACGTCTCCGTCTGAATCGAGAGCCACGCTGACGTCCAACCCCAACTTCTCAATGGCTGACTGCGCGCGCGAGTCAGCTTCCTGGATGTTGACAGCGATGAACGAAACTTCGGCTGGATCAAAACTTGCCACGGCTTCACTGACAGCTGGCAATGTCTTCATACATGGCCCACACCAACTGGCCCAGAAGTCTAGGACGAGCGGTTTGCCATGGAAGTCCGCTAGTTTGACTCGCCCGCCATCCAGCTTGGTCATCGAAAAAGCTGGTGCAGGCTTACCGATCAATGGCGAGGAAACGCCGAGTACATCTTTGTCCTCTTCTACATCCTCCATAAAGGCTCTTGGAATTTGAGCCAGCGACAATACCCACGGGTTCTCGCGAAACTGTGCGACGCGAGAATCGATGTTTGGGCCAAAGAGAATCTGGCTGACTTGTTTGATTGCGATTTGACATGGCCCCAATAGGTCACTTTGACCTTGCAACACCGCACCGGCAACGCGAATTGGCGCGAAGGTCAGGCCGCGATTCTGTTGAACGACGTGAATGCGATAGCCGAGATTGTTTGCAGGTTGGGTGCCAGGTAGTACTTCAGCGCCCGCTTGCCATGTACGTTCGTGCAACCAAACCACTTCAGCAATTTTGTCGCGCGGAATCTCAGAGATCTCGGCTCGCGTTTCGAACTTAAGAGACTTATCATCCAGTTGCACCAGCCTTCCGCGAAGAAGATCGCCGGTCACACTGATCAGAAGATGCGTGGGCGGATCATCTTTCATCGACCGCGGCACTGTCATCAGTCGCTTCAACTTTTCATTTGCTGTTTTTTTGACGGAGCCCGTCAGAGAATTCAACCACAATCGGTCGACTCGCGCATGTTCGACAAATTTCACAGAGGTTTGGTCGGACAAAAAGTAAATGCCCTTTTCATCCGCGCGTTCGACGTAAGCGTCGATGGTATCGCCGCTGACAAAGATGATTTCGCGAGTGCTCTTGGCTCCACTGCTCGAATCCACCGTCGCATTTTGAGCACTGCTTTCGCCCTTTTGCTGATTGAGCAGTTCGTCAACGCGTCCGGTAGGTTGTCCCGAAGGAGAGACTGGCAACTGCAACCGATAGGCAATGCTCCCTTCGGCGGCTTCCAAGATCGAGCTTGAATTTTGGCTTCCGTGCGGTTGCCAACGAAGCGTTTGAACACCGGGCTGGTCGATATCTTCTTCTAGAAAGCCAGCGAACTCAGTATCGGCAGTCTTGAGGACTCCATTTCGATGGGCCGTTAGGTCAGGCGAAAATCGATCATCTGAGCCAATCCAGCTCACAACCTGATCTGCAGCAAAGACTAAATCGTTGGACGCCCAGGTGCTTCGCAAGGCAAGCTGATTGCTGGAACCTGCCAGCCACTGTCCTTTGACTCGCGAGCGATCAGAAAGGATGATTTCAATAGGCTTCGGTGTCGACACATCACTAGGCTGAATTGCAGCAGATTCTCCGGCACTTGAATCTGACGTGACCGATTCTGACTTGAGCGGTTCCTTGGAAGCAGAATCATCCTTGCTTGGAGTTTGATCTTTCTTGTCGACTGCAGTTTCGTTCGGAGTAGGCGGATTCTTGAGTCCGGCCATCATCAGCTCGGACAGTTCGACGTTTGACTTAGTTCCATCGGTCGCTTCGATCACGAACTGCCGCGATACATTGTCAAACGAACTAATCCAACTGTCACCGAGGATCTTGTCGCTCTTGAGTACGACTTGTCGACTCTTTCCAGAACCGAGCATCGAAGAACCATTCCATCGTCGCACCTCCAAGCGTTCGACAGACATCGAAGGCCCGTGATTAACGATGTGAATCGCTGATCCAAGGCGCTGTTTCTTGTCTGCCACTTGGACTCGTCCCAGCAACCTTCCGTGCATATCGCGAACAACGACCAAACCGCTCTCTTGATCGACCAGGATATTCAGCTCGATCTGCGGATTCTTCTCGCTGAGCTCGGTTAGTTTGACCAAGTCAGCGTCCTTTTCAGTCTCCCGTACGACCACAAGACTCTTGTTCCAAATTTCAAGTCTAGCAGTTGCCTGAACTTGCCCATTACTTTTTTCGCCCGAGTTTGCACCAAGGGAGACGACGAAATCTGGTACGCCTTTCCAAGCGAGCGAAAGAGATATCTCACACTTCGACGGTAGCTTAAGATCCCCCACAGTCGCTGCGGCCTGCTTGACTGCGGTCAGAACGCCCGCGCGGAAATCCCAATCGCGGACACTGCCCAGGGGAGTCCAAGGAGCTTGATTCGCAAGCCCTTCGTAAACTACTTCGCCTGCGTAATCGGCGCGAACAAGTTGTGTAACGTCTTTGGCCGGTATGCTGATCTCGCCAAGAATTGATGATCGAACGACTAGAGTCTGTTCATCAATCTTGATCAAATTGCCAACCACACATTGACCATCCACCGCTTCGACTAGAAATAGCTCATCGCCGGCCGCTTGCGCAGGAGCAGCTTGAATGGTGCTGATTGATCTAACGGCTGCGGTATCGAAGAAGAATGGTTGGGAAAATCCTTCGTTCTGCCAACCAATGGTATTGGCCGATTGGCTTGGAACAATTCTACCTACACCAAATGCACCGTTCTTCAATCGCAATCGCATCGGACCAGCCGACTGTGCTGGCTGAGTGGCCGACGTTCCAGACTTTGGTGACTGAGATGCAGATGCAGGCTCCGTCGACGGCGGCGAAGCTGCTTCTTGAGCAGCAAGAGTTGCTTGGGGCACTATCGATGCGATCAATACCCCTAGCCAGAGTATGCAAGATATCCTATGAGTCATCAAACAATTCCTAGCGTTCGTAGATCGGTAGGAACTTGTAGTTCAACGCCAGAGCCAGCAGATTCAAGCTGGTTGAGGTTGCCTTGCCGAACTGGCCACTAAAACTGCCATCAGCGTTTTGAGTGGACTTAAGTTGCCGAATCAAAGTCCGATTCCACTTTTCCCATGCTTCGATATCGGCTTGGAAAAGCGCCTGAGCTTGGTAGTAACGCGCGTACTCGGCGTAGTGCGACTGCTCATCGCTATTCTTCGTGACATACCGCTTGGCAGCTTCGTATTGGCTCAAGTCTTTTCGCTTGGCAATACTGTAGACCAAACATGCGATGCTACTTCGCGCGATCGATTGTCCAAAACCGCCCATGCCGCCGGAGTAGCCAACGACGCCAGAATCCCCGGTCATCGACGTGAAGTACCCGATCGCTTTGTCGATTGCTCCGTCTGGAACTTCGATCCCCGCGTTGCGAGCGGCGAGTAGTCCCATGAGGATCGCGCCGCTTACTGAAGTATCTGCATCACGTGCGTTGGGAGAGTATCGCCAAGCTTGATGAGGATTCTTTGATTGTGAGGTGATTGCGCAGCGAACCGCCAATTCAAGTGCTTCACCAACGGATCGCTGCTTGGCACCTGTCTGTCCCTCCCAAAGATCCATTTCGTCGACCGCACCATAGGCTTCGGCTAACGCCAACATCGCAAAGCCATGCTGATACATGCTATCGCCCATGTAACCCGTTGAAGCGTCTTGACTGCGGATTAACGATCGAAGTGCACGACGAATTTGTACGCTGTACTTGCCAAAGTTCGGATCTTCGCCTGAAGCCAAGAAGGCCATCATCGCCATGCCAGTTGTTCCGGGCCCCGAGTAGCCATCCTGCCAGTTGCCAGCATCCGTTTGGCTATCGAGCAAATACTGCAAGCCTTTTTCGTAGATCTCGCGCACCTCGCGCGGAACTACGTCGCCCGTGGGTGCTCCGCCGGGCTGAGCCCAAGAAGGCACAGAGATCAATGCTGTAAACACCATCGCCAAGAGATTGAGTATGAGTTGCCGTTGCATTAGCATCCATTCACGGAAAAATGTGGGAAATTGGGTGGCGTGAGAGTATCGACTTGCGAACTGGACCTGCGTCGATTGCCGTCTAAGTATAGTCAATAATGGACCGGCTAGAATCGTCCAATCTGGGTAAAATCGCTGCCCTTACCAAATCCACAGGAAGCAATTCCCTCGCTCCTTCCAAAGTTTGCGTCTGAAACTCTGAACCCACGGATATTCTGCGTGAGTTAGTTGGATTTCGATTCGAACTGCTGCTGCATTTGTTCGATCCGCTCGAGCCTAAGGAAGGCGGTTGCTGCAGTTCGATCGGAGCAAAATCAAGCTGCGTTTCATTATCTCACAAAAGCACAGAATCACAAAGGGAAGAAGGCGCAGAGGAAGCTATGACTCCCAATCTCCGTGCCTTAGTGCCTCCGTGAGAAACTCTCTTTGACTGTACACCCTCGGAGCGAACGATGCGAATGGATATCTATGCCTCACCGTAGCCTCCTCCGCCAGGAGTGAGAAGAGTTAGGACGCTATTGGCCGGGACGTCAACTTGACAATTGCTTGGCAACAACTTGGGTTGCTCGCCTGCAATCTCAAGCCAATTCTCACCTGGCTTTGCGGGCAAGCCGCCGGCTAGTCCAAAGGGCGCTGAGACTCTTCGACTGGTTAGCAATGACAGCGTTACGGGTTGGAGAAACTGAAATGACCTAACTACGCCGTCACCGCCAGCAAATCTACCTGCACCGCCGCTTCCCGAACGGATCTTGAACTGAACCAAGCGAACAGGATAGCGAATCTCCAAAACTTCAGGATCGGTCAAACGAGTGTTGGTCATGTGCGTGTGCACGGCGCTAGCTCCCGCGCCTCGAGCCGTGGCTCCAGATCCACCACAGATGGTTTCGTAAAAGCCAAAGCTGGAGTTGCCAAACAACAAGTTGTTCATCGTCCCTTGCGAAGCTGCCGCAATGCCCAGCGCTCCCAATAACACATCGACGACTCGCTGCGATGTTTCAACATTGCCTGCCGCAACTGCAGGACTCAATCCAGGCTCCTTTGCGGGCTGAGGATTTAGCACAGAGTGTGGAATGGACAATTGCACCGCTCGCAGAACGCCTTCGTTGAGCGGCAAATCGTCTTCAACAATGCATCGCAAGACATAAAGGACTGCTGCAGTGACGATCGAAGGATTTGCGTTGAGATTTGTTGAGCTGGTTGGGCCTGTGCCGCTAAAGTCGATGCGCAACCTCTTTTTGTCAACCAGACTGATGCGAACACAAATTGGCGTACCGTCTTCGAGCGAGTCAGAAAACTGCAACGAATCGACGACAGCAACTCCGCAGCGATCAGCAAGCTCGTTCTCAATATAATGCTCGATCCTTGCCTGACCTGCATCCAAAAGATGATCAGAATATCGCACCATAGTCGGCAAACCTATCGACTGCGCATACTCGGCCAACAATTGACAGCCTCGTTCACAAGCGGCCTGCTGCGCGTGTAGGTCAGCCAAGTTCTCCATCCAATTCCGCGGCGGAAAAGGGCAAGCATCGACGACCGACTTCAGTTGATCCAGTCGAGATTGGCCTGCTTGCATGATCTGAAATGGCGAGATCACCACTCCCTCTTGCTCCAGTCGCGTCGCTTGAATCGACATCGAGCCGGGAGCTATCCCGCCAATATCTGCGTGATGTGCGCGATTGGCGACAAAGAAGGCAGGTCGAGTTACCGAGTCCTCAGCGAAGACGGGTTGAACCAAAGTCAAATCAGGCAAATGCGAACCGCCGCTGTAAGGATCATTGCAAAGAAAGGCGTCACCGGGTTGCATTTGCGGGAATCGCTCGAGTATCGCGCGAACTGTAACACCCATCGCGCCCAAATGCACAGGCACGTGCGGGGCGTTCGCCAGAAGTTGTCCTACGCCATCAAACACTGCACAACTAAAGTCTCGCCGTTGCTTAATATTGACGCTCACCGCAGTCTGCTGCAGGACAAGTCCCATCTGAGTAGCAATCGCCGATAGTCGCTGCGCAAAACAGTCGCGAAGTACTGGATCGAACGCTTGCGCCCCAGTTGAGCAATTCTGAGTGCTTTCTCCCAGAACCGAGGGATCATTCGCAGTTCGGTTCAAAACAAGGATATTCTTTTGATCGACGCAAAGCTTCCAGCCGCGTTCAATGCACAATGTCGAACCTGAGTTCAAGATGATTGCCGGGCCTTCAATCACTTGCCCCGTACTTAATAAGTTCCTGGAAAAGCAAGGATACGGCGAGCCAATCTCGTTAGCAGAATTGTCTTTTGTCTCGCGAGTGGAACGACCTTCCACAGCTGCTGATTTTGTCGAAGCCAAGTCACTTAACACTCGCGATTCTGCGGAACTCACGCTGACTCTCAAAGCTACAACTTCAAGCTTTCGATTCGGACGAACGTACCCGTACCTCTTCAGGTGTAGCTGGGAAAACCGTTCTTCA
This sequence comes from Planctomycetota bacterium, assembly GCA_963204965.1. Lineage (GTDB taxonomy): Bacteria > Planctomycetota > Planctomycetia > Pirellulales > Pirellulaceae > Aureliella. The sequence continues at coordinate 5,278 of CAUJKA010000432.1, read as the reverse complement.
ACTCGTTTAGCCCAAACCTTGTCTTCATCAGTATTAGGCGTGGTTACATCACTCAGCAAGATCGTCAGGGTTGAATCGGTGCCTTGGTAGCGCAGTTCGAGGTGAAGTTCACGAGTGGGAAGAACAGGCGATCTGTCATACGTTGCGGGAAGTCCAACAGACTCTTCAGCGTTTACAGTTTCAACCGAAGCTCCTTCACTTCGCAATATTCGATTCGATAGACTCTCCGCAACCCGCTGCCCTTCAGCAATAACTTGGTAGAAGTCCATCTCTTCGAACGATTTGTAAATGGGCACTACTTGATCAAACCTTCGACGGGCCAGTCCCATTCCAACAGCCGACAATAATCCAGCATCCTCATGATCAATTACTTGAGTGATTCCAAGTGCTTCGGCTATTTCACAGATGTGCTGGCCTGCGGCTCCACCAAATCCAACCAATCCGTGTTCGCGCGGATCGACTCCCTGTTGAATTGAGACGCTGCGCACCGCATCGGCCATTTGCTCGTTGGCCAGCTTTCTCAAGCCGTCGATTAACTGCTGACGAGTCCAACGACCGAGCGATTCTTCGATCGTTTTTAGAAGCTGATCAATCCTTTGCCAGCTTGCGTCAATGTCAATCGAAAATGGAAATTGGCTAGGGGGAATTCGGCCTGACACAACATTCAAATCGGTGATCGTTAGCGGTCCGCCTCGTCCGTAGCAAGCCGGACCTGGAAAGGCACCCGCGCTTTGTGGTCCCACGCGAAGCGAAACGCCATCGAACCAGCAGATCGAACCACCGCCAGCGGCAACGGTCTCAATCGGGAGTGTCGGTGTGAGAATTCGGACACCAGCTTTCGTCGACTCATACTGCAGCACTGCTTGTTGCCCCGCCCTGCAAACATCCGTGCTTGTTCCGCCCATGTCTAAACCAATAACGGGACGATTAACTTCAGATTGAAGTTGCGACAATGCAACGACTCCTCCGGCTGGCCCCGACAAGATACAGTCCTTACCCGAGTACTCGTGCCAATCGACTAAACCACCTGCACTTGTCATCACCAAGAGCTCTGCGCGGTCGTTGCCACCAAATTGATCGCAGAGTCGACTAAAGTACTCGCGCACGATGGGACTTAGGTACGCGTCGACAACTGTCGTTTGAGTTCTCGCAACAAACTCAACAACCGAAGCCAATTGATGAGAAACACTGATATGCTCGATGCCAACCTGCGCGGCCAGTTCCGCTAGTTTCAGTTCATGCTCTGGATTCTGAAAGCTGTGCATCAAACTGATCGCGATCGAATTGCAACCCGCCTCGCGAGCACACTGCAGTTGATCTCGAGCTTGTTGCAAATTGATCGGTACAAGCACAGAACCATCGCTGACGATACGCTCTTCAATCGGTAAAACCAGTGAGGCAAGCGTTGGAGCTTTTTTGACGTCCAGCGCGAACAGGTCCGGTCGAGTCTGATCGCCAATCTCCAACAGTTGCTCGAAGGGACTTGTAATTAGCAGCGCTAGCTTGGCCCCGTTGCGAGTCAGCAGAGCATTGGTGCCTCGCGTTGTACCAAGTCGAACAGTAATGGGCGGAATAGCTTTACCTAGGGGTACTTGCAGCAGCCTTCGTACTGCCAGAACAGGTGCCTCACAATCTGGAACGATCTCATACTTTTCAGCCCGAGACAGATCCACGGGCTTCGCTAATCGAATGCGACCACCGCTTTGGAATTCGATGACTGGTGCAGCGAATACTTGATTGCCAGCTCCATCTAATCCACACAGCGTTCCCCCAAACCAAAAGTCATCACAGTCCGAATTTAGCTCCACGCAGTCCACTTGCTCGGTGGCATGATCTAAACTTCCATTGGCCGGCTGCGCAGTCACGGGCACGCGGCTTGAACTAAGCGTTTTGATTCGCAGTATCTCGCCTGACTCTCGCCTCACTAAGCAATCCGTAAAGGTACCGCCGACATCGATCCAGGCTTCAAGTTTCATTCGTTGGTATTCTCAAATTGCTGGCGAACTATTAGACCGTGATAAACTATAGGGAATGGTCTCGACTTGCTTTGATAGCATGCCAATTGTAGCGTTAAAGGAACTATCGGTCAGTTTCGCAGGCGCGGTAGTCGATGGACATACTGCCAATGAAAGGCTGGAGGTGCTCAAGGATGAGCTTCAAGTCAAATAGAATTCCGTTAATGCTCGTTGCTGGTGCACTCCTGAGCGGTACGCTTGCTGGGTGCAACATCGCAACGTCGCATGTACAACGACGCGTTGACCTTGGCTTGGCCAAGCTATCCTTCTTGCGTTGGAATAGTACGGGTGCGCGGCCCAAAGTCTGCGACCATACGTTAGCTTGCAGTCTGGATCTACTAAAGCTCTCCAATGATCAGCTTGATCAGTTGATTCAACAGGGCCAAGGTCCCGCTCCTGAAACCATGAACGGACCATGGTTGGGAATCAACAAAGGTTGCGCGGCTGCTTGTGTAGGCTGGATTCAGGACATCAAGGTATTTCAAACAGTCAACGGATGTCGCAGTGGATATAACGTAGCCGTACACCAAGTACCGATCAGCCGCTTGGAATGTGACGGCTGGGAGCCAAAGACTAAATTACTTTCGGACGAACCGAAAACCATCGGAAAATTCTGTGTGGTCGAGCCCAATTGTTCCTGCCAGCCTCTAAAGCTTGATTACACACAAGCTGGCAATCCGTGTTACGATCCATCACACGTCTTAATCGATGACTTGGTGCTGATTCAAGAGAATCTAGTACTCGGCAAGGCATCAGCATTGATCGCGGGCAATAAGATTGGTGTGGCTTACTTCGTTTTGATTAAGCCACACGATGATTGCTGCGATAGTCAGTGACATTCTAAAGCCGTTAACGCTGAACTCGTTTACATTCAGTGTCCGTTAACGATCAGCTCGACCAAGTCGTGCAAGCCTCTCCGATAGTTTTCGTTTCGGGAAAAGTCGCTTTCGTTTTCCATTGGCTGAATCAGCTTGTTCGGCATTCACCGAGAAAGCGTGCGAATTCTCTTGCGGCTTGGCAGTGGTCGAATCCGAGCGTAAAGCGGAATCTACTGGCGCTGAAGCAACACTTACTGGAGCGGTATCGTCAAGCGAATCGCGTTGAAGTAGCTTGTTGATGTTGAGCTCAATGGCCGTCAATTGCGGCCCTTCATCGGCGCTGACGAACGTGAAGGCGATGCCTTCGCGGCCCATGCGTCCCGTTCGACCAACTCGATGCACATAATCATCGCAGTCCATCGGGATGTCGAAGTTAATGATGTGCGAGACGGTGGAAACGTCGATGCCGCGCCCGACCACGTCGGTGGCTACAAGCATATCAATCGAACCATCGCGCAAGTTAGTGAAGACTCGGTCGCGATCACGTTGATTCAAGTCGCCGTGAATGCACTCGATCTTCTTGCCTTTGAACTGTGGAAACACAGCCAACTCTTCACGAAGGATTCGGTGAAGCTTGTCCGTGCCGCGCTTGGTTCGGCAGAAGATGATCGCCTGACGAGGCTGCTCGCGCTTGAGCAGCTTAATCAGTGTGTCCAGCTTGTCTTGTGGTCGAACAGTAATGTACCGCTGTTCAATCGCGTCTACTGAGACTTGCGTGCTGGAACAATTGATACGAACGGGATCTACTAGATATCGTTCTGTCAGTCGCTGAATTTCCGGCGGCAGAGTTGCGCTGAGCAGCATCGTTTGTCGATCCTTGGGGCACAGCCTCAAGATCTTTTCGATCGCTGGTCTAAAGCCGATGTCCAACATCCGGTCGGCTTCATCCAAAACGATGCACCATAGGTCGTGCGTCTTGAAAGTCTGCCGCTTAATGTGATCATAGATTCGCCCAGGTGTTCCAACGACGATCTGGGTACCCTCTTGCAGTTGAGCGATCTGGCGGCGCATGTGTTTCCCGCCAGCCAAGACCGTAATCGATGTCTTGCAACCTTCAGCTAGTCTCGTAATCTCTTGGCCAACTTGCTCAGCAAGCTCGCGAGTCGGAACGAGAATCATCGCTTGCGGATTTCGGCACTCGGAAACTGGATCGAGCATCTCGAGAATCGGTATGCCGAACGCTGCAGTCTTACCGGTTCCTGTTCGGGCTTGCCCGATAATGTCTGAACCTTCCAGCGCGACAGGAATTACTTGCGCTTGAATTGGCGACGGAGTGTTGTATCCAAGCTTCTTTAAAGCTCGGAGCATAATCTTAGAGAGGTCGAGTTGACTAAAGGACTCGATTTCGACCGCGGGTTCAACAGGTGTGTCTTGTGGCGAGGTTGCCATGGAGAGCTCAAACAGGGTTTGGCGGAAGCAGCGGGCATCCAACGTGCGGACTGCCTAGCGCCTTGAAGATCATTAGTTATTCTGAGCCCTAATGATATTCGCTCCAAGGCGTTATTGTCAGCACCGACAGACCAAAGATGGGGTAACTTTCCCGCTTTTGGTCGTCAGTAACCCCATTAATTGCCCGCATATCCTACCACAACGCTAGAAGTCGAGCGCAATTCGCGTGCCGAAGCCGTGAATCGTACCGCTTCCCAACTCGCGTCCAGTGACCGCCGAGCTATCGCGGTCAGTAGCACTGTAGTTGAACTGCCACTTCATATTCGGGTTCCAGAACCAGTTTAACCCGAGTACGTAGCTGTGTAGGATACCGCCGTTGAGTCCCTTGTCATTCAAGTCAAGGTAGTTGTAGCGGAAACCGATCTGCCACGCTCCACTGCCGCTGCAACCATTACACTTGCAGGGTGTGAAGAAGTTATTACGTGGTCTTACCCTACCAAACGCGCCGTGTTTGCGATCATAGCTGTCGTGTTCGCCCGTGAGGAAGTACATCAACTGCATGTAACCACCATGGTATTGAACGTAGCGACCTTGGTCAGCGAAATTGAGTCGAGCGTCGTTGAGTGCGTTGATCAAATACTCGGATTGCCAAGTCCATGGTCCGTTGACCGCAACGATTTCAGCATTGGCCTGTTGCGTTCCTTCACCAAACAAGTTGATACCCGCGGGAACGGGCCAAGCGTTCGACAGACCCGAGCGCACCGCGTCACGAGTTCGATAAGAAATCACGCGCCCCGAGGTTCCCGATTGCGAAACAACAGTTGCTTGACGACCCGAGATCCCGACATGGAACAACTGTTCGCCGTCGTTTTCCCATGCGAGAAGTTTGGTCAATCGTCCACTTACTGAATAGTCGCCATCGCCAGTCGAGCTTGCGAAAACGTTGTTGGTCGGCTTGAAAATTCCCATGTTCCAAACACCTGATTGTTCGGCATA
>CAUJKA010000431.1 GCA_963204965.1 Planctomycetota bacterium | reverse complement strand
AGGACCGTGCTGCGAATTGCCGCGCAGAATCTTGGGACCTTAAGGGGAAATTCGGACGATTTTTCAACCTTTCGGTAAATACGGTTCTCCCACCTGAGCAGCGATGGATTCCCCGGCAAGGGCATTGCCTCGACGGGAATTGAGCTTTGAGCCTGCGCTGGCAAGCTTGCCAGAAAAAGAATCGAGATCGCAAATAGCAGGGAGAGTGTTTTCATGAGCAGTTAAACCATTTGAGCAAGTAAATTGGCGACTAGTTCTGGATTGTCCTGTTCCCTGAGATGCGCGATGTGGTCCACGGGAACTCCAGCCAGCTCAAGATTCTTAGCGAGTGTTACCCACACTTTTTCTCGCTTTTTCCCCTCGGTTAGGTACAGCTCGGTGACCAACTCCTGAGCTCGTTGCAGAGCGATGGAGTCTCGGTTTTCGTAGAATCGCTTGATAATCTTCTGTTGGTGAGCGCTATAGTTTTTGTCGGCCATGGTTTTGTGCTCGGAAGTAGGGATTTTGGAATGTGCCGATTCACTGCGAATCAGCGCAACGCACTGGAATTTCGTGTACGACTTATCTATTCTCTATTATCATCATAACATCCACATTGATGTCGAAATAGCACTCTGAGTTACATCGTCGATCGGTCGCCCAATGCCAGTTTGGATTCGAAAACTCTTTCCAACGCGCTGGACGCGTCGTTCACAGTGGAGCCGCTTGCTCCTTTGCCAACGCGAGTTTCAGAGGGTGCTATCGAAGGAGCGGTCGAGAGTAGATCGACACGGAGGTTTATTCGGCTTTATCATCCTTCGACTTTGCGATATGCAGGACGCAAAGGCACAAATTAAGCTGCTTGCTAAACTGCTTCATCGACGACTTCGCGATACCGATGAAAAGGGGCATCTTGGGCCAGGCCGGGTTGGCATCGTTTTACCGTCCACAGATTCAGTTGGCACATCCTTAGTCTTAACGCAAATTCTTGAGATCACCAAACGCGCTGGACTTGCCGTTGATGGCGAAGCCTTTGTGTACCCAGATCAAGATCTTGATCATCGCAAGCACAAAGCCCAAAAAAGTCTATCGGATAGCTCCTCTGGCAGTTCATCCGAAAATGCGAAAGCACCCGAAGTCCCGGAGGAAGCAGATGAGCCGGTTGACGCAGTGCGACCGCTTCCTGCCGCAATGTTTGCAGCGGCGTACCCACAATGGAAGCGTGCGCTGGACATCGTGGGTGCTTCGACAGGTTTGTTGATCGCTTCGCCGATCATGATCGCCTCGGCTTTGTTGATCAAGGCGACGAGCCCAGGACCGATCCTGTTTTACCAGCGACGAACTGGGTATCTTGGAAAAGAGTTTACGATACTCAAGTTTCGCAGCATGGTGCAGGGGGCCGAGGATTTACAGTCCGAGCTACGAGAACGCAACGAGCGCGATGGCCCCGCTTTCAAGATCACACGCGACCCGAGAACAACGCTTATCGGCAGATTCTTACGAGCCACGGGTTTTGACGAACTGCCTCAACTGTACAATGTGCTCCGAGGAGACATGGCATTGGTTGGACCAAGGCCACTGCCAGTCGACGAAGCCGCTCAATGCCTGCCATGGCAGAAGCGCCGTGTCGACATCAAGCCGGGCTTAACGTGCTTTTGGCAGATTGCAAAGAGTCGAAATATTTCGTTCCCCGACTGGATGCGATTGGATCTTCATTACGTTCGAAGTGCATCGTTCATCTTAGACTTGCGTCTGCTTGCAAGAACTGTGATCGCAGTTTTTCTTGGTCGAGTGGGGCATTAGAGAGTGTCGCAGATAATCGCCGTGGGCCAAGCTGAAGAAAACAAGACTGGCCAACGTTGGAAGAAACTCGTCGGGATCGCTGTCACCCTCGCTACTTCGCTCGGATCGTTCGGTCTATTTGCTATTCAAGGCGTTCTCTTAGCCCGCATGTTAGGTCCCGATCAACGCGGCGCGTTTGCGGCGGCCGGATTGTATCCTCAAGCTTTGCTCTATCTTGGCATGTTGGGAGCCCCCGAATTGTTTGCGGGCTATGCTTCCAGAAATCTCGATGATCCCAAGCTTCGTCGGTCAGCCTCCAGATACGGACTGTTCGCGGGTTGCTTAACTTCGTTTATTTGCGTCGGACTGACTTGGCTAACATTACCCAGTGATCTGCGTTGGGTGATGCCATGGGCCGTTTTGTGTGCATTGACTGTTCCTCTACAGCAGATTCGATTGGCTGTTCAAGCTGTCGACCACGGGCAACGCCAGTTTGGACGCTACAACGCTGTGCGACTCGCTGCTGCCGCTACATTTCCGGTGATGTTGTGCATCGCTTGGCTTTTCAATCGAACTGACTTTCAATTGACGATTTGGCTGTTCGTTGCCGCTCAAGTGCTGTCGTTAGGCTTGGTTCAATTTGGAATGAATCAGTCTTGGATCGGTGAGTCGGCGGTACGGATCCCAACGGCGCTCAAGGACGCTCGAGGTTTGATTGGTGCGTGGCTGTCGGCGGAAATCCTCGAACGCATCGACATGGTATTAATACTCATTCTTATCGCTGACCAAGAGGTCTTGGGATACTACGCTGCTGCAGTGCCTATTGCATCGGTCATGATTATCATTCCCAACACAGCCGGACTCTACGCCTTCAATCGTGGTGCTCGCCAGGGAGAGAATCTTAGTACTAGTGAGGTTTGGAAATTCGTAGGTTTAGGCTTGCTAGTCCAGATCGCAGTCGCCATCGCTCTAGCCGTAGTTCTACCCTATGTTATCCCGCTCCTGTACGGCCAGTCATTTCAGCCCACGGTTGCATTTGCTTGGGCGCTGTTGCCCGCTGGTATTTTCCGTGGACTGCTACAGGCCTGCGATAGCTACATGCGAGCGAGACAAAAGCCCGTTGCTGGTGTGAAAGCCAGGGCGATTGCGATTCCAGTGCTGCTACTATTCAGTTGGTTGGCAGTACCTAAACTGGACGCCTTAGCAGTACCCATCGGACTATCGCTGGCGCTGGGTGTTTGTTTTGTGATAATGGTTCGAGCCGTCTTGCTTGATTCGCGAGAAGTTGCGAAGCTAACGCACCCGTTGAACTAGCTGAGCGAACCCCAAACAGCGACTCAGCACGCCCCAATCCCACGGAAGAACAGACGAGATAAATTTTGTTAGATCGCGGAAAGTGCAATCTACTTGGCATCAACATTTGTGCGGTCGACTACGAGGCTGCGGTAAATGCCATTATCCAAGCGGCACAACAGCAGCGTCCGTTTGCGGTTAGTGCATTAGCCGTGCATGGTGTGATGACGGGCGTTCTGGATCGCGAACATTGCTACCGCTTGAATCAGCTTGAGATGATTGTTCCCGATGGCCAGCCTGTTCGATGGGGACTGAATCTAATCCATCGTGTTGGTCTTCCCGATCGCGTGTACGGCCCCAACTTGACATTAAAAGTTTGCCAAGCTGCTGCGGAATTGGATTTGCCGATCTTCTTGTTCGGAGGAAAGGCGATAACCTTAGAGCGGCTGGAATCGAACTTGAAGCAGAAGTTCCCCAACATTCGCATCGCCGGAAAAATGCCTTCCAAGTTTAGAACTCTTAATACTACCGAACGCGACGAGCTGATTTCTAGGATTAAAGACAGCGGCGCGCGAATCACACTGGCCGGAATTGGTTGCCCTCGACAAGAGGTCTGGGCTTACGAGTTTCGCAATCAGCTTTCGATGCCCGTCATGGCCGTTGGCGCTGCCTTTTCGTTTCATGCTGGCGAGTTGGATCAAGCACCCGCGTGGATGCAAAACGTGGGTCTTGAGTGGCTGTACCGTTTTGGCAAAGAACCTGTCCGCTTGTGGAAACGCTATGTGTTTCTCAATCCGGCTTATCTCAGTCTGTTAGCGCTGCAAGCCTGTCGACTTTGGACGCTCAAGCCATCTCGCGGTGTCCAACCGACTGAAGAGATTCTCTACGGCTAGTCAAACGCTGTGAAGCATTTTCTGAACCGCAGTCGCTAGTTTTGATGCTGCAGTATTTGGTTTTAGGGGCGAAGCCCTGACCGTTTACCTAGCCCAGCCTGCAGGGCTGGGTACTTAATACGCGTGAAAATCAAAGGGCCAACGGCCCGAAATCCCCGAACAGCGCAACATCAAAACTAGTGACTTCGGTTCAAAAGAGATCGCCGAAGTTGATCGCTCAATCGGGCAATGCTACTTCTTCGGCGGTCGCGGAAAGAAACTGCTGGTTTTTTGAATGTACTCTTCGTAGCCTTCGATTCGACTCTTGAGCGAGGATTCCAAAAGCGTCACACCGGAGACGCGTAGGAGCAAGAAGGACATTAAGCTCGGGCAGAGTATTGTCCACCACCAACTACCTGCCTGTGCAGCAACGATGAAGATTCCCCACCAAATTAGAAAGTCGCCAAAGTAGTTGGGATGTCGCGTGTACCGCCACAATCCGCGATTCATGACCTTTCCGCGATTGGCTTGATCTTGCTTGAAGCGATACATTTGCCAATCGCCGATCGACTCAAACAAAAAACCTGCTAGCCAAATCGCGCTACCGATCACAAAGCGGATCGTCTCTTCGACTCGACCCGTCATAGCCAGTTGCACGGGCAACGAAATGAACCAGATCAAAAGCGACTGCAAGATAAAGACTGTGAACAGGCTTCGCAATTCAAAACGATTGCCCCAGTTCTTTCGCATCGCCGCATAGCGATAGTCTTCGGGCTTGCCTCCATTGCGAATTGCAAGGTATGTCGCCAATCTTGTTCCCCAAAGCACGACCATGCCGCCCAGCCCGATCTGCATCAGACTGAGCCCACCGACAGCCTCAGTCGAACCGCTCGGATTCCTAGAAGATTCGCTCGGAAAAATGCCCAGCCAAACGCCAAGACCACTAACAATTGAGACGATGGCGAAGCCGAGTCCCCAGTAAATGTCGACCACACTCACGTTTTTTGTTTTTAGGCTGCGTAGCCAAAGTGCAAATCCACCTAGTTGAAGGACTGCCATGGTGATGAGAAGATGCATAATGGCCTACAAGTTAAGCAGGGTTGAGCAAAGTTGACATGGATCTAAAGTAGTACGGTAGGCCGTATACCCAGAGGTAACCTACGACAAGCCAATGTACTCTGGAGTTGATATGGTACTATGGCTGAATGACAAGTCTGAACATCCCAAAACGCGAGAAAGTTCGTCGATGATTGCCCCTTTGATCTCTTTAGCTGAAAAGCGGTTGGTACCCGACTGGGCAATCCGAGCTGGGATTCGCAAATTGCTGGGCGAACGCTTGCGATCGCTCGCCGCTGAGGGAAATGCGGACCAAAGCCAGCTTATCGCGAAGCTTCAAGCCGATAAAGTCGCCGTGGAAACTCAAGCTGCGAACGACCAGCACTACGAAGTCCCCGCGGCTTTCTTTCAACGAGTCCTAGGCAAGAGGTTGAAGTACAGTTGTGGCTTGTTCGAAACGCCGGAGACAACTCTGGATCAAGCCGAAGAGGCAATGTTGGACCTAACTTGCCAACGTGCTGAGATTCAGAACGGTCAAGAAATACTGGAGCTTGGATGTGGGTGGGGATCGTTGTCTCTTTGGATGGCCGAGAAGTTCCCGCAAGCGAGCATCACTTCCGTATCGAATTCGCATTCGCAACGAGCGTTTATTGAAGGCCAAGCTAAATCGCGAGGGCTCAACAACGTCAAGGTGATTACATGCGACATGCGAGCCTTTCAAATAGATCGCAAGTTTGATCGGATTGTGTCGGTCGAGATGTTTGAACACATGCGAAACTACCGCCAATTATTTCAGCACATCGCCGGCTGGCTAAAAGAGGATGGCCGCCTGTTCGTCCACATTTTCTGTCACAAGAGCTCAACCTATTTGTTCGAAACTGAAGGCGCGAGCAATTGGATGGGACGACATTTCTTTACCGGAGGCACAATGCCTTCGGTACAACTGTTCTCGGAGGTTCAAGACGCTTTTCGAGTGCGCGAACAGTGGAACGTGAACGGCATGCACTACTGGAGAACGTGCGAAGAATGGCTCAAACTGCTCGACTCAAATTACTCCGAGTTACTTGAGCTTTTTCAACCTGACATTGGGCGAGCGGCCGCGAAAATCACGCTTCAACGCTGGCGAATGTTCATGTTGGCTTGTGCCGAACTTTTTCGATTCGATGGCGGCGATCAGTGGTTTGTCTGTCACTATCTTTTTGATCGCAAGTAAGTAGGTTGGATTGTTTAACGGCAAGCCGCAGGCGACTGTTCTCTTATGCCGAACGACAAACCGTTTCTTGTCGACCAAAGAAATCAAGAGCAGTCGCCTGCGGCTTGCCGTTAAACAATTTCAGGACGATAGTCAACAGCGGCTCACAGTGAAACACTTTAAGCCACAATAGACTGAAAAGTATCCATCTCCGCATTTACGCCTGGGCCAAGGCTTCAAAGGCTGCGGCGATCATCTGAGTCGCTTGAATAATCTCGTCAGCACTGGTGGACCAGCCAATCGAGACTCGGACCGTCGCGGCTCGACGGCTAGGGGACAGGCCAAGGCTGGTCCAAAGACTGGGGATTGCTTCGGTGGCTTTAGGTTGCTTTGGAACGATTGGGCCAAAGCAGATTTCTGGTAATCGTTGACTCAACTCTTCGGCGGAAATACCTGGAAGCTCGATCGATAGTATTCCGGGGACTCGCGGAACATTCTGGCCATGCACAATCAACGGTGTTCCGATCGAACGTTCTAAGTCGCCGCGAAATCGATCGCGGAGTTCAGACACTCGATCGATAGACGATGATAGACCAGCCTGGGCCAACTTTGCTGCTTGACCAAGACCTGCGATGTGAGAGACGCTGGGCGTGCCTGGCCTAAGTCCCGACTCGTTGCCCTCGCCAAACATGATCGAATCGATGGGGACTCCCATGCGAACGTAGAGTGCTCCGCTGCCTTTGGGGCCGTAGAATTTGTGTCCACTAAGACTCAACAGATCTACGCCTAACTCCTGTGGCAAGCACTCGATCTTGCCAACGGTTTGAGCGGCGTCGGTGTGAATGAAGATCTCGCGATCATGACAGAGCGCGGCGATTTCGGCTATCGGCTGAATCGTTCCAATTTCGTAGCTCGCATGCGTTACAGAAATCAATCGCGTCGATTCTCGCAAGACATTTTCAATATCGGCGACGTTGATTAGACCATTAGCATCGCAGGCGACTACAGTAACTTCCCACCCTTCTCTGGCCAATTGAGCCACCGCGGCGCGGACGGCAGCGTGTTCCAGGTTGGTTGTGATGCAGTGAGGCTTAGGATTTGTACTTCCAATCGCTCGACCAACTCCAAGCAATGCTAGATTGACGCTCTCCGTTCCACCTGAGGTGAAGATTAGTTCGCTGGGATGGCAGTCCAGAAGCCCGGAAAGGCAGCTTCGCGAATCCTCCATCGCTTCCGCTGCAACGCGTCCCATCCAATGATTGCTGGACGGATGCCCATACATATTCTGCAGATACGGCAGCATAGCTTCTCGTACGCTAGCTGCAGTAGGTGTGGTCGTTGCGTGGTCGAAGTAGATCGTGTGCATTAGCAATGCAATTCTGTTAAGCCCTAAATTCGCGCATCGATTCACGCCCCGTGAGGCGGAAATCGGGCCGAGTTGATTACGCCGAGTCGATTCGGTTGATTCCAGTCCATCTAAATTGGAGCGAGCGAAAAAAGCTTTAGCGAGCTGATTGTCTCCACTGTTATTTGCGAACTGTCCGTTGAATCGTAACGGTTATACAGGTTGGGAGTTTTGGAATTCTAACATTTGCGTTGTCGACGAAACCAAGCAAAACTGTGAGCATTCACGATTTTTCGAGCGTTCTAAGACGAGTTGGGGAACTGAGCCGAGTAACAGTGCTGAGTACTATGTCTGTTGAGCATTGTTCGAACTGGGCAGCATGCGGAACAGCCACTCGGGCGATCCATTGCGAAGTTGGTCTACAATCACGGCAATAATGATGATGACCCCAATGATGATATGAGTGTAGGTATTCGGGATACTCAACTGTGTGCAACCGCTACGAATGACCACGATGATCAGAGCGCCGATTAATGTTCCGATGGCCGATCCTCGACCACCACTAAGACTGCCGCCGCCCAGTACGACCGCAGCAATCATCTGCAGCTCTTTTCCAGAGCCATCTTTGGGATTGCCGTTTTTCACCTCTGCGTAGTAGAGCATGCCGCCTACCGCAAAAAATAGTCCAGCGATCATGTAGACCGAGATTGTCGAGAAAGCGATGGGCACGCCACACAGACGAGCGGTCGATCGATTGCTGCCGATGGCAAAGAGATTGCGACCGAAGATCGTGTACCGCAGAATAGCCCCGACCACCAAAGCCAGTAGTAGCGCAAGGATCGCGCTTGAAGGAACCTTGGAGATAAGCAAATACTCGTCTCCGTTGCTTCCCGTAAAGCATAGCTTGGCCAGCCATTGAGGAATGTTCTGTGTCTTGGCTGTCACAGTGGATTCCTGGGCGATGATTTGGCCGATTCCTAAAAAGATCGACATCGTGCCCAAAGAGACGATAAATGGTACGACTTGAGTAGTCGTGATCAGACCACCGTTGACGATCCCGCACAGGCATCCCGTCAACAGAGTCACTACTACAGCGCAAGTCACGGCCCATGCAAAACCTGGATCGGCGTTGGATGCTTCTTGATTCTTCAACATCGTTACCAGAACGGTACCACAAAGAGTCAGCGCGGTTCCAGCAGAGAGATCGATGCCTCCAGCGATGATGATCATCGTCATGCCAAGAGCGGGAACAGCGATCAGAGCAGCCGAATTCGACATCTGGCGGATGTTCGTTCCAGTCAGGAAATTTCCCGAGCCATAGAGTCGGTCGGCAACTGCAAAGATCAGGACGATCACAACCAAAGCCAGAAGCGGCCCGATGATTCCGGAAACCAGCGACAAAACTTGACGGCTATTCTTCATGTTGGCCTTCACTCATTCCAATAGTCTCAATGTACGGTTGAATCGTTGGCCACCGCGCAGCTCATGATCTCTTCTTCAGTCCAGCGGTTTGCATCACGGACGTCAACCAAGCGACCTCTGGCCATAACGCCAATGCGATCACAAACAGCTAAGAGCTCAGGCAAATACGAACTCACGAAAACGATTGTCTTGCCTTCAGAAGCTAGCTGGCCCATCAATCGGTAGATTTCCGACTTAGTACCAACGTCGATCCCCTTAGTTGGCTCGTCCAATAAGAGGATTTTTGATTCTTGATGGAGTATACGCGCTAGAGCTACTTTTTGTTGGTTGCCGCCCGACAGTTCAGACACCAATTGACTCGGATGCTGTGCTTTGACTTCCATCTTGTTCATGAACTGCTCTGCAGTTTGTTCACGTCGTTGCAATTGCAAAATGCCATAGCGAGAATATTCGCTCAAACGGCTCAGCGTAATGTTCTCGGTGATGGAAAGGGCTTGTGCCAAGCCTTCTCGCTTGCGGTCTTCGGATAGTAGACCTAGCCCCGCACGGAGACGCGTTCCGATTCTAGATGCAAGAGTTCGACCTTGTAGCGCAACATTGCCACTTTGTTGATAGTCTAAGCCCATAAGTGTCCGCACGAGTTCGGTTCGCCCTGCACCTACCAAGCCGGCTATTCCAAAGATCTCGCCTGCGAATAGCTCAAGATCAACTCTCCGAGGATACTTCTGACCGCACAAGCTTCGGGCCTTAAGCGCAACAGGTCCAACTTGATGCGGAACTTTCGGATAAAGTTCGCTGACATCGCGGCCAACCATTAGCGAAATAATCTGCTGATCTGTAATCTCCGCGACATTACCTTCTCCCACATGACGGCCATCGCGGAGCACACAGTAGCGATCGGCAATCTCGCGAACCTCCTCGAGGAAGTGGCTGATGTAGACGATACCCAATCCTTGCGACCTCAATTGCCGGATGATCGCGAACAATCGGTGCACATCGGCGCGAGGAAGTGAGCTAGTGGGTTCATCGAATAAAATGATCTTGGCGTTGGATGTTAATGCGCGAGCGATTTCAATGAGTTGTTGCGTTGCCACGGAGAGTTTGCCAACGATCGCTGTCGGTGCAAGGTCCTGTAGGCCAACTCTTTCTAGAGCGTTCTGAACAATGTGCCTTTGCTGGCGTCTCCACAGCAAACCGCCAGGAGCGCAGGGTTGACCAAGCATCAG
>CAUJKA010000430.1 GCA_963204965.1 Planctomycetota bacterium | reverse complement strand
CCGCTTGCGTTCTTGAGGTCAAGGACAATCCCCTTCAGTGGGCGACTTCGAAGTTCAACTTCGATCTTTTTGAGTTCATGAGCCGTGCTGGGACCGATCTGGATGAACTTCAAAATGGCTATTTGTGGGGCCGCTTCTAAGAAGTATTCCCATCGCCCGGGAATAACTTCACGAGTCCCTTCGATCGTGGGAATGAATGTGACTTGTCTCTTGATCGTAAGAGTCCGTGTCGGCTGCTCGGGTTGCTGAAGAACAAGCGTGACCTCCGTGCCTTCCTCGCCGCGAAGTTCATCAACGACTTCGCCTAATGATTTACCTTCAGTCGACGATCCATTAACTTCCAGGATCAGATCTTTGGAGCGAACGCCAGCTTCATAGCCTGAGCCGCCGAAAATCGACTTATTGATTTGAGGAAAACCATTGTCGAGTTTATGGAGACCGATTCCGATTCCCACGTAGCGATTGGCCTCAAGCTGTGCCCTCACCTTAGCTTCTTTGGCAGGCAGCCGAGAAGCTTGACCAGGGACACAGGAGAGCATGCCCTTGATAAATCGCTCGCAACTCTGGGCCTCATTCTCTGGAGTAACCAGTTCTTTGCAACAAGAATCCAAGAACGAGGCGAATTGTTCGTTCGACGACAGTGCAGAGATTTGCTTACTTAAACTGTTGGGTCTGCTTTCGCGTGTTTCGTAGAGAGCTCGCACTCCTGACAAAATCATCTGCTGATTAGCCGGAGGATCGATATGGTAGTCCTGGACTGCTTGCATGATTTCCAAGAACCGCTCACTTTGAAAACTCTCCGTGGAAGGTTCATCGGCGACGACCGAGGTGCCCAATGTCACCATCAGCGCAAGGGTACATATGACGGAGGTAAGAATACGATGCATAGAAGTTCTCCTGCCAACGCCTCGACTTGGGAACCAAACGCTCGAGAATCACAAGCAATTTTGACTCAATGTAGCCGAATTGTTGATGGGCGTTCGCGGCAATCATCGATTTTCGGAACCTGTTAAGCTCGCTATGAGCCACTTGCGGAACTCGCTTAGTCGTGCGAGTTCAACGGCATCAAAAGCACACCCCAATTGGCGGCGAAACGTCGCGCCAAGCTTTACCGCCTTTGCCGGGAAGGCAGGATGAGTTCCCTTGGCTTTAGCGACCCGGCGGAGAATCCCCCTTTTCGATTGGTAGATCCTGTGAAACAATATTTCAGCAGGTGACTACGAACGGGACCCGGTCTATACTACTGGGCTTCGCAAATCAACTTTCGCAAATCAACTATCCCACCCCGGCAGCTCCTCAAGCGACCCACCTTTCGACTTAAGTACCAAGAACCGTTACGAACGGCGGATTTTCGCGGTACCCAATCTGGACGAGTAAAACAAGGTCGAGTCGCCACGCCGAGTTGCTGTTAATTGATCACGACATTCAGAAGAGAACAGATGCAGAATTTGAATCGGATTGGAGTCATCGGCTTGCTCGCCCTGGTAGCCCTACGCGTTGGTGTGGGCTGGCATTTTTTCAAGGAAGGCAGCGAGAAAATCAAAACCGGGACGTTTTCGTCTGAGGGATTTCTGAAAGGTGCCAACGGTCGCTTTGCGGGTTTCTATCATGGAATGGTGTGGGACTACGACGGTAAGATCCGCTTGGATCAAGACTTGATGATCTCCGAGATGGATAAGGCAGTTGAGAGGGCCGCTGAGCGTTACGGTCTAACGCAAGAGCAAATCAAAGAACTGGATACCAAAAAGAATAAGCTAGTAGATGCTCTGAAGGGCGTTTACGCTGAGTACGACGAGCAGATCGTAAAGCTAAAGAAAGGCGAGGATCGGGTTGCCAAAATGGAGGACACTCCATTGTGGAAGGAGGTCGCCAGCCTGCGAGGCCAGAAGGAGTCGATCGAAAAAGAGCGGATTTACGGTATTGGCCCAGCCGTTAAGGGCGTCGATGAGATCTGGAAAAAACTTGAAGACGACATTAATGGGATGACAACACCTGAACAGTATAAGGCTAGTGGAGCTGTTCACCTCAAGCGTCCTCAGGAAGGCTTGGTATCGTCTGCCACTGTAGATCGCATCATTCCATTGTTTGACATCACCGTAGGCGTATTATTAATCTTGGGACTGTTCGTTCCGCTGGCTGGATGGGCCGGAGCACTTTTCCTATTCTCCGTGATCCTATCCCAGTTCCCAGGAGATCCAGGATCCCAACCGACGTACCTCTACGCGGTTGAGGCACTGGCCATGATCGTGCTCGCCTCGGTTGGAGCAGGTCGATTTGGCGGGTTGGACTTCTTTTTCTGGGCCTGGCGTCGCAATAAAGCTGCTGCAACAGCGGCAGCTTAACGAAAACACAAAAACCAAACTTAAAAACAAGATAAAGACCATATTCGGAGGATTTCTCAATGTTAGACCTAACTGCTGAACAGAAGCAAACAGGCAAGGACAACTTTCATGAAGCAGTCGGCGTAACGCGCCGTGACTTCATCAAGGGCGTTGCCGCGGCTGGTGTGACCAGCGGCGCGGGCTTAGGTGCGATGTACTTTGGCTACGAAAATCGCATAGCCGATCCAGTTCGTGTGGGTGTGATCGGTACTGGCGATGAAGGCAACGTGCTAATCGGTGGCTGCAGTCCCGACTACGTCAAAGTGGTTGCGATCTCCGACATTCGCCCCAGCAGTATTCACCGCGCATTTCACGGTGACTGGTCCAGTCCCGATGCCTTGAAGGCTCGTCCTGGTCTGATCAAGCAATACGGCTACAGCAGCGAAGCCGAAGCTCGAAAAGAAGTCAAGGTTTACGATCAAACGAATGGCGGCATTCAAGCTTTGTTGGATGACACTTCCATTCAGGCTGTGATCATTGCGTTGCCGCTTTGGTTGCACGCGCCGATTGCTGTTCAAGCAATGCTTAGAGGCAAGGATGTGCTTACAGAAAAGCTCATGGCCCACAATGTTGCTGAATGCAAAGTGATGGGACGACTCGCTGCCGAAAAAGGTTTGCACTGTGCAACCGGTCACCAGAGACATTACAGCGTACTTTACGACAACTCAGTTCACCTATTGCGATACGGTTTGCTGGGACAATTACACCACATCCGTGCTCAGTGGCATCGTGGAAATTTGCCTGATAAAGACAGTTGGCAAGTCGCACTGCCTACCGACAAGAAGTACGAGAACGACTTGAAAAAGTTCGTAGACGCACTTGAAGCCGCAAAGGGCGACGATGCAAACACATTGAGGAAGAAGATTGCTCAGTGGGAAGCGTTGCTCTTGGACAAAGAAGTCGAAGCTGCCAAGTTCGGCTACGAAGACAAGGTGCTTGAGCAAGGTCGCAAACGATCGGCGATGGAAGAGTTGATTCGTTGGAGACTTTGGCAGCGAACCGGTGGTGGCTTGATGGCCGAATTGGGCAGTCACCAATTGGACGCTGCCTCCATTTTCTGTTCGGCTCTGCGACAAGATGGCAAGAAGGCTCATCCGCTTACAGTCCACGCTGTTGGCGGTCGTCACATCTTCCCAGCGGATCGCGAATGCGAGGATCACGTGTACTGCACGTTTGAATTCCCCGGCCCCGAATATCAGTCAGAATTCGATTTGGGTTATAAGGGCGCTTACCCAGGCAAGGGCAATCCACTGCCTGGTTACGAACAGGACCCGAACAAGAAGATCGTCATGACCTATTCCACGATCAACGGGAACGGATTTGGCGGTTACGGCGAAGTAGTTATGGGCACCAAGGGAACTTTGGTGCTCGAGCGTGAGAAAGAGATCATGCTCTACAAGGACGCTGACGTTTCGGCCAAAGTCACTGTCAAGCAAGATGGCGGAAGTGCAGTTCTTGATACACAAGCTAGCGGTAATTACGCTGCGGCCGGTGTTTCCAAAGCTGCAACCGGCGAAGATGTCAGCCGCGGTTACACCGAAGAGATCGAGCACTGGGCGTGGTGCATCGCTAATAGGGCTCCTGAGAATAAGCCTCGATGCTATCCCGAAGTTGCCATGGGCGATGCGATCATTGCACTGACGACAAACTTAGCAATGGCCAAGCAAGCCAAGGGCGAGCCTGGATATGTTAAGTTCGACGAAAGTTGGTTCGACGTAAACTCGGACAATACTCCGGACGGAAGCAAGGTCGACGAGCAGCTTGATCGGCTGAAGAATTGGAAGATTCTCTAAGTCGTTTCTTTTGACTTGAGCGAATTCCGGCAGGTTTCTATCTGCCGGAATGGCCAGGGTAGGTTCTTGTCTGACGGAAAGAACCGAGGAAGACTTCGCTCGGGATGAAAGTCCATATAACGTAATGCCGACCGAAGCGGGAAGAGATTTTAACGCAGAGGCGCGAAGCACAGAGTCGCAGAGAACAGCCGTAAAGCCGTTTTGTAACTTGCGAACCTTGCCGAATTTCATTCCCCTTTGCGTCCCTGGGCCGTAAATCGTTTAACGGCAAGCCGGAGGCGACTGCTTCTCCTACTCGGCCTCGGCGTCTTTGCATTTAATTTTCATCATGCCGACGAACGCATTGCTACGTCACACACTGCCAAAACCAACAAGAGTTTGACCTACCGGAAAACGTTAGTCTAGCGAACTCTCTACGAACCCAATACACTCTCCATAGTGTCGGTTGACCAGATGGTCGCTGTCGGCTGGTCCGATAGAGGAAAGTCCGGGCTTCGCAGGGCAGAGCGGTCGGTAACGCCGACCAGTCGGAAGGCTAGGGAAAGTGCCACAGAGAATAGACCGCCACACGCGGCAACGCGTGCGGTAAGGGTGAAACGGTGGGGTAAGAGCCCACCAGCGTGCAAGGTGACTTGTGCGGCTTGGTAAACCCCGCTCGAAGCAAGATCAAACAGAGGGAAGGTCCAGCTTGCTGGGCCACGAAGCGGCTCCGTTTCGTTCGACTCTCGGGTAGATCGCTTGAGGCGGCGAGCAATCGTCGTCCCAGAGAAATGACCGTCGGCGACTCGGTCAAACGCGTCGCAACAGAACCCGGCTTATCGGTCAACCGACATTTTTGGTCTCCCGTGCAACGCAATTGTTGCCAAATCACTTCTTGCTTGCGACAGAAGCGTCGATGTCTAAACGCAGAACTCAACGACACAGCAAGACACGTCTCTCTGACAATTCCCCGGCAGCTAAGAGAACTAATTCGCAAGCTGCTGGTACAGAAGAATCCGCTGCCAGATTCTCCACGTCGATCATCTTATTGACGATAGTTCTCGTGCTCGGCCTGCTTGCCCTCTCGGTGAGTCGCGGATGGCTGTTCGGAACCACTGCTGAATCTCGAGATAGGTCCACGGATCGAGTAACATCGGCTCAAAGTCTTGAAGGCCTAACGATCGAAGAACTAGAAGACAAGCTGGCCATTCCTGCCATGAGCGACATTCCGGAACCCAGCAAGACAATCGATATCGAGGCTTGGACTGCTCAACTGGATGAAGCCTGTGCAGGGCTGAAGTCGAGTTACCCTGGCGATGCGAAAGCAGAGCATCTTTATGGGCTAATTCAACTACGACTTAAACGCACAAAATCCGCCGAGCCATCGCTGCGACGCGCGGTCGAGCTTTCGCCAGCGAATCTACAGATGCGAGCCGACTTAGCCGACCTGTTAATGCAGTTGGGACAAGACGAAGAGGCCCTACGAGTATTGCTTGCAGCGAATGCCATGGAGAAGCCAAGTGTTACCGGCCTTGAATATTACCTGCTACTGGCCGACTGTCAGGCTCGAATTGGCGACTTGGAATCATGCGAGGCGACTTTGGTTCTAGCTACTCAGGTGGCTCCGCGCGATGCGGCTGCTTGGTTACGGCTTGCAAAGGTTCAGCTTCAGCAACGGAAGTCAGCACAGGCGGAGTCGAGTGTGCGGAAGGCGATCCAGCAGAATGCATCTTATGCCGAAGCGTGGCAAGTGTTGCATCAGGCGCTCAAACTTCAACGTCGCGAAGACGAATCCAAAGCGGCGCTCGAACAATGGAACAAGTACAAGTCACAGAATCGCGTTCGAGATGCGACGACCTTTGACGATGAAATGGCGAGTTCCATGACGAAGATCTTTGGCAGTTGCTTTCGATCGTTAGCTGTGGTTTATCAATCCAACGGAAATAAAGAGATTGCGCAAACCTTGTACCAGCGCGCCATTTTGGCGAATCCACGCGACACGTCGTCGATTCTGGGCTGGGCTAACATGCTTCGCAGCGCTGGCGATTTTCGATCGGCGATCGAACTCAATCGACGCTTGGTTCGATTGCAGCCCGACGATTATTTGAACTACCAGAACGTCGCAAACCTCTCCATGGAACTCAGTCGGCCACGTGATGCAGAAGCCGCTTTGCGATTGGCTTGTCAGCGAATGCCTGAAAATGGCAATGCGCATTTGGCTCTGGCAAACTTCTTGCTATTCTTGAACAAACCGGGCGAGGCAAAAGCGCCGGCCAATAGGGCTAAGCAATTGTTGGGGACAAGCGAGTCGGAGAGTTTGGTCAATCGCATTCAAGAATCGCTTTCGACATCGCGTTGAATTCGCAGCGTTGATTTGCTGCTAGCCGTCTGAATGTTGTATGAAGCACGAAAGTCATATCATGGTTAGTTCGAAGAGCCGCCGATCCATCGTTGCGAACTGGCTCGGTCTTTGCGAGTCGGTCGTTTGGTTCGTTGTAGTCATGTTGTGGGCAATTCCGACTCAAGCTCAACAACAAACGGAAATACGCTTGGTGGATGTTTCGGACAAGTGCGGGATTGATTTTGTTCACACCGACGGTGGAACAGGCAACCGTTATGTAGTGGAATCGGTCGTTGGTGGATTTGCCACGTTCGACTTTGATGGCGATGGGTATGTTGACATCTTTTTCGTCAACGGCACCAATCTTGAGACTAAGCAGTCCAGCACTCGAAATGCGCTCTACCGAAACAATGGAGATTTC
>CAUJKA010000429.1 GCA_963204965.1 Planctomycetota bacterium | reverse complement strand
ACCCGGAGCTACGGCGTTAATCGCGTTGTGAACGCTGACCAATTCGTCGTCCGACAGTGGTCGTGGTTCGGAGTAAGAAATCGTCAAGGCAATCGCAATCGTGCCAACCAGGATGATGCCTGCGGTGGTAACGATGATGTTTCGTTTCAAATTCTTCTGAAGACGCATCACGTTGACCTTCGTTGCAAATAACAATCTTAGTATCCAACTATGGACGTTGGATATTGTGACAAAAGGGGCAATATCATAGGACCGACCGATGATATTATTCTCCCCACTGGGGGTGAATTCTAAGCGTCCCTATTGCACATGCAAGCCTAGGATTGTAGAAAATAGTACCTTTGGTGGGGACAGACAACGTCTGAATATGGGCAAAATGGAAAGGATGGCATTATGGGCGCAGTCACGTCCTCTGATTTGCGTATGGCAGAGTTCTTGAGCCTCTACAAGCGGTGCCTCGCTGTCAAAAAGCTAAGCGATAACTCCGCAAAGTGGTTTCCCAAATGGTTTGAATCATACGTTCGATTCCATCGCTTTCATACTAAGGAATCGGTGGAGAAGGGTAGCTGGGAGCCTAAGGTACCGACCGGGCAAGCCGGTGGGATTTAAGACCGAAGACAGCGGAAGAAGATTTGTAAGAAAATGGGGGGTAAGAAAATATGGAACATGAAATTGCACTGAAGAAGCAGGGATCGCTTTCGCCCTCACCGCTTTTGGCTCGCACCACTCGCCACGCGACTCTCCCGTGAATTAGTCAGTCGCGCAAGGTAATGTCAGCGCGCGGGAGAGTTCATTGCTCGTGCTGTAATGGGCATTCGAGCTGCTGGAGCGTTGCGAAACTTTGGGACATAAAGAGAATGGAAGACCACTAATGTTCACGGATAGGCACTGCTGATTAGTGAGAATTAGTGTTGATTGGTGGTTGAGGAGGCATTGGGTAGTGGCTGGTGTGGAGGTGTGGTTGAGGAAGTGAAGCATGTTTCGCCCTCCGGGCTACAGATTCATAGACTTTGAGATCCGGTGGCTGACGCTCACCGGCAAAGATGTGGCGCCCTCCGGGCTGAAGAAGCGGAGAGAACCCAAGCGTTGTTGGTAGGAAGATAAGGGTAAGGAGATATGGAACATGGCGCTGCATTGAAGAAGCAGGGATCATTTTTGCCCTCATCGATCTCTAGAGCTAGGGGCTGCACGCTTGAGAGTTCGGCGCTCGTTCCGTCACGGGCAAACTAGCTGCCGGAGTTGGGGTAAAGAAAGAAATGAATACCACTAATCAACACTGATGGGAACTGATAATTAGTGGGAATGAGTGTTGATTGGTGGTTGAGGGAGGAAGATGAAGAAGCGGACGGCACATGGAATGTGCCTGCGACTATGGCTCGTACCACTCGCCACGCGACTCTCCCGCGAATTAGTCGATTGCTGAAGGTGAAGTTCGCGCGGGAGAGTTCGGCGGTCGTGTCGCAGAGTCTAACGAACTGCTAGAGATTAGTGGACAATCGCCAGACTGTAAAAGCAGTGGATGAACGTCATGTAAGTCTTGATCGTAGCTTAGTCAAACTTGGTCAAACCCGGCAGGAGTTTGACCGACCCGGAATGGACGATAGATAGAAGCCTAAGGACCGACCGGGCACGCCGGTGGGATTGGAAACGACACGGATTATAGTAGCACACTGAGGAAGCGGACTGCATATGGAATGTACTTGCTAAGTTGCGAATCTCTCTTGCAAACATTGCACCGTGTACTGTCCTTGTCGCAAGGCTTCCATGGCCATGATCGCTGCGTTGGCGGCTGCTAAGGTTGTGATGCAGGGGACGCCGTGCTGAACCGCGGCTGCTCGAATGCGACCTTCGTCGGTACGTGCGCCTTTGCCGTTGGGCGTGTTAATGATCAGCGAGACCTCTTCGTTCTTTAGATAGTCGATCAGGTTCGGCGAACCTTCGGCGATCTTCTTGACGACGGTTACGGGAATACCACTTTTCTCAATCTCGATTGCCGTGCCTGGTGTTGCCAAAACGGTGAAGCCCAGTTGGTGCAGGCGAGTCGCGATCGAAGCTATGCGATTCTTGTGACGTGAATTCAAGCTGATAAAAACATTGCCAGTTGTTGGTAGGACAACACCCGCTGATAACTGGCTCTTAGCAAAGGCCATTGGAAAGTCTGCTGCGATTCCCATGACTTCACCGGTACTGCGCATTTCTGGACCGAGCACGATGTCGACTCCCGCAAACTTGCGGAACGGGAATACGCTTTCTTTAATCGAGACATGCTTCGGAACCGGCTCACTGGTGATGCCTAATTGTGGCAGAGTGAATCCCGTCATGACTTTCGCGGCTAGTCTTGCAACGGGCACGCCGGTCGCCTTAGCAACAAACGGGACCGTTCGGCTAGCTCGTGGATTGACTTCCAAGACATACACGTTCGTCTTGCCATCTTCGACCTTTAAGGCGTATTGAACGTTCATCAGTCCGATGACTCGCAGTTTCTTAGCCATCGCCCAAGTCGCTTCACGAATCTCCTGAATCACTTCGTCGGAAAGACTGAATGGCGGTATCACGCAAGCGGAATCACCCGAGTGCACGCCGGCCTCTTCGATATGCTCCATGATGCCCATGACGACAACATTTTCGCCATCGCATATCGCGTCGACGTCGACTTCGATAGCGTCTTCAAGGAAGCGATCGATCAAGACAGGTTGACCATCGGCGACGATAAACGCTTCCGCCACAAAACGCTCGAACTGAGCTGTATCGTAGCAGATCTCCATCGCGCGGCCGCCCAATACGAAGCTTGGTCGAACCAGCGAAGGGAAGCCAACTTTCTGCGCTTCGCTACGTGCCTGAGACATATTGCGAGCGATGGCATTGGCGGGTTGTTTCAGTCCTAGCTGGTTAAGCAGCTTCTGGAACTTCTCGCGGTCTTCAGCCTCTTCGATCGTATCGACACTCGTTCCAATGATCGGCACGCCAGCCGTGGAAAGAGCACGAGCTAGATTCAGTGGCGTTTGTCCACCAAACTGCACGATGACACCATCGGGTTGGATGCGGTCACAAATGTTGAGCACATCCTCAGTCGTCAGCGGCTCAAAGAAAAGTATGTCGCTAGTGTCATAGTCCGTACTGACCGTTTCGGGATTACTATTGACCATCACCGATTCAATACCAAGTTCGCGCAGCGCGTAACTGGCGTGGCAGCAGCAATAATCAAACTCGATACCTTGTCCGATGCGGTTCGGCCCACCGCCGAGGATCATGATCCGCTTCTTGTTCGGATCTTTGGGTGGTAGTTCATCTTCGTCTTCATACGAACTGTAGTAGTAAGGCGTATAAGCTTCGAATTCAGCCGCGCAGGTATCAACAGACTTGTACGTCGCAACAATACCGTGACGCTTACGCCATGAACGGACTTCCATTTCGTCGCTGCCCAGCAAGTTGCCGAGCTGTCTGTCCGAGAAGCCAAATTGCTTAGCCAGCTTCATCAATTCGGGAGTGATCGAACTTAAGCTCTCAACAGTTCGTAGCTCATCTTCCATTTCGACAATTTCAGCCAAATGGTCAAGGAACCAGCGATCGATAGCTGTGATTCGGTAGATCTCATCAATAGTCATTCCGAACTTGAGAGCGTAGCGAATGTACCAAACGCGATCTGGATTGGGCCGAGCCAACTTGCTGCGAATTTCGTCTTCGTCTGGTGGGGTAGGGCTGTACCAGAGATCCTTGCTGTCGCAGCCGAAACCAAACGCGCCAACTTCCAGACCACGAAGAGCTTTCTGGAAGGACTGCTTGAAGGTACGACCAATGGCCATCGTTTCACCGACGCTTTTCATTTGCGTCATCAGAGTCGTGTCAGCCTCAGGGAATTTTTCGAAGGCAAAACGTGGGATCTTCGTTACAACGTAATCGATCGTCGGCTCGAAGCACGCCATCGTTTTCTTGGTGATATCGTTGGGCAATTCCCACAAGCGATATCCGACTGCCAGTTTTGCCGCAATCTTCGCGATCGGAAATCCAGTCGCTTTACTCGCCAGCGCACTTGAGCGACTGACGCGGGGATTCATCTCGATCACAATCATTCGACCGGTCTTGGGTTCGATAGCAAACTGGATGTTCGAACCACCAGTCTCCACACCGATCTCGCGAATCACCTTTAGACTGGCATCGCGCATGATCTGATATTCTTTGTCCGACAGCGTCTGAGCGGGAGCGACGGTGATCGAGTCTCCGGTGTGGACGCCCATCGGATCAAAGTTCTCGATGGAGCAAACGATGACGACGTTGTCGTCCATATCGCGCATCACCTCCATCTCGTATTCTTTCCAGCCAATGATCGACTCTTCGATCAAGACTTCAGTAATCGGAGACTGGAGCAAGCCGTTGCGTACTAGCGATTCGAACTCATCGCGGTTGTAAGCGATGGCCGAGCCGCTACCGCCCATCGTAAAGCTGGGTCGAACGACGCAAGGCAAGCCGACTTCTTTGAGGGCAGCTCGGGCTTGATCCAGGTTGCCCACGACGAAGCCTTTGCAAACCTCCAAGCCGATCGTACCCATCGCGGTTTTGAACAGGTCGCGATCTTCGGCTTTGGCGATTACGGCTGGATTCGCGCCGATCATTTCGACGTTGAATTTTTCTAGAACGCCGTGTTTGGCTAAGTCCATCGCCACGTTCAAGCCGGTTTGTCCGCCCAAAGTCGGCAGCAACGCATCGGGCCGCTCGATTTCGATAATCTTGGCCACAAACTCCCACGTCAACGGCTCGATATAGGTTCGCTCAGCCGTCGCGGGGTCGGTCATGATGGTCGCTGGATTGCTGTTGACCAAGACAACTTCGTAGCCCTCTTCCCTGAGTGCCTTACACGCTTGCGTGCCTGAATAGTCGAACTCACAGGCCTGTCCAATCACAATGGGACCGGAGCCGATGAGCATAATTTTTCGAATGTCTGTACGTTTAGGCACTTCGCGGAGATCCTTGCCGAGTATTAGTGATCCTACTTTCGGCCCCCTCGCGATCTACTTCAGATTCCCTGAAAACGGTGGATTCAGTTGCGAAGGGTCCGAACCTGACCGAATTAAAATTTCCCTAACGTATCATGCGAATTGGCGTTTTGCCAAGGGGTCAGCGGCACCAGCACCAAAGCTTAGTGAAAGTGACAAGATAAAGCGCCTAGAAATCCCCGAGAGATAAGCCTAGAACCCTCTCCACGATTCAAAACTGCGTCAAAGTTGTCATTCAGGATGGCAAAAAGATCCCAAGATTTCGGGCGAGTCTATCTGTTTTGAGAGTGGATTGGTATTCTGTGAGCGTGACTTTTTGGTAACCCTCGAAGCGTTTCAGGCACCGCAATGACTCAACTTGACGCCGACCAACTGCTCGTCCAGCGTATTCGCAGCGGCGAAGCGTCTGCATGGGAGGAGTTAATTGCCAGGTACGAAGGCAGACTGCTAGCCTTCGTGGATACGAGAATTCGCAACACTGCCACCAGCGAAGATATCGTCCAAGAGACATTTGTGGGCTTTTTGAACAGCCTGCCAAACTACGATTCAAATCGATCCCTGGAAAGTTATCTGTTCTCGATTTGTGCCTACAAGCTAACCGACGTACTTAGACGCGAAGGCCGCAGGCCAGCGATCTCGCTTACGCAGAATAGTGATCGCGGCAGTTCAGCGCCTTGGCAGATCGCTTCCGTTCATGCTCGACCGGCAAGCGCCATCGTTCGCAGTGGCGAGCGAAAGCAGATCGAAGAGGAAGCCTTGGTCATCGCTCTCCGCGAGCAGGTTGAGAAATGGAAGTCCAAGGGCGATTGGCAAAAGCTGAAGTGTATCGAGCTGCTGTTCGTTAGCGGTCAAAGCAATAAAGAAGTTGCCGACCTGTTAGGTATCACCGAGCAGCAAGTTGCTAACTTCAAGTTCGACTTTTTGGCGCGAACGAAGAGCCTGATCGGACGTCAGAATCTGAACGAAGAGATCTTCCCTGAACTTGCCGAAAACTAAGTCTCGGCAAGATGAGTTCGGCTATCTAATAGGTCGCGCCTGAGCGGCGACTACATCTTCTGCAATAGGACTGTGTGCCAGCCGGTGCAGTAGGTTTCAAAGCCTGGAGCGATTGCGTGAGCAATGCAATACGGGCGGCCTTCAATCTTCTCGAAGGAGTATCCATTTTTGCGGAAGAGCGAGTCAAATTTCTCGACTGGGAATCGATTCTCGAACACGGGTGAACCGCAGGAAGCGACTGGAGTTCCGTCCGATTCGACAAACATCGCCGTCGTGCGTTCGGCTTCGACTGTATCCAGCGGCAGATTGCGCAGAATCGCTTGCGAGAAGGCTTTCCAATTGAAGATAACGCCTAGAACGCCCAGTGGTCGACCTCGCGATGCTCCATCTTCTCGGACCGCGCAGCTATAGATCAACGATTGCTGATTCGAA
>CAUJKA010000428.1 GCA_963204965.1 Planctomycetota bacterium | reverse complement strand
GGCTTCCTGCCTTAACTTGTACATCCATGAGGCTTCCCTTTTTGAATTGACGGTGTGAGAACTATCAATTTCGCTGAGGAAGCCTCTTTTCGTATAGATCAGTTTTTCAGATTGCTAGGCGCATAGAGCGGATCGCACCCTTTGGAAACATTTCGCGAAATGTGGCTCTAATGTCTCGCTGCACATCCTCTTCCGTCGGAAGCTTGGTTGTCACCTCAATTGATCGGACCTCGCCCCTTCTGTAAATTCCCCACGGCTCTTCGTCTCCGTCCTCCGGCCAGCACTCTACGACCAACGAGTATCCCGTTAGGTTCCATATGCGCGATTCTGGTTTATCAATGACAGGCGGCCCTAGTTTCTCGAAATAGGAGGTCTCGGGATCTCCCAAGCATACTCCGCTTAGCTGGCCAGAGAACTTGGCACACTTTCCGTCGATTTCGAACCAGGCCACGGAGAGTTTGGCTATCGCGTCATTGTCGTCGTACTGGACAGCGATACCAGGATTCAGATAGGTTTCATTAAGTCGGCCGATCGATTTGCGAATCCAATCCGGCTTACCCATTCGCTTGTGAACCAACGTTCTTGCCGTGCCAAGTGATACGGGCAGGGTACTATTGGGGATCGTAATCTCAGGCATAATCACCTTGCAAGTTAGTAGATCAGTGGGTTGGGCTTCATCGAATCGCGAGACCGATCTCACTGTGGTCACCGCTTGCGACTGGTTCGTTGCTTCCCTTCGGTCGATATGGCCATGGAATTGCTTCGAGTCATGGATTTGATGTGTTCGGTTCGTCGGAAACGGAGCGCCGACCAGTCTTCGTCGATCGCGACTTGACGCACGGGTTCGAAACCTGCGTCGCCGATTACAGTCCAGCCAGAGTCGCGATTGAATTCGCACTTGTACTTCTTGGATGAACCTTTGGGATAGGCGATCCAGACTATTGAGTCACCCTCGGTTGCCTTCGCTAAAGTCGATGAGAATTGATCGCATTCGGCCTGTGTCGTTGCAAAGGCAATTGCGAATGTTGCCTTTAGTTTGGCCGTGGCTTTACGAATTACTTTTACTCCGTCGAGCTGAGATAGTTCAGACTCGAAAGACTGAGGGGCGTTGAGTACGAGTATGGTATCGCAATTGCCCAGGTTGAGCTTCTTGAATAGTGGTGTCATTTCAAGTCTCCGCTTCACGTCGAAAGAACTATGTAGGTCTGCGTTCGCTGTACTTCAATTTTTCACATTATCGTCCAGGATTGCATCCCATTCAATTCTACCGATTTCGTATCTTTCATTCTCTTTGACGTTCAGAATCCGTTTTGCATTTGGATCGACAAGATGAGTCTTTAGCCAGTACGGAGGTTGAAGATCCGTTGTGGGGTAAAACAACTTGCTTGATTGCGGATAGATTTCTCCCTCAGAACTTACGGCGGACGTTCGGACTGGGGAACACTCGTCATCAAAACTCAATTCGCGACTTCCCACATGAAGGACCCATACAGCGACTCCTGCTAAGTGGGGCTGATAGGTTTCAAACACGCCAATTAGCTGGTAGGGGTAATCAGCCATTCTCTCCATCGCCTCAGGTATCTTGCGGCGACAAAATGCAAGTTGACGAGATAGCGGACCGAATCTTGCTTCCCGGTATTGCTTTGCGTTTTCAAACCATCCTCGATAGACGGGATGGTCAGCGGTGAATGAGCCAGTTACAAGGTTATCGTCAAACCAAACTGCGTCGGGATACACACCGACAGACATTCCTTCGAATTGTGCTCGCAGTCTCCACAGTGGAAATCTCAATAGAATATCCCTTTGAAGCATTGTGATTAGTTCGGGGACGAATGCGTCTAAAGAACCGATGAAAAAGGACATTGTACGGTCGGAAGGATGCTCGCCGATCGCATAGTCCCCAAAGACAGCTTCCACGATCTCGTTGTGCTCTGGGATACGGTGATGATTGAGGAACTTAGAAATTGCGACTCTTAGTTCGGATACTAGTGTTTTAGACTCACGGACAAATTCACTGTGAGACGGGAGCTTCGCAACAGTTTGATAAAAGGTGTACGGCGAGTTTGGACTAGATGGGACGTTATAAACGCCATCCATGGGCGGTGGTGTAGGCATGCTGTCGAAGTTTATCGGTGAAAAGAGTAGCTCGTTCAATCCAGACGTCAACGGACCAGGGCAAGAGTGTTCTGAATGCGAATGTCCATGCTCAACTTATCCAAACAACGATAATGATCAACTTGATTTAGAGTTTCGGCTGCCAGTCATACTTTCTGATCAGCCATTTTCCACCGACATTCTCTACCCTGTACACTCGTCGCTCAGCATCAGTCTGTGTCGTTACGTCAGCCGATCCATCGTCGTTCGAGCGTAGATCTACAATCAACTCGACGTTGGGATCATGTTTTGGAGGGTTTGAGAGCATCGACATCTCCTGCTTCCAGGATTCGCCGATCCAGTGTATTTCAGCCAATCGCTGCAGAGACTGAAGTTGGTCGCGTCGCGATGATAGTAGGGCACGTCCACGTTCTTGCACTAGCTTGTGAACCGTTGAGTCCGCGTGACCTGCGTGGCCAGACAATCTAGACTTCACGTGAGAACGCAGTTCGCTTTCTAGCTTTGGATTGGGCGGAATCGCTTGTTTCTCCCATTCGCAGGCATCTACGATGTAAGCGTATACGCGCTCAACCGCGCCATAGTTTGGGTCACTGCTAAATTGTTGCATGGCTATAGGTAGGTGCTGCTGTTGCCAATCGGTCGGGGCTGTGACTGAACTCATAGAGCTTCGCTTGCCTACAGCGACAAACAAAGCAGTGTAGACCGCCCAGGTGGAGAAAAAGATAACGATCGAGTTGTCCGACGAACTCAGGCCCGCTGCAATTGAAAAACCAAGAGCGAGACTACAGCACAGAAAAACGACAGGGCTGAAACTTGATTTTCCAAGAACAAAAGAAGTTAACAATCCAATCAATCCAACTACCAAGCTGGTTCCTGTTATTCCATTATTTCGGTTGACGGAGGAACTCGATGCGATGGCAACAATCAACACGAGTGAAACTAAAATCAGAATGAGATTCTTTGCCATCAAGGACCTCTTAGTGAAGCCACGCAAAACCGTATTCAAGCTTCCTCTATTATGCTGCCTTGCGTCGACATAGTCACTAGGCATTGCTAAGCGGCAATATCGAATCAGTTACAATAAACGCCTAAATTTTGGACTCGCAAAAACCTGTGACCATCCACCATCTTCATTCTTCTGCCCTCATTCTCTTGCCTGCGATTTCCAGCACGGCAAGAAGAAGATCTCAAGACTGCATTTTCTTACCACTTATTTTCTTACCAACATCGAGTATTCGCCACCGCTGTTTCTCCTGCTTCACGAGAAACTAGTCAGACGACTTTCGTGAATCACTCGCCTGAGTGAGTACGAGTATCTACAATGTGACTCGACCCCACCCTGCCTCGCCTTCCCTGATCCGCGAAATCTATCGAGTGACGAATGTCAGAAGCTAAGCCACCCAACATCCTGATTACCAGCGATCCAACGTTTGAGGCCGATGTCTATGGACGAAGTTCTGTTGTTGTCGTCGACTTCTGGGCGTCTTGGTGTGCTCCCTGTCGAATGCTGATGCCAACACTGGAAAAGATAGCCGGAGAGAATCAAGACTGGCTGACACTGGTTAAGGTGAATACCGACGAGTGCCCCATGGCGGCGGGCAAGTTCGGCATTCAAGGTATCCCTGCCGTATTTGCGATCCTAAACGACTCTGTGGTGGATCAGTTTCAAGGCGCACTGCCGGAGAAGTCCATTCTGGAATGGCTGGTACCCTTGAAGTCGCAGTGGGAGTTATCGCAGTTGGAAAGCGACTTCCTTGCGAATCCCGAGGCTGTTATCGAACGGCTGCAGACCATGATCGAGTCCACCCCCAAAGATGCAACTCTGAAGATTCGCTTAGCCGAAAAACTGTTGATCCTAAATCGATTCGATGAAGCGACTGTTCTTTTGGAGCAGTTAGAGTCGCGTGGTTTTTTGGAACCCGAGGCTACGAAACTAAAGTCGCAACTGAACCTGATGGGACGCAAGTCGACGGACTCTGTCGAGGCACTCATGGACTTGGTACAAAAGAACCCCAGAGACTTTGCGGCCAAGTTAAAGCTCGCCGAAGCTCTAGCTGGCTCGCAGCAGTTTGAACGTGCCTGTGAAGTTTGCTTAGAATTGGTAGCTCAAGATCGACGCGTCACTGGCGAAAAGGCTCGCGAGCTGATGATCGATATCTTTCGAACGTTGCCCGACGAGTCGGAGATTACCAGCAAGTATCGTCGCCAACTTGCGTTAGCATTGTACTAAGCTGTCGAACCAAATCGCCTCTAATCAGTTCAACGAAGAATCGAGTCCAACGATGAAGCGAGTTAATTGCTTTGCAGTGTTGCTATTTGTTTGTGCGGTTGCGTGGACGTCGGTGACTTCGCTGACGCAGGCGGCGGAAGACGCTCGCCCCAATGTGTTGTTTGTGTTTGCAGACGATTGGGGCCGGTTCGCTAGTGCCTACTCCAAGATCGACGGTCCAGGCACCATTTGCGATGTTGTCGCTACTCCGAACTTTGATCGAATTGCGTCGGAAGGTGTTCTGTTTCGACGAGCGTTTGTGTCATCTCCGAGCTGTACGCCTTGCCGCAGTGCATTACTTTCCGGGCAACATTTTTGGAGGACAGGACGCGGAGCCATTCTACGTGGTGCAGTGTGGGACGGATCACAACCTGCTTTTCCGTTGTTGCTGAATGATGCGGGCTATCACATCGGCGAGACGTATAAAGTATGGAGCCCCGGGACGCCTGGCGACGCACCGTTTGGCGCGGGCAAGTTTGCGTTTGAAAAGTCGGGCGGTAAGTTCAATCAGTTTTCCGAAAACGTGACAAAGCTAGTTGCCGGTGGCATGCCACTTTCACAAGCCAAGCAGAAGTTGTATGACGAAGCACTAGGAAACTTCGATACGTTTCTCAAGGCTCGTAAGCAAGGCCAACCCTTTTTCTATTGGTTCGGTCCGACCAACGTACACCGTAAGTGGAAGAAGGGCTCTGGCAAAGCGCTCTGGAATATCGACGCGGATCAATTGCAAGGAAAGATGCCCGCGTTCCTACCCGACGTTCCCGAAGTTCGCGAAGATCTGGCTGACTACTTCGGTGAGGTTCAAGCTCTTGATGCCATGTTGGGACATTTGCGAAATCGCTTAGAGGAACTTGGCGAGCTTGAGAATACGATGATTGTGGTCAGCGGAGATCATGGAGCTCCCGGCTTTCCTCATGGCAAGTGTAACTTGTACGATTTTGGTTCAAGCGTCTCGTTGGCGATTCGTTGGAGCAAAGCGCCTGGTGGTCGAGTCGTCGATGATCTGGTCTCGTTACCCGACTTGGCTCCAACGTTTCTTGAGTTAGCCAATGCGAAGGGACCCGAACAGATGACGGGGAGAAGTCTGGTAAAATTGCTTCAGTCTGAAAAGTCGGGCCTCGTTGAACCTCAACGCGATGCAGTCTTCATTGGACGTGAGCGACATGTGGAGAATGCGCGAGCCGACTACGCTCCGTATCCTCAGCGAGCTATACGCACCGCTGACCACCTTTACATTATCAACTTCCATCCTGAACGGATGCCGCTTGGTGACCACTATCGACTGAGCGATGGCAAAGAACCTACGACGGAGGAGATCACCGAGGAAACTCGCGTGACCTTGCCCGATGAAGATGCCGGACCAACCAAAGCTTGGTTAGTGAAGGCTCGGAAAGAGCCCAAGTGGCAAGAGCACTTTGAATGGGTCTATGGACGGCGACCGAGAGAAGAACTGTACGACTTAGCCAAAGATCCTCAGCAGACGCGCAACGTTGCAAGTGAGGGTGAGTACCAAGAGATTCGAGCCAAGCTTGAGAAGCGATTGCTGGCTACTTTGCAAGAAACTGGCGATCCGCGTGTGATCAACGACGGTAAGTATTTCGAAACTCCTCCACTAGCAGGGCCAGTGGAGGAGCCGAAAAATGCAGCGAGAAGAAATTGACTAAGGCTTATTGCCCGCCTGTCTTATCCTCAGCCTTAGCTTCAGTTTTTGACTCAGCTTTTGCATCGGACTTGTCTTTCGATTCTTCGGTGAATCGAGTGTAAGTCTTGGTTGAGTAAGCTTGATCACCGCCCAACATCACGGAGATTGTGCATTTGTCGTCACCGTCAAAAACAATCTTCAGGTCGTAGCCAACCTCTTCCATCTCCATGTTGACCATGAGAGACTTTTCATCTTGGCGAATGGATTCCCACTTTAGATCAGGCGTATTCCCAACCAATTTTCCATCGGCCTTAAATTCCATCTCATTGCTGAGGAATGGATCGACTGGTTGGCCACCGCCCGCAGCAGCGCCCAAGGCTGAGAAAAGCCCACCGCCCGATTTCTTAGGCTTGTTGCCAATCGTCCACTTACCGACAAGCTTTTGGCCAAGGCCTTCACGGGCTTGCTTAGCCAACAGTTCATCTTCGGTCATGTCTGGAGCTTCGGCATTGGGGACAAGAACGCAGATGGCATTCTTGTCTTGGTATTGCAGATAGTAACGGTTTCGAGTCTGGTCGAAACCAAGTGCTACGTGCTTGCAACCGCCGCCGATCTTAGCTTTTCCAATGACGCCGACAAGATCGCCCGATGCATTGAATCGCTTGATTGTTCCGATGCTTGATTCAGCGGTGAGGATATCACCGTTTTCGCAGCAACGAACGTTCATCGGATTGCAGCAGCTACCAAAGCCATCGCCACCCATTCGATTGGACTTGCCGAAGCTGCTCAGTCGCTTGCCTTCGTGATCCAAAAGTCCGACTTGGAACTTGGTGTTTTCAGCCAACACAAGAAACTCTTTGTTGGCTTGAAGGTCGAATTGACCACAGCAGCCTGAAAGTCCTGTGAGAATGAGAGATGGTTCGGAGAGGTCTGGCTTGGCCTTCCAAACTTCATAGCCATAGCCTTCCAAGGAGTTGCAAGCCACGAAGACCGCGTCTTCAGTTGCAGCGATCGCACGAACGCCGGAGCCGCTGTTCATGATTTTTTCAGGATCGATTTCGGCCGACTCTTCGTACTTCTTGAGATTGTCTTCCATCATCTCTTTTTGCTTGACGTAAGTCTGCAGCCGCTTTTGATCGCGTTCGGACAATTCTTCTTTGGACTCTTCCAGCTTCGCAATGCGATCAGTGATCTGCTCAACTTGCTTGCGATAGGTCTCTTTGACTTTCTCAGCCTTTTCTTTGGCCGCCTTGACCATGCGTTCCTTGATGGTTTTTTCGTCGGCGAGTTGAGGACTGCGTTCGATGCCTTGAACTTCACCAGCAGCACTGATCAGAGCAACTTTACCACTTCCACCTGCGTAGATCTTTCCGCTTGGCGCGACGTTAAGTGCAGTCGCAGCGAATGGTAGTTCGATCTCTTTGATCAAAGTGAGTTCTGGAGTGTAAAGCTGAAGCACGTTGGCTCCTGCGGTCACACTTGCCAAAATGTTTCCTTCGCTGGTCAAACAGAAGGTGTGCAATTGGCCGGTCTTTTCGCCATGTTTGGGCTGGAAGACTC
Organism: Planctomycetota bacterium; assembly: GCA_963204965.1. Classification (GTDB taxonomy): domain Bacteria; phylum Planctomycetota; class Planctomycetia; order Pirellulales; family Pirellulaceae; genus Aureliella. Next base: position 2,425 of record CAUJKA010000428.1, on the reverse strand, counting down.
GCAATTGTTTGTGAGTCGGAGCGAGCTCCGTCGCTGTTTCCGTAGCTGACACAATTGTTGATATTGCAAAAAGCGCCAGAACCAAAAATCTTTGGCACTGTCTGATCATTATCCTCATCTCCCCGGACCTTTCGATTTGAGATATCCTAACGGACCAACCTGGGCATCGATTTTAGCACATTAAGGGGGTGTGCAGTCAAGCAGTTTTCGACGGCAATTTGATTGTCCGACGAAAATGAGTAACTGACTGAAAGCCTCGCTAGATCGAGTCACGAGCCTGGTTTTGACTAAGAAATTCCCACATTAAACTGAGAATATGCCGTCTACCATCACCATTGTTGACTATCAAATGGGCAATCTGCGCAGCGTACAAAAGGCTCTGGAGCATGTTGGTGCCCATGCGATCATCAGCAGTGATCCCGACCAGATTGCCAAAGCCGATAAGCTGATCTTGCCTGGTGTAGGAGGTTTCGGGGAGGCGATTGCCGAAGTTCGGAAGCGTCAGTTAGACCAGCCGATCGTCGATGTGATCAAGAGTGGCCGATCATTTCTGGGCATCTGCTTGGGTCTTCAGATGTTGTTCGAAGTCGGTACCGAGGGAGGCAATCACGAGGGGCTGGGCGTACTGCAAGGTAGCGTAGATCGTTTCGCGGGCCCGCGCTATGCAGCTGGCGCCGAGTTCAAAGTGCCGCACATGGGCTGGAATCAGGTCATGGTTCGACAAGCCGATTGTCCCTTGCTTCAAGGCATCGCGCCCGAAAGCTACTTCTACTTTGTGCACAGCTATTACGTCGTACCTCGCGATCCAAGCGTAGTCTGGTTGGACTGTGAGTATGGCGAAACGTTCTGCGCCGCGGTCTGGAAAGACAATCTCTATGCCACGCAATTCCACCCCGAGAAAAGCCAAGCTGCAGGGCTGAAGTTGTTGAAGAATTTTGCAGAGCTTGAATAGCGGTCGGCTTTAGTCGCGAATGCGACGATATTTGAAAGCCTGGGATGCCAATCCCAGGAAACGCCGCGTGTATAATTTGTTAGTCGCGAAGCGATGGCAGTTTGGGACTGAACCCACGAATCGATTGGTTGAATTGGAACCACTCAGACCATTGCTTATGGGAGATGAGTATGACTCCTAAAGAAGATCCCTACCTGCCACCAGCGCTTGAGGATGTTACGAGGTCGAATCGACTTTCGCTAACTTGGATCGAAGTGGTGGTTGTCGCCGTTATCATTGTGGTCATAACCTCACTTCTACTTCCGGCGGTTCGCGCTGCAAGAGAGACCAAGCTATTGAGATACAATAGCAATCTCAAAGCGATTGGTCTTGGTATTCTCAACTATGAACACGTCTTCAAGTGCTACCCACCTGCTTACTTGCAAGACCCGCAAGGAAAGAACCTGCACAGCTGGAGATCCCTTATCCTTCCCTTTGTTGAACAAAGCAACGCGTTCGAAGCAATAGATTTTTCAGCACCATGGAATTCGTCCGAGAACGTAGAGGTTCGCCGACTTCTGGATCGGGTATCCTGTTTTCAATGCCCTGATAGCCAACATGCCCAGCTGGGCTTTAGCGTTTACCACGCATCGGCCGGAGAGGATGCATTCTTCCATCCGTCTCTAGGTCGTTTGTCAAAGGAAATTATTGATCCTGGCGAATCGACGTTGATGATTGTCGAATCACATCATCGGCACAGCGTTCCAATCATGAAACCCGAGGACCTCTCAACCAGTCAACTTTGCACTTCGGGGTTCCCTTGGGCTCCGCGTCACGACTCAGACAAGTTCTACGTCACCATGGCAGACTGTTCGCTTCGAGCGATCCCCGTATCAATGGACTCTCAAGTCTTTCGAGGGATGATTACACTCACAAGGACCGAGAGGAGCTCGCAATAGATCAAAAAATCGTGTATTCGCTGCCCGTAGACAATTTGTGAGAACTGTCGTGTTCAAATTTAGACTGTCAAACCTACTGCTGGTTATTACGGCTGCTGGCGTTGCGTTCTGTTGGTGGGCTCAGCACCTTCGCAGAGAACGATCTATCGAGCACGCAGCAACGATGATCTCAGAGTACGCAATCTATGACCCAGATCCCACCGAACTTATTAGGACTGTAAACTTCTTTCATAGTCTGGGAAGAAATGATGCACTCAAAAGCCTTAGACGGTTTACGACCAAATACGGTGCTCAACAGAATTCTGAAGATGAATTCAAACTAAAGCTGATTGTTTCTTTGCTTTTTAGACCTAGAAAATCTGGTGACAAGCTGCCCACTTGGGATCTCACACAGCATTCCGCTGATGCTTATAAGCTAAGCCTCGGATCCTGGGACTCGTCTGTAATCGAACTTGATGGAATACCATTTGAAACTGAATTTCGGGGTTATACGGGTACCGGAGTCATGCCAACCTACCTAATTGCCTGGGCGGCG
>CAUJKA010000427.1 GCA_963204965.1 Planctomycetota bacterium | reverse complement strand
GGACCCGGCCAACGACTGGATCACAGGCCAAGCTATTGCTGTGGACGGTGGGCTGTCCACCATTCAGCCTCGTCGTCGCATGTCGGTTTAATCTCGTGCACGCTGTACTGATTTACCCGCATCAGTTGTTCCGAGGCCAATCGCTTCATCAGCAAGCCGACCTAGTCGTCCTGATCGAAGAGCCGTTGCTATTCACTCAGTACAACTTTCACGCTCAGAAGCTCGTCTTACATCGAGCTTCGATGAAACAGCTTGAGAGCGAACTCATCAAGGCAGGACAGAAGGTTGCATACATCGAGTCTAGTCAACTCAAAGAGAACGGAGACATCGCAAAGCACCTCAAGCGACTTAAAGTCACCCAGGTTAGCTTCTTTGACGTGACAGACGAGTGGCTACACCAACGCTTAACAACGGCGCTTAGAAAAGCCAAGATTCCTTTTGAAGTCGTCTCTCATCCGCACTTCTTGACGACACCTGAACAGTTTGATGACTATGTGGCTGGTCGCAAGAAGCTGTTCTTTACCGACTTCTACATCCAACAACGCAAGCGATTGAAGCTACTTGTCGACAAGCAGCTTAAGCCCGCCGATGGCAAGTGGAGTTTTGATACGGAGAATCGGAAGAAGCTTCCCCGCGATCTTGTTCCACCAAGTGTAGCGTGGCCCAAAGAGTCTGCTTGCGTGAAGTCCGCTAAGGAGTACGTTCAGCAGAATTTTCCGAATGCAATTGGGCTTGAGTCGATCGCTCAATCACAGCCATTTCGATATCCGATTACGGAATCTGCTGCACAGACGTGCCTGAGCGACTTCTTAGATCATCGCTTCGAGAACTTTGGAATCTACGAGGATGCGATCGACGTACGTTCTAGCGTGCTGTTCCATTCTGTACTGACTCCAGCGCTCAACATCGGCCTGATCTCGCCGCGTCAGGTCGTCGATGCGGCCATCGAACGCATCGATCGCGTTCCGATGAATTCGCTGGAAGGCTTTGTGCGACAGATTATTGGCTGGCGAGAGTTCATCCTTGGCGTTTATCGCCAAATGGGAAGCAGGCAGCGATCGATCAACTATTGGCAACACCATCATCCTATGCCCGCGTCGTTCTACGATGGCACTACGGGTATCGAACCCGTAGACGTTGTGGTGACTCGAACGCTCCAACATGCCTATTGTCACCACATCGAACGATTGATGATCCTGGGTAACTTTATGTTGCTTTGCGAGATTTCCCCCGAAGCCATCTACCAATGGTTTATGGAGCTGTTCATTGACGCCTATGATTGGGTCATGGTCCCGAACGTGTTTGGCATGAGCCAATTTGCCGACGGAGGATTGATCACTACGAAGCCCTACATCAGCGGGTCGAGCTATGTACTGAAGATGAGCAATTTCAAACGCAGCGCGTGGTGTGAGGTCTGGGATGCACTCTACTGGCGTTTTATCCATCTCCACCGAGACTTTTTCAGTAGCAACCCGCGCATGTCTGTGATGGTTGCTCAGTGTAATAAGATGGGAAGCAAGCTTGACTCGCACTTAAGCGTAGCTGAGAAGTTTCTACAGAGAATGCACGCGGGTAGATGAACTATGTTTACGAAAAAAGGGCGAGGTCAAAGACCTCGCCTTTTGGGATTTCGGGCCGAAGGCCCAGCGATTTACATAGCCCAGCCCATCGGGCTGGGTGATGGCGCATGAACACGTTAAGGGCCAACGGCCCGACGGTTTGAGCTCAAACCGTCGGGCCGTTGGCCCTATGTTTTTCTCGCGAGCCACCTAACCCAGCCCTACAGGCTGGGCTAGGTAAACGAACAGGGCTTCGCCCCTAAAACCAAGCCTGAGCTTCGACTACTGAGCCAACAATTCTTCGATCTTCTTTTCAAGATCTTTAGCGTTTTGATCACCGGAACCAACGCGGATCATTTGAATCTTGCCTTCTTTGTCAATAAGAACGGCCTGAGGGATTCCAGAAACCATGAACGACTTGCCGTAGTCTTCTTCCTTGGATGTCACCAAGAAGCCGTGATGCAAGCCATAGGACTCGCGGAACTTCTCAAGCATTTGCAGTTCTTTTTCAACCGGTACTTCCTCTTGTGAACGTGCTGCCTTGCCAGCCTCGGCGTTCCATTCGAAGTTATAGAACTTGGTTGAACCCACGATCACAAAGCCCTTGTCGGAATACTTCTCGTGCCATTCCTTCAAGTGCGGGAAAGTTGCGATACAAGGACCGCACCAGACGGCCCAGAAGTCAATTAGAACGACTTTGCCCTTGAGCTCAGCCAGCGACTTTTGCTTCATTCCAACGAGGTAGTTTTGATCAGCAAAATCACCCCAATCCTTAGCTGGCTTGCCAATCAGTTCCGCTCGCTTGATCTCTGTTTCGATCATTGTCTTCATGCGACCGAGCGAGGTCGAAATTGAATTGTACGGGGCACCAGGAGCATCGTCGGTCTTCGAAGCCTTGTCGATGGCTTTCTCAATCGAAGAAACGAATTCCATTGCTTTGGCGGGTTCAGATCGCATCGATCGTGCAGCCATCGCCTGCATGAATCCGAAATAGGCCTGAAAGTCCGTGCGGCTAAGAGTTTCTCCAGCAACAAGCCCATCGGCAATCTTCTGAGCTTTCGCTTCAACGGCTGCGGCATCTTCTTTGAACTCTCCGCCGAGCAATTGCAGATACATTGCCGCGGGGGTTAAATACTCTTTGCCTGCACCGGCTTTTGCGAGTAGACCATCAAGCAATTTCTTTGCGTCGGCAAAGCGATCTGATCGAGCGAGCAGTTGCACTCGCATGCTCAACATAGATTGACCTGCCGGCGAAGATTCCAGCTTGTCCGATGCCACTTCCATAGACTTAAGCGTCTCATCGACGTCGCCACCGATATTCATCAAAACGGTGAGTGTCGTGAGATAGGCGCTGGCTGCCTGTGGCTCAAACCCCGAAAGACTCTCCAGCTTTTTCAATTGATCTTTAGCGCGAGTCACCGTCGCGTTGCGATCGGTCCGCATCAAGCTCATCATCAATCCAGCATTATCCTGCCAAAGACTGACATCATTAGGATTGGCTGCCAGTGCGGCATCGAGCATCGCGGCAGCTTCTTTGACCTGCTGTTTTTGCAGCAGTCCGCGAAACTCTGCGCGATCAAATTCGCTTTTTTCATCAGCGGCCTTTCCACCGGCTTCTTGTGCCCAGACTCGGTCGGTGGGTAATCCGACGAGGGCCGAGGTGGTCATTGAACTTGCAAGCGCGATACTCCAACTCCAAAATTGGTGTCGCAGCGGTTTAGAACCTTTTCGAGAGGTTGACATAGTAGCTCCAAAAAACACTAGGAAGGAAAATGGCTGAGTTTGTCGATTGTCTGCAGCAATATCGCTACAGAGGATGTGTCCCGTCAAAGGGTTGTTAGCAGGGGCAGTATAGTCTGCTTGAATGTTTGGTTCGCGAATCTAGTTGTCTTCGGGCTTCACTTCCAAAACACTCTTCGCAATTTTTCCTGAATGCATCGTCTCGAAGGCGGTGTGCCAATCATGAAGCCCCCATGTTCCACCAACGATGTGGTTCACGTTCAGTGCTCCGCTGGCCAATAAATGAAGGACTCGTTCCCACGTAGCCCACGTGTGCGAAAAGCTGCCTTGAAGTTGTACGTTCTTTTGAACGAGCGGATCGAGCGAAAAGCCGACTGGGTCACGTCCCCAACCAACTTTGCTAATCCAGCCATCGGGGCGAACTAGTTCCATGGCGACTTTGAGCGTTGCGGAAACGCCCGCCGCATCGACGATGCCTTCGCAGCCCAAACCATCCCGAGAGCGAGCCCAGTCAGCGGCTTGGTCCGAGAACAATGGCTCACAATTGAACTGCTTTGCCAGTTTCAATCGCTCGTTGTCGCGAGGGAGACCAACAACGCCCACTTCAGCTCCACGCAATCTTGCAACGGCAGCGCACAACATTCCAATTGGCCCTGGACCAAGAACAAGAATACGATCTCCAGGAGCGATCGAAACATTAGCAACGACAGCGCTGTATGCTACGCAACATGGTTCGGTAAGTGCTGCCATTCGCAATGGCAAACTCTTGGGCACGCGGTGCAAGCAGCGCGCGGGCACTCGCACAAAATGTGTCATCGCGCCATCGACGCCATATCCGAATCCCTTACGCGAGGGATCCAAGTTATAGCGACCGACTCGCGACATCGGACTATCTGGGTTGATCACCGCCGCAGTCTCACTGCAGACGCGATCTCCCTCTTGATAGTTCTTCACGTTGGCACCTAATGAGTGTACGACTCCAGCGAACTCATGCCCCAGTGTGACAGGATAGTTCACGGGCCAGCTATGTTCGGATGTCCATTGATGGAGGTCGCTTCCGCAAACACCGACTGCACTGACTTCCATCAGCACATCATCTGGTCCAATGATTGGCACTGGGATGTCTCGAAGTTCGACGCTGTGAGGTTCACGGCTAAAGTTAACGACGGCGGGTTGAAGGAGAGTCATACGATTTGGTTGAAGGTAGGAGTGTTGTCAGCAGGCTCTATTAGCAGGTTCAAACTGCCTGCGAAAATCGCGAATCAAAGCCTCATTGTAAACTATTGCAAGCTTTGAACGAATGGTAGTTACCGACGGTTTCTGAGTGTGTTGGAAACGGACGACAAATGTAGGCGTGTGTTGAATGAAGCCGCCTTAATAGAGCAATCCACCCTTCAATGTCTTTCTCCGACTTCTACCGATCTCGCCAGCTAGCATACAAGAAACTGACCTTGCACCCAGCCGGAAGGGTTTACTAATCTTCACAACCAAACCTTTCGTTCGGCATGTATCGGATTGAAATCTGCAGACAGAACCGTTGGCATGACTCAACAAACCAGCGCTACCAACACCTTGAAATGGCAACTGTTCAGCGGCTTATGCTTGCTGGCTAGTTTGGCAATTTCTGGCTGCCAAAGACCCGGATATTATCCTGGCGTCTATCCACCGAATGGAGCTGCACCAACCACCGCGGGTTACCCAGGCTACCCAGCCGCCGCAGGTGGTCCATCAAGTGTCTTTGCAGGTGGTCAGGCAGCTCCGCAGCTCATGGAGTTGCAACGACGAGCCCAAGAGTTAGATAACAACAACCGACAATTGACTTCTCAAATTGCCCAAGTGCAGCAACAAGCCACGGCCTATCGCGAGCGAGCTGATCTGTTAGCTCGACAGCTTGAAGACGCAAACCGCCAGAACTCGCAGTTACTTGCTTCGTCGCAGCAATTTGCAAATCAAGCACGAAGCTTACAAGCGAACATGACCGCGCGCGGTGGAGCTCGTTTGACAGCCAACAACTCGATGGCCAACTTTCAAATTCCGGGAGCTCAGGTGATCCCGGAGGGCAATGCCATTCGAGTTCGCATTGCATCAGACCAAATGTTTGCCCCTGGCACCGTCCAGCTTAATCCAATGGCCGCATCGGTACTCGACAACTTCATTCAGGTTGTCTCGCGGCAATATCCTCGGCAGCGGATTGGTATCGAAGCTCATACCGACAGCGGTTCCGTGGCAACAGGCGGCGCACAGTTAGCGAGCGCTCAAGCTCAGGCCGTCATGGACTACCTGGCTCAACGAGGCGGAATGCCGATGCAGCAGATGACCGTTTCGGCTCCCGGCCCGAATGTACCAATCGCCGACAATCAAACGCCAACGGGTCGCGCGGAAAATCGTCGCATCGAATTGGTCATCTTCCCATAGTTGGCCACTGCTTCATACTCTCAAGCTTGAAACTGTTCGCTAAATGTTCTTCGATTGGTTTAGTGATCGCCGTCGTCGCAAGCTGATGAAGGCCAAGCCCAAACAGCAGTGGATCTACTGGATCG
>CAUJKA010000426.1 GCA_963204965.1 Planctomycetota bacterium | reverse complement strand
TTTCTTTAGCTCGCTCTCTTCACCGATAAACATTTTGGACGCTTCCTGCTTGCCCTTTAGGTGCCAGTCGACCCAAGCGAGTGCTACCGGCGAATACTCTCCTCCATGGGGACGTCGATAGGTCCCACCATGACCAACATCCAAGTTCGTCATGACAATTGGAACGTGGTCCACTCGACCGAAGTCATCCATCGCATTTTTATAGGCGATATCCGATGGTCCTCCCATAATGTACAGCACTGGTCCGTGGAGTTTCTTGAGATCCTCCTTCGTCAGCGCTGGCATAGCCGCCATCGTTGAAGGCAGGGGGAGCACTCCACTGTTACAAACAACCGTGGTCGTGATTCGCGGATCAGATGAGATTTGGATCGCCTGCAAACCACCACAGGACATTCCCATGGCGGCAACTTTCGATGTGTCGACCTTTCCAAGATAGCTGCTGCCCTCTCGTCCGTTTTCAACGTTGATCCAGTCCAGAGCCTTTAGCAACTGCGAGGACTGCGTCCGTTTGCGCGAGATGTCACCGCGGGTTTCAATTTGATCGAGCAACCCGATGCCAAGAACGATATAGCCATGAGACGCGATCTCGTTAAGGAAGTTCTTGTGCTCCTCAGTTGTATTCGCGCAGGCTCCATTGCCCCACAACAGAACCGGTAGTTTGTTTTCGTTGCCGAATGGAGTCAAATCTCTCGGACGATAGATGGTCATGCCTTCTAGAGACGAATCTTCTGTGACGATTGCCGGATACTTACCCTGCCCTCCATTTTCAATGGTGATCGACTTGGCTGAGTCATCGGTCCCAGGCACTTCACTCTTCTTAGATTCACCTACGATCGACACATATGCGGGCTTGGGATTGTTCTGAGCGTCGAATAGCAAAGGATGCTGTCCTCGTCGCCATGTACGACGATCGTTAAGGCCCCAGAAGGTAACTCGTTCGATGACCTTCTCGTGCTTCTTGAAAATTGCAAAGAGCTTTGCGTAGGCCTCGGCTTGGTCGTTGAGGTCCTTTTCCGTAATAGGTTGGCTGGCCGTTTGCCCGCGGCCAAACTGTCCCCCCGACTCGCCGCGAATCGTAACGTCCAATTCTGTAATGCTGACCTTAAGCCCGAGCGATGCATAGTCGGAAATCGCTTTGTCAATGGCTTCGTATGGAACCTGCCCCGTTCTCCAGTGACCTTGAATCCCAACAGCTTGTACCGGAGCACCTTCGGCAATGAGTCGTTTCAGGAGTACCATTGAACTTTCATGCTTCGGTCCCGATTCGATGTTGTAGTCGTTGTAATAGAGCACCGCATCAGGATCTACTTCATGTGCATAACGAAAGGCAAGCGTGAGGAACTCAGGCCCCAATTGTTGTAGCCACTTCGAATTGCGAAGGTTCTCTGTTTTTCCAGTTTCGGCATTGCCACCATCGGCGATCGCTTCGTTGACGACGTCCCAGCTTTGGAGCTTTCCTTTGTAGCGTTTGACGACAGTTTCAATGTGACGTTTCATTCGCTCAGTAACTACCTGTTTGTCTCCTTCAAAAAACCAACCAGGAGTCTGAGCGTGCCAAACAAGTGTATGTCCGTGAATAGTCATGCCATTTTTTTCGGCCCAGTTGCACAACGCATCAGGCCGGTCAAACTGCCAATTCCCTTCGGTCGGCTGGATACTCTCTGGCTTCATGCAATTCTCAGGCGTTATTGCTCCGAAGTGTTTCGACGCAAGGGTCAATTCTGTCTCCGAATAACCGTTGGGTAGGTCGCCTGCCAATCCAACTAGGAACGAATCGCGGAATGCATCTTTGATGATGCGATCTATCTTGACTTGCACTATCGGCGCCGAATTGACCACTGGTGTTCGCTTAGGAAGGTCGCGAGTGGCAATTAATTCTTGGCTGCCTCGATTTGGAACAGAACGCGCGATCGCCAAATTCTTCCCGGCTAAAGTCCCCGTGTATTCAATTCGCATCTCTCGCTCACCAAACTTTCGAAGCTCCGCAAACGAGATCGACGTCTCATTTAGCTTCACGTCGCTAAACGTTACTTCTCGCTGCTGATCCTCAGACTCAACCGAGGCCTTAGCGCTAGGCTGTCCGTCGCTAGAAGCAAATTGGAAGTGATAAGTCTGCAGTCCCATGGGAGTTTCGAATTGGCTGTGCCAAGTACCCAGGAGCTTTTCCTGCGTTTGAAACAAGAGAGGTGCAAACTCCTTTAGGGAGCGACGCCACGTTTGCCATTCATGAGCAGTATCTGGAGAGAGGTAGAAATGACTGTTAACACCTGATTCCTTGAGAGCTTTGGCAGTGGCTTCTGGATCACCATCGCGCCGCGGTTGTGCTCCGCCCCCAACTTCCTTGCTGCCATAGCTAACAAACACAAGTTTAACTTTTTCCTTAAAGCCTTCGATCTTGGCTGCGTCTTCCTTGCTTATCGTCGCTCCACTAAACAACCCGATGTGTGAAAACTTGTCTGTGTGCTTCAACGTAATCAACTTCGTTTCCATGCTCCCCATGGAAAGCCCCGCCATTGCGCGGTTGGGTTGATCAGTTAGCGTTCGAAAGTTAGCGTCGACGAACGGCACCAGTTCATCGACCAGAACTTTTTCAAAGTGACTGATGTCGAAATTTGCCATTCCGCCCGGGCGAACATCGTTGGTCATGCCATAGGTCATGACAATGATAAAAGGATTTGCCTTTCCCTCTTCGATCAAGTTATCCATGATCAAGCCCGCATGCCCTTGCGCGCCCCAGCCATATTCGTTCTCACCCCATCCGTGTTGAAGGTAGAGGACAGGGTATCGCTTCGCTTGATCGCTGTCGTATCCTGGTGGAGTATAGACGAAGGCTCGTCGGGTCGATTCCGTACTCTTGGAGTAAAACAGTACTTCACGAAGTTGCCCATGCGGAACATTCTTTACAGCATAGAAGTCTCTATCTTTGGCCGGGACTTCTACTCCGCTTCCCCAACGCATCGCACCAAAGTAATACTTGCTGTTAGGATCAGGAACCTCCGCCCCATCAATCTTAATTGTGTAGTAGTGGAATCCTTCATCAAGTGGACGTGTGAAGCCAGTCCACACACCGTTCTCGTCTTTCTTAAACTCGCTGCTATTACGAAAGCTGCATGAAACGCTCTTGGCATCCGGAGCGACGACGCGAATTTTCACGCGGCCTTCGGAATTGACTTGCGGAAAATCCTTGCCATCTTGATTGGTAGAAGCTGGCTTGAAATCGTCGACTGGCACAACTTCTTGAGAGAAGCATACATTGCAAAGGACGATCGAAAAAACTGCGAGCAGGATTCGAGCAGGTGTCATAACATGATCCATCTTAGATGAGGAGTTTCAGACAAGGCGACTTCGCTTGGGGTTGGGAGGGACCGATGATCGAGCCCAATTAGCAAATTCTGGCCGCATTGTACACCATTACATTTGTGAGCTGTCATTCGAATCAAGCTGTTACCAGTATGCCTGCTTCCCAGCTCAAACGGCAGTTTAAGTTAGCTTAAGAAACCTTGGCTGCGGCGAATGACTCACTGGACTACAATCATCCGAAACAATTGTAAAGTCTTGCTTCCCTAGAAACGTGATGGCAGCACATGATGGAACTTCGCCCTGAACTCTTACCACCTGTTCTCGATGAAGCACTGGTGAACCAACTTGCCGAACTCGCAGAAAAGATTGATGGAGCTAGAGTTGGTGAGTGGGACGATTGGTTGAGCGAGTTCAATCGACTTGCAGATACAGAGATTCCGTTCGAGCATTTTCAAGGAATTTACGGCGGCGAGTACCACATCGATTGGGTGCAACGTCTTCTCTTTGAAAAGTTGATTGCGCCAGTGCAAAATGTGACTCGTGAAGAGTTGATTGAGGTTACCAGACGTGCGATGCCTCAGAATGGCTTTCCCGAATTCGAAGCCTACGAGAGAATTCTGGACGTGAACACTGAAGGCAATGGGTCACGGTTGATTTTTGAACCACCGGATCTCGATCCCGCGACAAACACTTGGGGAGATGGCCGTCCTTTATGCGAATACGATCCGACTCCCGAACAGATCGTTGCATGGCTGGGTTTCTAGTGTTTAGTAGCACTGACGCTGTAGTAATCGGCACGCCATCACGAAGAACTCTTGAACGCAAGCTTGACCGCATGGGACACGACTTTATCGACATTGGCGATTCGCATCTCAGGCTAGACGATTTCCACATTTGGACGCTTCGTAGCTTACTGCTAGACGCAACGGCCGAGGAAAAGCCAGAACTGCTCGATACCGACGAGGCTTCGATCCAAGAACTTCGCTCGTTCTTGGAATCGTGGCAGTGGCTTGGTCCGGGAGTGATCGTCGGCTGTAACTTCAACAACTTCACAACTACACCCTCCCGCCATTGTTTGCTCCACTCGCTCCTAAAATTGACCCGCGATCGATTGAGTCAATTCGGTGAGACGATCCCACTGAGCTATCTAGATCAACACGTGAATGATCTGGGCGTCTGTTTCACAACAGCACCACCGGTAGCCACATTTACAGATATAATCGATCGCCTTATCAGCT
>CAUJKA010000425.1 GCA_963204965.1 Planctomycetota bacterium | reverse complement strand
CCCCATTGTGCCTTCTCTTTCATCCGGCCATAGTGTGGTACGACAGTCACTGTCGTTCTTCTCTTTCCCCCTTGGCTCGTCCGGTCCGAGTGTGCCACATCCCGACCGGACTACTATAGTCGCCTTTCGCTCTGCGAAAAGTAGCGTGGCTGTTTGTCTTTATCTCCACTCTGTTCGAATCGTGGTAGCGCTCAATTTCTATGCAAAGGCAACTATCAGGTGATCAGACCGAAGCTAGAAGTACCGAACGCTACTTTTGCGGAGCAAAAGGCGACTATCATTTCTAGGACGCCAGTCCCGTCGTTCTTCGCTTTCCTCCGGCCATAGTGTGGTACGACAGTCCCTGTCGTTCTTCTCTTCCAAATCCCACCGGCTTGTCCGGTCGGTACCTTAGGCTTCCAGCTACCGCTAAGGCATCGCAAAGAAAGAGAAATGGAATTATGCTTTGCCCATTAGCTGGAAGCCTAACAATCTGCTGGGCAAGCCAGCAGGATTCTAACTAGCCGCCACGCCTCACCATTCGCTTCTCATCAACTCCGAAGCGGATCCCCGCTGGAATTCTTATCCCCATCGGGTTTTATAAACACTCCAAAACCGAAGCCTAACCGCTTTCGGCTAGTATGTCTCCAACGCCCCTCGGCGAATTTTCATGGCGGGATACTCTCAAATGCCTTCCAGATCTGGTACAAACTTATTTGTCTTTCAACGTAGACCATGAAGGACGTAACAGCCCGTTTACCACCACGAAGTTCTTGCGCATGACCGCTGACGACTCACCACCCAACGACCCGATTGCCGCTGAAGCGTATCGAGAAGCCCAGGCTCGGATTGCTCAAGCCGCGCGGGATGGCAGAACGTCCCTCAGCCTTTCGGGACTTGGCCTGACAAGCGTGCCGCCTGAGATCGGCCGGCTCTCAAACCTAACTGAACTCGACCTCTACCACAACGAACTGACCAGCTTGCCGCCAGAGTTCGGCCGGCTTGCAAAACTCTCAGCGCTCTATCTAAACAATAACCGACTGAGGAGCGTGCCGCCCGAGATCTCGCGGCTTTCCAATCTCACTGAGCTACATCTCAGCGAAAACAATCTGACGAGCGTTCCGCCAGAGATCTGTGAGCTCAGTAACCTCAAGGAGCTCCCTCTCTATGATAACCTACTGATGAGCCTGCCGCCGGAGATTGGTCGGCTCGCCAACCTTACAAGGCTCGACCTTGACTACAACAAACTAAAGTGTGTCCCGCCTGAGATCGGCCGTCTCACTAAGCTTGAGGTACTCAATCTCGCTAACAATAAACTTGAGTCAATGCCGGTGAGTCTTCGGCAATGTTCCAAACTTGTAGCGTTGTTTCTACACGACAATCCAAAGTTGCAACTCCCCACCTCGGTGCTGGGATTTACTTGGGGCGAATGGATCAAAGGAAACGACCGCGCCCCCAAGCCAGGGCCGATTTTAGATTATTACTTCCGTACTCGCGATAAATCCGCACGGCGGCCGTTGTGTGAAGGGAAGCTGATCCTTGTCGGGCGCGGTGATGTCGGCAAAACGTCGTTGGTGCGGCGGCTGGTCGACAATACGTTTTCGCGGCGCGAAGATACGACTCAGGGGATTCGCATTCGCAAGCTGGCAGTCGTGGCGGGACGAAGGAAAGACACGATCCAGATGCATGTTTGGGACTTCGGCGGTCAGGAAATCATGCATGCCACGCATCAACTCTTTCTGACCGACCGCAGCCTCTATCTAGTCGTGCTGGACGGCCGCGCGGGACAGCAGGAAGCCGAGGCTGATTACTGGCTACGTCTGATCGCCAGCCTCGCGCCTGAATCGCCGGTGCTGGTAGTGCTCAACAAGATCAAGAAGGACCACTTCGCTCTGAATCGGAGCGCACTTGAACAGAAGTTTCCGCAGGTCGTCGGCTTCGTCGAGACCGACTGCGATAATCCCGGTCGCGATAATAAGTCAGGCAAGGAAGGTCACGGCATCGACGAGTTACGGAAGAGGATCGCTCAGCAGGTCGACAAGCTGCCCGAGATTCGGCAGCCGTTTCCAAACAGTTGGTTTGCGATCAAAGATGAACTCTGCAAGCCGCGTCGCAAGAATTTTCTGACGGTCGACGAGTATCGCGAGTTGTGTGAGAAGCACGGAGAAGCGAGCTCCGATTCGCAAGACAACCTGAGTCTGTTCCTACACCGCTTGGGGATCGCACTCAACTTCAGCGATGACCCGCGTCTGCACGACAAGCATGTGCTCAACCCACGCTGGTTGACGACGGGAATCTACACGCTACTGAATTCGAAGCGGCTGGCGGCGAGAAAAGGAGAACTCACTCCCGCGGACCTAACGAAGGAACTCGACGCGAAGAAGTATCCAAAGGAGATGCATCCCTTCCTCATCAACCTGATGGAGAAGTTCGAACTCTGCTTCAGTTTCGACGAGCCACCGCAGTCGCCGAAAAAAACTACAACGAAGACAACGAAGAAGCGATCTGCCGATGTTGCAGACGCTGCCGTTTCGCTGGCCTCGCGATACTTAATTCCAGAACTGCTCGACCCCGAACAACCCGCCATTGCCGCTCGGGACTTCGACGATGCCAAGTGCTTAAACTTTCTCTATCGCTATCCCGTTCTGCCACCGGGGCTGTTGCCGAGATTCATTGTACGAACGCATGTGCTGAGCGAAGAGCATCGTTGGAAGACCGGCGTGATCTTGAAGTTCGACGGGAATACCGCGCTAGTCAAAGCCGACCCGCAAGAGAAGACCATTCGCATCTTAATCAACGGTCCAGTCGCAGGCAGGCGGCGCATGCTGGGGGTGATTCGGCAGGACTTCGATGTGATTCACCGCGACGTGCCACACTTGAAACCCGAGGAATTGGTTTCGTTTCCGACCGTACCGCAGATCCATGTGAAGTACAGCGAATTGGAAGTTCTGTACGCCGACGATCCTGAGACGCCTATCAAGCGAGTGGTCGATGAAAAAATCTTCACCGCGACTGTTCGTGAATTGCTGGTAGGCGTCGAGTTCGCATCGCTCGACGAAGCCTTGCGACCGATTAGCAGCAAGAGCCGACGGAATCATCCTTTGGCCAACGAATTCGAGCCCGATCGCGGCCCTCGCCCCCTTCGCCTCTTCTACAGCTTCTCACACGAGGACGCGAAGCTCCGGCTTAAACTGTCGAAGTGGCTATCGTTGCTGGAACGACGCGGGCTGATCAGCACTTGGTACGACAACGAAATTTTGCCCGGTGCCGAGTTCGACAAAGAGATCGCCAACAAGCTAGCTGATGCCGACATCATCCTGCTACTGATTAGCGTTGACTTTATGGCGTCGAATTATTGCATGAACATTGAACTTCCCGCCGCAATGAAGCGCCGCGCCGAAGCTGGCGTCGAAGTCTTGCCCTTGATCATTCGCGAAACAGCCGGCTGGAAGAAATACGAAGTCAAGTTTGACGACCAAGTCGAAGGTGTTACTCTCGGCAAATTGAATGCACTACCTTCCTCCGGCAAACCCATACACGACTGGAAGCCAACCGACAAAGGCTGGGCCAGCATCGCCGACGGCATCGAACGCCTGGTCGAAGCACGAAACAAACGAGCTCAAGCAAAACATTGAGAATCTGAAAAGAGAAAGGACGTTTGAAATGGCATAGAGTGATCAGAATTAGCACGTTCATCGAAAATCAAGTTAACCGTGCACGGGTGCCACGCGCAGAAGTTGTTGCCCGAAGTGCTGCGAGGCCATACCTGATTAGCATGTGACGTTAGGTATGCTGTGCCTCGCACTTCGATTCTTACGCGAATACCGCCAGCTTTTTATCCTGTATCTCTGGCTATTTTGAGAGTCGTACGGATGCGCTTACGGCCCCCGTTGCACAGAAGCCAACAGTAAATGTCACCTTATCTCCTTCCCTAAGCGAATTCAATGGCTCCCGTGTACGCCAAAAGATCGTGGTAAAGTTTTGAGGAACTGCTATAACGTGCCCTACTGCTGCTGTAACTGAATGAATGTGCCCGGAGAAAATACGGTCTTTTCCGGTTTCGTCTTTCCAGAACTCGCGAATTTGCCGCCGGTCCGGCGCGGCAAGTTGTCGACCATGGTTGAACAAAACTTCGGCTGCGGAATATCTTGCATTCATGAACAGAAATGCGCCAAACTCGGCAATTAGTTTTGGATCGGACCGGTTGTGCCTGAACGCTGATTCATAGTGACCGACGATCGAATCGATCGATCCACCGAGCTTTCGTTGTATGCGGGCGATATGTCGTTGAAGCCGCCAAGCGGTGGAATCGTGCTTTGTCCCATCTTCTGCGAATCGTAGTGCATCCGCGTCCATATTCCCATCACAGAGCATTCTGACAAGCAAGTCACGAAGTCGCGAATCTTGAGGCTTTCTTTCGACCTCTCTTTTTAGAAAGTTAATTGCCTCCTCTCGATCGCCAAGCGTTTCACGAATCGCTGCTAGCGAGCTTGAAATCAGATGGGAGCCATCTGTTGCCTCATACGCATCCTCTAACAATGACAACATGTCAAGATTCAGTTTTATTTTAGTATTTGGATCTGTCTCATTCCGTTCTCGCTGCTTCATGACTTGATGAAGTCCGAGATAACCGTAGGGATCATACCTTTGAGTTCGAATCCCGTCTTCAAAAATCTTTTTTGCTTGCCGAAGCAAACCATCTCGCTCAAGCGGATCGCTGTTGCGAGCTTTCGCCTCATATGCAAATCCCAGAGTATTCTTAAACATGGAATTTCGCGAGTCTTTAGCCAGAGCCAATCGTGCATACTGAATTGCAGCATCGGCGTCTCCAAGATCTCGTTCTAAAAGCGATCGGTGCTGAAGTACGTAAGGTTCATTCGGAAGAACCGTTTCCAATTGATCGTAAATACTTCGCTTCAATCGGTCTGATCCTATTGTATTAACAAGTGCCTTGTTGCGAACGATTGCTTTAAGAACTCGCAAATCTTCTGGAAAGGCCGGATTTAGATGTGCTATTATTGCATTAATTACATCGTACCTACTTGTGTCATCCTCGGCCGAGAAGTCAAAGACTATAGATGCAATAACTGGATGCCTAGCTCGTACCCGAAACCCTGCATTATGACGTGAATAGCCAAAATCCTCTCCCGACAAGAGTATCCCGTCAGTGGCTGCCATTACTACATTTCCAATCTGTTCCACTCCAATTTCGAGGAGTCGAGCCAAGACTTCGAGTCGAATCGGCTCATCGATTTGGCCAAGCGCTGCAACAAATCGGTAAGCATCTTTCGCAACCGGAGACGGAATTTGGCTATACTCATCTCTGATTATTTCATCAAACGAAGCTGTTTCGGTCAGTTCCCTTAATGCAACCAGTAGCTCCTTTTCCGAAACTCTCTCGAAATGCTCAAGCTGATACTGACGCGACATGCCAGAAAGTTTGCCAAGTGCGTCATGCTTCTCAAGAGCCCCGAGCAATCGATCAATCTCGTCTGACGAGAGCCGCTCAAGCTCGAACTCGGCGAACCCAGAAATACTCCGTCGACGCGCCGTTGCAAATTCCCAGAGGTTTTTTCGCTCCGAAACAATGAGCGTCACCGGTAGCTTTTTACGATTGACGTCAGCGACAAATCGTTCAAGCTCCGCAATTCGCTCCGCTGCATGCTCGACTATCACTACGATTCGTTTTGGGTTCGCCGGGTCGATCAGTTGACCGAGAACTCGTTCGTCAAGAGGCGTCCCGGGAATGTGAACCACCACATCGACGGAGGATGTGTTAGCTAATTCGTATGCAATCATCCTAACAAGAGTTGTTTTCCCAGTGCCAGCAGCTCCCGTCACCAAATAGAGATTGCCCTTGATCCTAGGGTCGACGAGTTCATCTAGCATCGCATCGAGTAATAAGTAGTACGCGTCGCGCTCAATGGGAACTCTTTCTCTAATGTTTCCCCAACTGACTTCCCTTCCTTTGAAAAACGCTGTCGAGTCTGAAGGTGATTCGCAATCCTCTGATTTAACACGATAAAACGACTCGCCTACTTTTTGAAAACTCGTATTGTTGTCAAACTTAGCATACTCATTTGTGTGGCGCAAAGCGAATGGGATTACCGAACACTTCTGTGCATTCCAAGTACCACGAAGCATGGTTAGAAACTGCTGACCGTCGGCATCAAGGGTCGTAATGTTAAATTTTTCCTTCCAGAAATCTTTTTCCTCCTGTGTAGCTCCTGGACGAACAGCAAAACTGGATGGGAATGTAGTCGTCTTCAATTCTTTCCGACAGTCTTCAAGTATTGCTCGGAAATTGTCATCCTCCAATCCATAGCCAATGAAAAGAAGCGTTTGACGCAGCAGATCCTCGCGAAGGCGATTGAACAATGGTCGTCGTTGCAACTCGTAGAATCTGTAGTCGTCCTTGGTAAGTATCAACCTCCCATGCTCAGTATTTGCTACTTCGATACATCCGTGAAGCTTGAAGTAGAGTATGTCTTCTTCACCGAATTCGCCAGTAGTATCTGCCACGGAAACGACACGCCGAATATTGCCAGCGGGAACTACAGACGGAGCATGTGCGGCGTCTTCAACCAACGTGTCGTAGTTGGTTGTGTAAATCACATTCCATGGTAACTGAATCAGTGTTAGGTGCTGTGTCATCGGCGTGAAGCTCTTGAACAAATCATGCAAGTAACGATTCAACTCAAGTGAACCTACCCTGTAGCGGGCCATTTCAGCAACACTGTCTAGCGGGCGACCTTGTATCTGCATGTTCAAAAGATCTCGAGCAAGCATATCTGACAACGCTTGGCCGAGCGGACATTGAATGCCTTCCGGATTTACAACACCATAGTTAATGCCCGCCCCAAGGAATAGAGAAACTCGACGTTCGGTTAATCTCTCGCAAATTACTTCGATACTTGCTAGGACGTCCTGTTCCATAATCTCTCTCGCCGTGTGTTCGATTCTCTAACGTGTTAAATTCTACTGAATTGTCTCAAAATTGTCTTTCAGATAGCCTATTTTTGAGTTTGCCCGTAAGAGAGATCTTGCCGAGTTAGCGAAGGTGTTTGCCGGCAAAATACGTTGAGAGTTTTGGGGAAGCGCGAGGTACATCACCGCGATCTGCCTGCCCATCAGCTAAGTTGAGGAAACTGAACTAGGAAGAATTGTAAGGAGTCTGGGAAGTTCACTTTTTCTCAATTTGAGATTGTAACTCGTGAATGGCGAAGACAATGTCGGCTCTTGCCGAGTAAAGATCGGAATGCCATCCCGATGAAAGTGGGTGCGTGTTCGTAGCAACTCGAATTCTGCATAGTGCTTCGCCAACATAGCTTGAAATTCCTGATTGTGATTTGCCCTCAGCTCTCATTTCATCCTTCAATACCTTTAGTTTCTCTTGGACTTCAATCCTCAGTTGCTGCACAAAGTCGAGTTGATTCTGTTCGATAATCAACATCATTTCATCTAACTTATCTCTGTAGTGCAAAAGCCTATCGAACTCTGATTTTGTGATGCCCACTCTCATCTTCCTTCCGGTTTCTGCGGTGTACAATCATAACACTTCCTAATACTCACTTGGAGCAAAATTATGGTTGATGCTTGGGACTTCAAAGTTGAAACCGCTGACACTTCGATATTCGACGATCAAAAAGCGGAATGGCTTGAAAAGCAAGCCCAGGAGCGCCTTAAGTTTGGCCTCGAATCGCGCGAGGTCTTAGTTAGGGAATCTCATACGACTTTGAATTGGTTGGTTGCAATCGCGACGGCGCCAGCGGCATTCGTATCGAGTAATGCGGCGAGCGGATCTATCAACTGGCCAGTCTCATGCGTTCTCGGACTTGTAGTTGTCAGTGCGGCAATTGCTGCGATGTACTTAATCGAAAACTGCCTAAAAACGGTTGACACCTATGGTCCCGGGAACACTCCCAAGCACCTTGTTCGTAGGTCTTTCGCATCGAGTGAACTTCGACTCATGCGAGTTTCCGAACTTTCCAACTATCAAATGCGAATCGATCACAACCGTCGGGAAAATCTCTTGATTGCTAAGGCTCTCAATCGATCTCGGCTAGCCTGTACACTCATTCCTGCTTTTGGAGCAGTTCTGGCAATGGCGGTGTTACTCTTCCAATAGTTAGCCAATCCTCTCAATTCTGTCTAACCCTCGGTTGTTGCCAGATCGCTTTTCTGGCTCCGGTGGCGGCGGTGGATCCGGCATTGGTGGAGGAGGTGGTGGATCTGTGGTTCTATCGTCATTACTCATTCTCTTACTCCGATAATTGAAACTATGGTGTATTGAGTGTTGCGCTTGAGCTTCTTACCCTGCTTTGTGCTGCGGAAGTATCCAATCGCTCTCCTCAGTTCCAATTCGGTGAGCTTGCGGTAAGCAAGAACATTGATCGTGATGTTCGTTTCAGAATCTCTGATAACGTTGCTCACACTTGGTGATTGCACTTTCTACTCCATTTCGTTGAATTAACTATCTCGACTTCCTGGTGCGGCTGGCGTGGATTCTTGTATTGTGACTACAGCCATGCGAGACACAACATTCCATTGACTCAGACTCCAATGCTTGCATCCTATCCTCCGTCACCCTTAGGTCAATCTGAATTTTCAAAATAATTTTAGATATCTGAAACGATTTCGCGAGACATAACTAATGCCCACTAAAACTCACTTTTGGTGGCCCGACTTTTCCCGCTATCTCGATCGCCTTCTCTCGGTCGGCCTCGGCGCGGACCTGATAGTGGCTCAGCACTCAATGGCCCACGATCAATTGAGCGCCTCGATCCCGAAGGACCGGGAGTTGTGTCAACGTTGAAATCAGGCTGAGTTTGACAAGCTCAAGTAGTGCAATTTGCGCAGCTATCCGGGGCTTACGCAGTTCCACCTTTACCTGCAGAGCTGGACGCGTGGTTTCATCCAAACTCTATTGCTTGGCTAATCCTGGCTAATCCTTGGTCTGATCAGAAGAAACTCCAAAATAGGCTCTTTCCAATTCCAGCTCGATTCTATTCAAGTGGTTGAGAAAGTCGACTTCGCAAAAGGTCTCTAAGGTGAGATGAGCGGGATAGTGTTTTTCTACGACTTGCAACAGAGCGTCGTAAAGTTGATTGGTCAAACGACCAAATGGAGGCAGTTGATCGAGCGTTCGCTGATCGGCGGGGACGCGTAAGCGTAAACAAGCGGGGCCACCGCCGCCGGCCATGCTTTGCGCTACGGATACATACTTGACTTCATCGACGGGGTTGTCTGATGATGCTAGGAAGGCATCTAGAAAACGCTTCACAGATGCGGTCTGCTGACATTGCGTCGGGCAAAGAAAGATCATTCGAGGCGAACTCGAGTGCGTCCATTGTAGATTAGTACCGCTGAGTTGTGGCGTCAGAAGTTGGCTGTTAAATAGGTAGCTCTGCACGGACTCTTCGATCGAGACTGTCGAGTTGGGGACCATGACGCGTATCAAGGGTTTGCCAGTTCGCGATTCGAAAGTTTTTTCTAGACGGTTTAGTTCTTCGTCGGCATCGATAAAGGCGAATTCGTGATGGAGCAAAACGTTTTCGTGACTCGTCGCTATCACATCGTTGTGGAACACGCCTGCATCAATGGCTGCGGGGTGTTGCTTGAGAAAGAACGTAGAATCGGGATTCAATCGATGGTGACGCGCGATCGTCTCCGAGGCCAGCTTAGTCTGCCTAGGCAAAAACTTAGAGAATGTCCGTCTGTCTTCATGGTTCTGCTCGGAGTGCGTTCCAGCTTGCGGTGAATCGTCTTCCCCATAGACAAAAACATTAAAGCCCAGTTCCCCGGTTGGGTCGGACAGTCGCATGTGGTTTGCTGCACCTTCGTCTCTCAACAATACGCAGTAGGGCAATGGATCGTGATGGTGATGGAAGTCTACGCTTGAGAACGTGTTCTCCATGCTGGATTTGCGTTCCGAGGCTTCATGTGAACGGTGTAAGCTGCTGACCAAATTGGCAGGTGTGAAGTGATATCGATTGTCTTGCGAATCGACAGCCGGAGTAACAGTCGCTGAGTTCGCGGCCCACATGAACGCGCCGCTAAACACCGCCGAGAGAACGCCTGGAGCAGTCAAGAAAGCTTCCTTGATCTGTTCATGTACCGAGCCGCGGAAGCCAAACGATTGCAGTAGTTCGAGATTGGGACGTTGCGGCGGCAACCACAGAAACTGCGGAATTCCAAGTTCGCTGACTAGTTTGGCTTTGGCGAGTCCCTCCATCGCCGCTTGACGTGGATTGGAAGCTTGAAGGCGATGTGCATGCGATGCAAGGTTGCCAACGCCGAGCCCTCCGTAGTGATGAGTTGGTCCGATCATGCCGTCAATGTTGATTTCAATTAACATGGTTTTCGATTAACGCCTCCAAGCCAGGGACGGGTTTCTTGCTTTCATTCAAGTCGTGACTCTCGATGGACGCAATTGGATAAGAGCAATAATCCGCAGCGAAGAAACCACTCGGCTGATGATTGCCACTCAAGCCGATTCCGCCAAACGGTAGCCTTCCGCTTGCGCCTGTTGTTTGGCGATTCCAGTTGATCACGCCCGCGCGAACTCGGCTGACAAAATGTTGATAATCTTCCTCTGCATCGCCGATAAAACCTGCCGCCAGCCCAAACCGAGTTCTGTTTGCCATCGCAATCGCCTCATCCAGATCCGCCGCTAGTTGAACTGACAACATGGGACCAAAATGCTCAGTGTCATCAAGCCCAGCTTGGTCCACTGCGATCAGACCAGGCGAAAGCAAGGCATTGCATAGATCCAAGCGTCGCATCTCCACGATGGCAGTTCCGCCTTTGGTAATGAGCTCTCGCTGAGCGTCCAACATTCTGTCCGCGGCTAAGGAGTGAATCATCGGCCCCATGAAGGGTTGAGGCTCATCCAGCGGATGTCCGACCTTTATCTTTGGGATCAACTCGGCCAACTGGTCGACCAACCGTTGATACGTATCCTTGCCACTAACAATCAGGCGTCTGGCGCACGTACAGCGTTGACCGGACGTTATGAAAGCCGAAAGAATAATGGTTCGCGCGGCCGCAAAGTAGTCCGACGTGTTATGAACCACCAGTGGATTATTGCCACCCATCTCTAAGGCAAGAACCTTTTCAGGCTTGCCAGCGAGAAGTCGATGCAGACTAGCTCCCGCCAGATAGCTTCCAGTAAACAAGACTCCTGCCACGGAGTCACTGCTTGCAGCCGCGATGGCGACCTCTGAGTTTCCATGCAACAAGTTCATGACACCTTTGGGAAGACCCGCTTTTTCCCAAGCTGCCACTAACCATTGCCCTACTCCCGGCGAAAGCTCGCTGGGCTTAAAGACAATTGTATTTCCGGCTAATAAAGCAGGAACGATATGAGCGCCCGGTAGATGAGCTGGCAGGTTATACGGCCCCAATACCAACATCACTCCATGCGGTCGGTAGCGAGTTGCAACCACCGATTCGCCATTGGATTCAGTGAACGTTGAGCGACGTTGTTGAATTGCATCGATCGAATTGGCAACCTTGCCTATCACAGTGACCACTTCCGTGCGAGCCTCCCAAAGCGGCTTGCCTGTTTCCATTGCGATCAATCTCGCAAGCTCTTCTTTGTCTTTGGAAACGATGTCAGCAAACTTCCGGCAGCAATGAGTTCTTTCTTCTAAGTTGAGTTGAGCCCAGGCTTCGAAAGCCCCGCAACCCGACTGAATCGCCAACTCTACTTGGTGCATGGCCGCCCATGAGCCGCGCCAAACGATTTTGTTATCGACGGGTGAGTGACGAAGCCACTCTTGCCCCATGCCATCGACCCACTGTCCGTCAATAAAGCAATGGCCTTGCACTTCGGTCGCAATAGTCATGTTTAAGCTGCCTCAGTAGTGTCTAGCTTCGGGTATAGATCAGCCAAGACCAGTTCGTCGTTCAAGTTTACTTGCAAGGCGTCTGCGGATTGCTCTGAGATCACAATTCCTTCCTCTAACAATCTTGCACTGCTCAACATTGCGCGAAAGCCTCCTTGTTTCGAAGCAAGTATCATTCGACTTTGATCGACATCGGAAACGATTTGCGAGACTCGTCCGAACTTGCATCGCTTGACTGTACCAATTTTATCTAGCTGACAAGAGACCATCGGCCCACCATCAAAAATGTCGATGTGATTTGTTATACAGAACCCTTCGGCTTCTAGCATGGCTAAGGCAGGCAGGGTATTCGAATGAACCTGCCCCATCGCCGCTCGAACCTCGTCCGATAACAAGCACGTATAGATCGGATGACGCGGCATCAAGTCTTCGATAAAGCGTTTGTTGATTGTGGAGAGCCTATCGGCCTGAGGGAATTGCATTTTGAAGAAATGCTGAAGGATTGCATCCCAAAATGGACTTTGCCCCTGATCCGTAGACACTCCTCGCATTTCGGCGATCACGCGATCTGAGAATCGCCTTGGATGCATGGCCAAAAAGAGAAACCTAGCCAGACTCAGCAATCGGCCTCGCCCTTTGCCGCGATAATCTGGTCGGAGAAAAAGACTGCCTATTTCCGTTGGTCCATCATGCAATTTATCGAGGACCAAAACTTCAATCTCTTGCTGGATATCCAAGTGTTCACACGATTGAAGTTCCATTACGCGACGATAGCTGTAGAACGGTTCATAGCCACCAGTCTTGCTAAAGATACAGGACAGACCGACAAGCGTTCGGGAAAGTAGATCCTCCATCACCATCACGTAAGGATCGCCAGTCGCTTTTTCCACTTTCCGAGTGAATGCAAAACTGGACAGTTCGATACGCTCCGATAATTGCTCTTTGGTGATCTGAAGGGTGGTCAATCCGTAGGTGGACTGTTCGATCAAATCCCAGAGTTGATCCAAGTCCTCCATTCTTACTGCCCGCACGATTTCCATGATTTTTCTCCTCGTGAGGCTACGATTCTGGGTCGAATCTTTGTCGTTCTAACGATCCCAGGCTTCCTGCCGCGAACCGGCTAATCAGTTCCACAACAAGTTTGGCTTTTGCGACTAAAGAGCTGACCTGCACCCACTCGTTCGGACTGTGAAGCCCATCGCCCATCGGCCCCATGGTATCGACATTGGGTAAGCCAGCCGCGGCAAGTTTGTTCCCATCACAAACTCCCCCTGTCCCCTTCCAATGAATGGGCTGCACGAGTTGATTCCCACACTCTTCAATGGCTAACATCAATTGTTGCGACTCTGGAGTGATGAGCTTGGCTGGTGAGGAGATTGAGCCATGGACCTCACACTGGAACCCTTCGCATCGATTGACCTCTGCAACGAGCGACTTCAAATGGTCTTCAAACCATTTCTCACCTTCACTATCAACCAAGCGTACATTGAATCGACCGATTGCCAAATCAGGTACGACATTAACTGGGCCGCCGCCACGTAAGTTCCCGATGTTGATAGTTATTCCTTCACGTTGACCGTTAAGCTCGTCCAGTTGTGTTAACAGCCAACACAACTTTGCGACCGCATTGCGTCCGTGAGAGAAATCTCGTCCAGCATGAGCCGACCGACCTCGAACGACAACAGAGAAGTTTCCCGATCCCTTTCGGTGTGATACCAGCTCGCCGGTCGGCAAACAGGGCTCAAACAACAAGCCGAAATCGAAATCACGAGCCATTTCGGAAAAGACGGAATTGGAACTAGGCGACCCAACCTCCTCGTCTGGATTGAGAAGTACAGTCCATCCGCAATCATGGAGCAAGGAAAACTCCATCAAGACCTTGAGGGCATATCGCAAAACGATAATCCCACCTTTTGCGTCTGCCACACCGGGCCCCTGTAGCTTATCCGAGTCATGCCGATGACAAGTTTGAAAGCTGTGGTCAAGGCCGTATACGGTATCGTAGTGGATTGCTAACAGAACTCGTTGTCGGCTATCTGGACGATATTCCCAGCGAAGAGCCGGCCCCGTTTCTTGAATATGTTCTTTACCATCGTCGCCTATTGTACGACGTGCTGGTAAATGAATTCGCTGAAACTTTGCAGGATGAAAATTGCACCAATCCTCAAGCCAATTCGCGACGGAAATCAACCCGTCAACATTGTTGGAGCCCGAGTTCTGATTAGCCAACTCAGTTAGGTCTTTGACCATTTGCTCTTGATTGGCTTCCAGCCAAGCCTGAGCTTCCAGCAGCCGATTCGATCCCATCCGATTGAAGTCCTGATTGCGTAGGCATTGAAGATCATTTCAAGATACCACGCTAACATAATCCGAGTTGCGTTTTCTCAAAAAGGCAGGTGCTGACTCTGAAAATCCTCTTCGTTTATCGTCCACGACGTAGATGGATCAACTTGAGAGGCGAACAAGCAATCTGAACGGCGGTCGGGTTGGCACACCCGATGAAAAGCAAATAAGGACGGCACGCTCAGAAGTTGTTGACCGAAGCGCTGCGAGGCAGCAACTAGCCCTGCTGGGCAATTGCTACTCGATCGAAGCAGTGCTATCGCGTGGGCTCACCCAGTCGTTGCGAATGGCAAGCTCTACATCCGGGACCAAGGTCTTCTACTTTGTTACGACGTGAAAGCAAAATAGACCCGCAAGTGATATGGAGATCAAACTGATACACCGAGGAGTTCTTTCGCCTCAAGGTAGCCGATCGAGGTTCGCCCGAATTCACTTGCGGTGACTCTAGCTAGCGCTACAAGTTGGTTCCATCTGAAAGCAGAACGAGTCGTTGAGAATTCCATTTTTGCAGTATGATAGTATTTTTCAGCATGCAATGCTCCATCCTCGCTAGTTGCAAATCGTAACATTACGTCGAACATTGGTTGTTCAGCATAACCCAAATCTCCGTAGCGCTTCACAAGCGCTGCCGCCCGGAACTGCTCTTTGCTCCTAATTGCCTCAACAGTACTGGCAATCAATGCTTCAGCTTTCAGTTCACATACTTCATCAAGGTGCTGGGCGAATGGATAGGGCTCTGCAGTTGAGCGATCACTCTGCCCTCCAGTATGAAACGCACCTACCAGCAGGCTCGCAACTATGTTTCTTGGATTACTCACTCTCACTGTATTTCGCCAAGCATTGGCAGCGTCTGATGCATGAACTCCCACTGAATCTCCGTGACAACTACCTTCTGGTTTTTCTGCATTTGACCATTGCTGAGGGCGACCTGGGTCATGCAAGACAAGTCGGTTAGCCGCGATAGATATCGCTTCTCCGATTGATTCAGGCGAAAAACCTTCAACTAAAGACTCCGAAACAGCGGTCGCCGCTTGTTCTCTCGTACCGCGGAAGATCACTTCTGCCAAATCGTTGATCCATTTATCGTCGCCTACTCGCGACCCGAGCTTGCGTCCAAGAAGCTTGTACTGATCAAGAAGCTTGGGCAGAACTTGACGAATTGGCGACGTCGTACGTTGATTGTCGAGTATTTGCTTTTCAGTATTGGCACAGTAACGAATGGATTGTCGAAGAAGACAATTCGCCCATTCATTCCCAGCGAGTTCCAAAGTATCCATCGCTCGCCAGGCAAGAACAACCCGATGAACGTCCACTTCGTCATCAACTTCGAACTGTAAGTGATTGAATGCTTCACCCGCCGAATAACTTGTTAGTGATGCGAAGACACGATCTGCATGTTCAACATCACCGGTTCGTGCGATGCTCCTCAGGTACTCCCCAGGGTTTTCGGTGCTAGGAATGTGTTCGGGTGTAACTCTCCGGAGCAACTCGTTTTTCCTACCACCAAATTCCTGAATACGATTAGCGTTGCGATGTAGCACCTTAAGCACTGGGAGTGATTTCAGTTCAAGTGGCAGTTCACACGACATTCGGTAAGCAGGTGCTAACGCCATGAATGTGTGAAATCCAATATAGTCCTGTCCTCCGAACGTTCGTGCGTTCGCTAAGGCGCCGGCTGCGACCAGTGTTCTAAGGTCAACTCCTGATCTAATTCGTGTAACCAATTCTGCAACCAATTCGGTTGGTGCTGTTTCTTGCATCAAACAAACCAACGACTCCAGCTCGCCAAAGTTTAGAGAGGTAGGGTCATCGTTATCAAAGGCTGCAGCTACACCAAGATCTGCGGCGAGCGTCGATCCTAACCCCGCCACTAACATTCCACCGCCGACTTGATTCAAAAAATGACGACGATTTGTGGACATAAAGTGCTCCAATGCTAATTAGGGCTTCACTATAGGACCTTACGGAGTAAGCACTGCCCACAATGTACAGGAGTTTGGGAGCGAACACAAAGTAAATCGCTAGAAACAGCAATCGAAGTGGAAGGAGCCAACGAGATCGCATGAGCTGGTGGCCCAACAAAGATCGTACGATCTAAACCATGATGAGCCGTCATGTGCAGTAATGTGTCTTGGCCCAAGCTAGGTAGTCGACCATGCATTGGGAGACAGCTCACGGTTCTAGCTCGACTCCAAAAGTTAGCTGTCGACCGCCTGCAAGGCACTCGGAAAGGCGATCGTATGCTTTGCGAGATTCCGAAGATCCGTAGGGACCAAGGTAGTAGGTCTGACCATTGAGAGTGACGCGAGCTTAGACAGAAGAATGACGTCGGTAAGAAGGTAAACGCATCGCGCTTTTTCCAGTTTCGGACAGTATGTCCAATTGTTTAACTTGGAAAAACAGCGCTCGGGAACGGCTCCCCGTGAGGATTACTCAAGGAATCGCTTGGTCTAAAGAAGGTAGCGGAGGAGGGATTCGAACCCCCGACACGCGGATTATGATTCCGCTGCTCTAACCAACTGAGCTACTCCGCCATGGACGCGTTTTATAGTGGTTTTGATCGCCCGATTCAAGGCCTCAACATCACCCAACTATCGTTTTGCCAGCCGCTTTTTCGGAACAGATTCCGGAAAAATCGGAGAGTTGCAGGGTGAATTTCCCTGAATAATCCGTTTGGCGAGCCGAAATTCTAACCTCAACTTTCTCGGTTGAATAGCGCTGATACGATGGGATTTTCATTGCTCGATGCGCTGGTTTTGAGGATGGGAGGTTTCTGGGATCTCGGGCCGAAGGCCCAGCAATTTACCTAGCCCAGCCCATCGGGCTGGGTTTTGAATCTTGATTAGGTTAATGGCCAACGCCCCGAGGGTTTGCGTGCAAACCGTCGGGGCGTTGGCCCTGTCTTTATCATAGGTATTGAGACCCAGCCCTGTAGGCTCTGCAGGCTGGGCTAGGTAAACGGGCGGGGCTTCGCTCCTAAATCCAAAAACGCAACATCAAAACACGTTAGCGAGTTGCGACTTAGAATTGGCCGGAACACAACGCCAAAAGTCAGTCCCTCGCTGACGCTTCGGGTTGTGAAAGAGTTCAAAGTGACGGGCCTGTCCTTGCTACTATGATCAAGGGTTGGCCTGCGTTTCAGACTGACTGCGGCTAGCGCCTGCGGTTCAAAAAAGACGATCCCAGTGGGAGCAAACTGACTGCGGTTTAGTATTCTGCGGGTTTGGGTTATCCCTGTGGCTGGCGACCGGTTGCGGAATAGAAGTCAGCGTGTTGTGTTTGCAGCAGTTCAGTCTCTTTTGGCGAGTATCACTTGTGAAGCTTCTATCAGTCAATCCGGATCAGCCGAAGTGGGTCTACCCCTGGCTTTGGGCCGCAGGCATCTACAACCTTGTTTGGGGAGTCATCACGATTGCGATGCCTAATCTGCTTTTCGATCTGACGGGGGCCGAGCGACTGAACTACCCGGAGATCTGGCAGTGTGTGGGAATGATCGTGGGTGTCTATGGCATCGGCTACATTATCGCCGCTTATGACTCGCGTCGACATTGGCCTATCGTATTGGTGGGGCTGCTGGGAAAGATCTTTGGCCCTATCGGCTTTGCTTTTTCACTAGCGAAGGGTACGTTTCCTTTGGCGTTTGGTGCAACCATTCTGACTAACGATTTGCTGTGGTGGATTCCGTTCTTCCTGATCCTTAAAGATGCGGCCGGACAATCTCCGCATGAGCAATCGTAAGTCGCGAGAAACGTAACTTAGCTTCCTGAGCGGGCTTTCATGATTGATCAATTGCTTCAGCTTGCTTGGCCTCTGCATTTGGCTTCGACCTTTTACATGGTTGGGCTAATTTGGTTCGTTCAAGTGGTGCACTATCCGCTATTCGCAGCGGTCGGCGAGGATAAGTTCGTCGCGTACGAGGAGCACCATCAGCGGTTGACGACGTGGGTCGTTGGACCAGGCATGCTGGTTGAACTTGTCTCGGGTGTGTTGCTGGCCTTGACCGCAGCCGACAGTCGTTCCGCCACGATTCTATGGATTAGCTTGGGATTGCTGGCCGTAATCTGGCTTTCTACGGCACTCATTCAGATTCCTAGTCACCGGCAGCTTTCTACAGGTTTTAACGCAAGTGCTCATCGGCGGTTGGTGAGATCCAATTGGTTGAGAACGGTTGCTTGGTCAGGTAGGGGAGTGTTGATTTTGTTGCTGGTGTAGGGGAAGCAGGCTTGAGGGAAGAGGAAGAAGAAGAGGAAGAGGAAG
>CAUJKA010000424.1 GCA_963204965.1 Planctomycetota bacterium | reverse complement strand
CATGTTTGCCAACGGAAAAAATCCAGGACTTGGCCCCAAGGTTGGTCAACAGCTCTCAGGACGATGGGGGTTGTTGGATGACTCGCTTCAAAGCAAGTGAGATTGGCTGCAATTGGATCATACAGAGGTTTGACGAAAACGTCGTTCATGGCGGACAGAAGGTTCGTGGTCGGATGTTTGCCAAGGCTCCTTTGGTCGTTAGCGACTCACTGGAAACGATTGTCATCGGAGACTTACCGATGAGCTTTTCGCAACCCTTCGAACTTGTTCTTGAGTCCAGCTTGCTGCCCGCAGTCGATTCGAAGGAGCCCATTAAGCTTCGCGTCTTGAAGAATGAGAAGCCTCTGGCCAATGCAAAGGTATCCTTCACTTTCCTGCTGGACGATTCTAAGGAGCCACAGCTCACCACAGTCGTTTCGGATTCAGAGGGTGCTGTTAGCTGGATTCCGAATCAGACTGGACCGCTTTTGATTGCCTGCGCTCAGCTTGACGAAAGTGAAAAAGGCCCTGACTTTGATGCGACCTACTATTCTTCAACTGTCTTTCTAAATGTTAGTCAAGCCGACCTTCGTAGTAGGTTACAAACCGCGGCAGTTGACACCAAATAATCGGCCCGCGGCAAGTTAGCATGCGTCAAAGCCGAGATTCCCGTACAATATTGATTAACGTTTGTGTTTGAGAAAAGGCAAGATCTAGTAATAGGAAAGAATCATGAGAAGAAATCAATTCTTGGTTATCGTTAGTATGGTTGCACTTGGGCTTAGCTCCATCGGTTGTGGTAGAACCGCACTTCCAGTGGCACCACCTGCCGCAGCCAAAGCCAATTCAACCGTCGTGGACAGCGAAGTAGTGTTGGTGAACTTGAAAGCCGCCGACCAATTGGATGGAAAAGAAGATCACGTGATCGGCAAGTGCTATGTTTGTGCCTTGGGCATGGATGGCAAGGCCGAGCACGCCGCTGAGTTCCAAGGCTACACAGCTCATCTATGTAGCGAAGGCTGCTGCAAGCACTTCAAGGATCACCCTGAGCAGGTCATTGCCGAAACCAAAGTTCCTGAAGCAAAGTAGTGTTTACGGAATTTGCTTAGCCTTCTTGTCAGTTGCACGCCGGAACAGACTCTGCGTCGTTCCGGCACTAATTTAATCGGTTTGATCTCTTTTGAAGCTCGATCCTATGCAACAACTCGGCGCATTCAACAGAACCTTCCGGCAAGCATGCAATTTCATCTTCTCCATTCTACTGGTGCTGATCTCCAGCGGCTTCGCCCGTACTCACGCGCATGAAACTTGGCTGTTACCCAACAAGTTTCGATGCGTATCCGGTGAGGAACTAAAGGTCGCACTCACCAGCGGTATGGAATTCCCGCAGAACGAAACAGGCATCAAGCCCGAACGAATCAAATTGTCCCAAGTGAGAATGGGTAGCGAAACGCGTAAGGAACTTCCTAGTCAGCTTTTCGATGATCGGCTTGAATTGAAGTTCGCCCCAACCAAGCCAGGAGTTGCAATATTGTCTGTCGAACTAGCACCGAAGGAGATAGAGCTCACTGATGAAGTCGTCGAAGAGTACTTTGAGGAGATCAACGCTTCAGAGAAGATTCGTGAGCAATGGAATCGCATCAAGGGGAAGAAGCGATTTAAGGAGCAATACACTAAACATGCCAAGACAATCATCGCAGTCGACAAATCAAAAGATGCAACCAAGATCACTAGCACTACAGTTGAAACTGATCCGTCTTGGAAAGATCCCTTGGGTTTGGCATTCGAGCTTGTGCCTATCACCAATCCTCTTCAAACCAAACATGGCGATGTGTTCGAAATTCAGGCCTTAAAGAACGGAAAACCCTGTGAGTCGTTGAGCATCGGATGGATTCAAGCTGGTTCCACACAGCGGCATTTCGCCACCACCAACTCTTCCGGGATTGCAGCGCTTAAGTTTGACGGAAAAGGGCCAGTAGTGCTCTACAGCGTTGATCTGAGATTGAAGACCGATGAAACGTGGGAAAGCGATTTCACCACGCTGACTTTGGATGTTCAGTAGTCATTTGTAGATAGAATTCAGACTTTCATACTCCCTAGCATTCGTGTGCAGTCTAACCAAGAGAAGAACTCGAAGGACGAGGACCATGATTAAGAACCGTCGTAGAGCATTCACGCTTGTTGAGCTCTTAGTGGTAATCGCAATTATTGGAATTCTCATCGGATTGTTGCTTCCTGCGGTGCAAGCCGCACGCGAGGCAGCGAGAAGGATGAGTTGCAGCAACAATCTGAAACAGATTGGACTTGCAATGCACAACTTCGAATCGAACTACAAGGGATTGCCACCGCGACGCCAGACGAAGGCTCCATTTCAAGGATGGGCGCCGCATCTGCTAAGTCAGTTGGAACAAGTTCCACTTGCCACTTCGTACGATCTGAAGAGCAACTTCTATGCTGTGGTCAATCAATCGCTCGTAAAGGTTCAACTATCCGTGTTTTTTTGCCCCTCAGCTCCATCGGACAGGCAGATTAACATTATCGATCAGTCCAACGTACCGACTGGTACGATCGGAGCTGCTGGCGATTACTTTGCAGCTAACAGCGTCGATGCTTATTGGTGGCCGCCCGCGCAGAAGGCCGCAGCAGCCGACACGGTGAACTGTCCAGCATTGATGGACAACAAGATTCAGAAGCTGGCGTCGATAACGGACGGACTATCAAATACGCTCTTAGTGGTAGAATTCGCGGGTCGCCCAGATCATTACATTTTGGGAAAGAAGCAGCCTACGAATGCGGCGCTTCAGTGGCCGAATTGGTGGGGACCATGGGCTTCCTATCAAAGCTCGATCTTCAAGACTTGGTCTGCCGATGGCACGACTCCCAATGGTCCCTGTACCGTTAATTGCAACAACAATTGGGGAATCTATGCCTTTCATGTCGGCGGAGCGAATATTCTTCTTTGCGACGGTTCTGTCCAGTTTGTTGGCAAGACACTTGATCGAGAAATCTTTGCCGGAATAGTTACGAAGGCCGGTGGTGAGATCATTTCGCTAGATTGATCTGGCTTTGTTTGAAATCACTCTTGCTTGAACGGTTCCAATGATGAGTTTGCTCATTGCGCATGTCTTACTGTTTTCCCTGCAACTTTTTGATACGTCGACGCTGGACTTCCTTGCTTCTATGCAAAATCCCGATGGCTCATTTGCCTCAGCCAGATGGAGCGACGGAGAATTGGGACGATCCACGTTGCGGACTACACGCACGGCTATACGGGCTCACCGTTTGCTTGGCCTGAAAGTTCCCAATCAGGAACGCGTCGTGAGCTATTTGAAGGCCTGCTTTGACAAGGAAAGCGGTGGATTTGCTCAGGAACCCGGGCTGATGGCGGATCCGATCAGTACATCGGTGGCTCTGATGATTCTAAAGGATTTAGAGCAACCCTTTGAACCCTATCTGACTCGCGCGACTGACTTCATAAATGCAAACACGAGCGGGTTCGAGCAAGTACGGATGGTCGCACCGTCCTGCGAAGAGTTAGGCTTCTCGTTGCCCAATGCGAAGGTTTGGATCGAACAAATTGAGAAGACTCGCAATCCCGATGGCTCCTTTGGAAAAGATCTAGGACGGGCACGTTTCACGGCACTACATGAAGTGGCGCTTAGCCGCCTAGGCATACCTGCCGCGAAAGAGCAAGTCGTTAAGATTCTCAACGAGGGGCAACGATCCGATGGTGGCTTTGGTTCCGACTCACAGTTTGGCTCCGATCTGGAGGCTTGTTATCGAGTCCTCCGTCTGTATTACAGACTGCAACGCAAGCCCAACAACGTTGAAGGACTTCATGCGTTTATCGACTCGTGTCGCAATGCGGATGGAGGTTATGGGCGTCAGCCGAAGGAACGGTCTAGTGTTCACGGGACGTACTATGCAATCATTCTCAAAGACTGGCTTAATCAATTGAAATACCTGGAACCAATGCTATGGGATTTCGATGATGTAGCAATTGGTTCCATTCCCGAGGATTGGTTTGCTGCACGTGCGCTACCTGAGCGAGGAAGTCGCTGGGGAGTAGTAACGTCGCCGAGCGCGCCAAAGGGCTTTGCGCTACAGCAACAGTCATCCGAGGGCCCTAAACGTCAATTCAATCTTTGCATCTGCCCCGAGTCTGCCAGAGACATTCAGCTTTCTGTCAAAGTTAGAGCACTGAGTGGGGTAGTCGATCGAGGTGGTGGCTTAGTCTGGCGTTACCAAGATGCCAAGAACTATTACTTATCGCGCTGGAATCCATTGGAGAACAACCTTCGCGTTTATAAGGTCGTAGACGGCATCAGAACTCAACTAGACACTGCGCAAATCAAAACAGATATTGATAGTTGGCACGTAGTTCGCATTGTTGCAGTTGGCCGGAGCATTCGAGGCTACTTTGACGGCAAGTTATTGATTGAGGTCGAGGATGATCAGTTCTCCAAAGCGGGTCGTATCGGACTTTGGTCAAAAGCAGATGCGGTAACTGAGTTTACTGAAATGACTCTTCGTTCTGCGACGACTGACGATATTGAAGAATTCTCCGAATAGCCCACAAGACAACCTCTGACTCGATTTCGCAGTTACACTCCTTGGAATCGAGAATCTGCCGTGGGAGCCGGTCAAACTCCGATTCCAAGTTGATCGAGGTTGAAGTGACCCAAGAGGATCTTAAGAAGATCAAGAGCGCCGAAGGAACGAAAGCTGCAACGATTCGGCCGAAGGCTGTAAAGGCATGACCGGCCAAGTTGGTTTGGTAGCCAGCCGCGTAGCACTGCGATGCGGCCGGCGTAGCGACGCGAGCGCGTCGCTCCCACCGGTTGCACAAACGACATTATCGGCGGCAAGGTCGTCTTCGCACGTGCTCACGAACGAATTGCCAACCAAACTTGGTCAATCTCCAATAGTGTCGAACGTAAACCAAACTTTGCGCCCGAAAGTGGTTGCGTTTGACCGCAACTGGCCACCCAAAACAAATGCTAGGAACCTGCATAGTAGGCTTCTCTCCTGCAGTCCCGTTTGAACGTCGGGACATTCACGGCGACAGCAAAATACTGACTCCGCTCGTTTTGAAGTACAGCCGAAACAACTGCAAATCTTCCCCTATGGTTATTCGAAAGCCTTGTTTTTATTGGTATTTTGCGAGGGAAAGCTTGCGGCCCGAAAGGGGCCTAGCAGGGGGCATGGCGGGTGAGACAGCAAGAAGTGCGAAGGATATTGGTCTAAACAAGCTTCTCCGTGTCGATCTGGAATTTCAGAAGTTGAGCTTCATGGATAACGGCTTTAGTAGCGTCCGTATTCACATGGATGAGGACTGGGAAATTCTCATTACGATTCATTAGGAGCGAACTTGGATGGGAAGGTGGAGAAGGAGTAGGTACACGAGCACGAGCACGAGTAGGAGTAGGAGTAGGAGTAGGAGTAGGAGTAGGAGTAGGAGTAGGAGTAGGAGTAGGAGTAGGAGTAGGAGTAGGAGTAACCCACGAATTCTGGGATTAATCGCACCAATCGCCCTACGAACCGCGGCCGTTCTTCAAGCATTTCTCAACCGCCAGATTAAACTGCTTGACACTTTTTGACGGGGCGTCATAATTTGACGTCATGGTTCAACTCACACGAAAACAACGGGAAATGGAGCGAAGAGCGAGGGAAATACTCTCGGTGGCTCGCCCAATCCTGCTCGAAGACGGTTTCCAGGCACTCAGTATGGACCGCGTGGCGTCTCAAATGGAGTACGCCAAGGGGACGATTTACAACCACTTTCCCAACAAAGAAGAGATCGTTCTGGCCTTGGCAGTCCAAGGAATGAAACTGCGCCGAGCACTCTTCGCCAAAGCCGTAGAACAACCCGGCGGATCGCGGCATCGATTGGCCTGTGTTGGCGCTGCCTGCGAGTTCTTTGTGTCCAATTGCTTCGACGACTTCCGTATCGAACAACTACTGCGACAAGTCAATATCTGGGACAAGACATCCGAACATCGCCAAAACACGATCCGTGAATACGAGACTAGCTGTATTGGGTTGGTCTCTACAGTAGTTCAAGCGGCTGTCGAGTCTGGCGAATTGCAGCCACCGCCAGGCATGGATCCACCAGAGATCGTATTCGGATTCTGGGCGATCTGTTATGGAAGCCAAGTGCTCGCGCACTCCAGCCCCGGCCTTAAGGAAGTGGGCATTCCCGATTTTGGACGAGCGATGCGCATTCATTTGAATTCTCTGTGCAATGGCTTCGGTTGGCAGCCGTTCATGAATTGGCAACAACACATCGAATTGATGGATAGCGTCCATCAACAATTGTCTAGCGACTTTCATCAAATCATCACATCGCAAAGGGAGGATCAATAGTGAACCTCAAAAGTCGATGGAAAGCACTCTTAGCCATCGGGATCGTTACCGCGGTTGGTGGCGGATTTGCATACCACACTTTGGCGCAGAGCCAGGGTCTGAAAGCTCAACCCTTCAAGCCGCAGCTCAACCCCAACGGCACTGAGCTGGTCGTTCGCGGCTACCGTATTGGCGATCAAACTTCGTCAGTCAATCGAACAACTCTTACTGGCTCGCTTCAACCAAGATTTCAATCGCCGATGGGATTTCGCGTTGCCGGCAAAATCGCTGCGCGGCATGTCGAAATTGGTACCTATGTAAAGCAGGGCGAATTGCTCTTCAGTCTCGATCCGGTCGACTTCGAACTGCAACTGAGAATGTCTGAAGCGGATGTGATCTCTGCGGAAGCTCAAGTCAAACAAGCCTCCAACGAAGAGGTCCGACTTAGCAAGCTCCGATCAACCTCTGCGATCAGTCAATCTGAGTACGACATGGTCCTATCTGCTCGGGATGTCGCAAGAGCACGATTGGACTCAGCAAAGAAGCGATTGGAAGTCGTGCAAAACCAACGAACATACTGTGATCTGCGAGCAGATCGAGACGGTCAAGTGGTTGCCCTGAGCGGCGAAGTTGGACAGGTTGTCAACGTTGGCCAACCCGTCCTGACTTTGATGCAAGGAACAGAATTGGAAGTCTTGGTCAACGTTCCAGAGAATCAAGTCGCACTCTTGCAAACTAGTAAGGCCATTGCGTCTATTTGGTCAAACTCCGAAGTCAAGATGGACGCTCAATTGCGAGAGCTATCCCCGATGGCCGACGCAATGACGCGAACCTTTGATGCGAAGTTCAAACTAATCGAACCAGCCCAACATCTCTCACCAGGTATGACGGCGTCCATTGAATTGGTATCCGATCAGACGAATCGATTGCAGATTCCCATGTCCTCCATGGCTAAACAACTCGACCAGACCATCGTTTGGAAAATCGATACGAAGACTGGGGCGGTGCAATCAATTCCAGTGCAAGTCGACGCTTATCACACCAATACGGCTTTCGTTACAGGCAACTTGAAGCCCGGCGACTGGATTGTCAGCGCCGGCGTGCAGCGAGTTGATCAAGATGTCAAAGTCAGATTATGGAATGAATCGCAGCCATGATAAAGCCTAATCAGGACGCATCAGCGATGACAAGCAACACCGACAGAGACACACCAAACAACGAAGTAGGTAAGGCCGAAGGTAAGTACTTAACTGGCCACGTATCCAACTTGTCTCATTGGGCTGTGACACATCCGGCTTTCACAACCTTCTTGATGTTGGCTTGCGGAGTTGCCGGAGTCATGGCGTACATTCGCATGGGGCGCGCTGAAGACCCTTCATTCACGATCAAGACGATTGTGGTCAACGCAACTTGGCCTGGAGCGACTGCCGAAGAGATGCAAAAGCAGGTTGCTGACGAGATTGAGAATAAGCTTCGACAAACGCCCTATCTCGACTTTCTGCAGACATACTGCCTGCCCGAAAACTGTCAGATCATGGTCCAATTGAAGGACTCTATTCCATCCAAGAAGGTCGAGGATGTTTGGTACCAAGTTCGCAAGAAGCTTCGCGACATGGAGCCGCTCTTGCCTCGTGGTGTCATCGGTCCTTTCGTCAATGACGAGTTCGGCGATGTTTATTCCGCTATCTACGCAATCCAAGGCCCCGAGTACTCATATGCTGAGCTTAAGAAAGTCGCAGAGACGATCCGGACTCGATTGGTTCGCGTGGACGATGCGGAGAAAGTGGACATTGTTGGCGACCAGGATCAACAGATTTTTGTTGAGTTCTCGCACAAGCGGCTGGCTGCTTTGGGCGTGGTTCCGCAGCAAATTTTCGAAGCCATCCAGCGACAGAACGCTATGGTTCGCTCGGGCAGTTTTGACACGGCCAACGAACGAATCAATGTCCGCGTGACGCGAGACTTTGATCGAGTGGAACAGATCGAAGAGGTCCCCATTCAAGCTGGCGGTCGAGTCTTTCACGTAAAAGATATCGCCACAGTTCGCAAAGACTACGTCGATCCGGCGAGCTATATCGTCAAATTTAATGGCAAGCCTGCGGTCGTGGTTGGCGTATCGATGCGAAAGGGCGGCAACGTCTTGAAGTTGGGCGAATCGCTTAACGCAGCTATGGAAAGTCTCAAGGCGGAGTTGCCATCGGGCGTTGAAGTCGGCAACATAGCCTTTCAGCCTCGCGTTGTAGAGGAATCCGTTGGTGAATTTCTCCAAGCATTCTTTGAAGCGCTGATTATTGTGTTGGTGGTCAGCTTCCTCAGCCTTGGCTTGCGAACCGGAATTGTCGTGGCACTTAGCGTTCCGCTGGTCTTGGGAATTACGCTGCTGGTCATGTACAGCTTAGAGATGAACCTTGACCGTATCTCCTTGGGCGCGCTGATCCTTGCGCTAGGGTTATTGGTCGACGATGCGATTATCGCAGTCGAAATGATGGCCGTCAAAATGGAAGAAGGCTGGAGCCGCATTAGTGCAGCAAGTTTCGCCTGGACGTCGACTGCTTTTCCAATGTTGTCTGGAACGTTGATTACCGTAGCAGGCTTCTTGCCCATCGGCTTCGCGAACTCGGCAGCGGGTGAATACGCGGGCGGAATTTTCTGGGTCGTTGGGATCGCACTGATTGTTAGTTGGTTTGTAGCAGTCTACTTCACGCCGCACCTGGGTGTGATGTTGCTTCCGAGCTTTCAACGTAAACATGGCGAGGACGCTCATTCGCATCAAGCCTACCAAGGTGTGTTCCATCGAATTCTCCGTAGCTTGATCACGACATGCGTTCGCCATCCGTTAAAAGTTGTCTCGCTGACTCTGGTTCTGTTCATGGCGTCAGTGTTTGGCTTTACGAAGCTGAAGCAACAGTTCTTCCCGATCTCATCGCGATTGGAGCTGTTGGTCGATGTCCACATGCATGAAGGCACATCGATCCAAGCCACAGGAGAACTGTTGGCCAAGATTGAATCGGAGATTTTGCCTTTCACGGATACTCGGCAGGGCGAACCTGAACCGTTGGTAAAGCACTACACAAGCTACACTGGTGCTGGCGCTGCCCGATTCTTCCTTTCGCTGATCTCTGAGCTTCCGAATCCAAGCTTTGGCAAAATCGTTATTCAGACTTCCAGCATTTATGCCAGAGAAGAGCTGAGTCGCCATCTTAAGGAGCTTTTCGAACTAGATGGACGCTTCGCCGATGCTTCGATTCGTGTATCGCGTCTAGAGTTCGGCCCCCCAGTCCCCTACCCTGTTCAATTTCGCATCATCGGTCCAGACCCGACAGAAGTCCGCAAGATTGGTTATGAGATTCGATCGATCATGCGCCAAGACAAGGCTGCAGTCGATGTAAACTTGGAATGGGAAGAGAAATCCAAGTCGCTGGAGATTGAGTTGGACCAAGATCGCATTCGGTTACTTGGCCTATCGCCGCAAGAGGTCGAGTCGTCGCTGCAAACCATGCTCTCCGGAACGACACTCACCGAGTTTCGCGATGGCACCGAAACTGTTCCAGTGGTCGCACGTGCGATTCCCGAAGAACGTTTGCAGCTTGACAACATGATGGATCTCACGCTCTTTACTCAAACCGGAAAACCTGTTCCGCTGAGTCAAGTAGGACGACTAAAGACGGGGTCGGAGGAGCCGATCATATGGCGACGCAATCAAGAGCGGATGTTGAATGTTCGATGTGATATTGCCGCGGGCAATCAAGCTCCCGATGTCAGCCTACGAATCAACAAGCAACTGAAGCCCGTTTATGACAGCC
Organism: Planctomycetota bacterium; assembly: GCA_963204965.1. GTDB lineage: Bacteria > Planctomycetota > Planctomycetia > Pirellulales > Pirellulaceae > Aureliella. Next base: position 2,982 of record CAUJKA010000424.1, on the reverse strand, counting down.
TGCCTGCGGGTTATCGCGTGGAGATGGCCGGTGCGATTGAAGAGAGTGCCAAGGCTAACGTAGCACTCTTCAAAGTGTTTCCGGTGATGGTGTTGGTCATGCTGGTCTTGTTGATGTCACAAGTTCACTCATTCAAGAAGATGGCTTTGATCTTCGGCATATCGCCCTTGGGTCTGATCGGTGCAGTGGCCGCGTTGCATCTTTTCGATGCGCCGTTCGGCTTCGTATCGATGTTGGGCGTAATCGCACTAGCGGGAATGGACATGCGCAATTCGGTGATTCTGGTGGATCAGATTTCGCAGGATGTCGAACATGGGTTGAGCGAATGGGAGGCTGTGATCGAATCTTCAGTTCGGCGTGCTCGTCCTGTGATTCTGACTGCGGCGACAGCGATTCTGGCGATGTTTCCTTTGACGAGAAGCATTTTCTGGGGACCGATGGCGGTGGCCATCATGGGTGGTCTGTCGATTGCAACATTCCTCACCTTGATCAACTTGCCGGCGATCTACGTTTTGATGTTCCGAGTTAAGCCAGACGGTGCCGCTAATTCGACGACTTCGCATGTTTATTCAGCCAAGCCCGCTGATTCCGCGACAAACAGTGATGTACCGACGGTTATGGCCGCTAAGCTTGCCAATCCTCAACCCGATTCCGCCGAACCACAACTCGCAAGCCAATAAGTTCTCCGCTTTGTGGAGAATCTCACGCTACTGCGAGCTAAGATAGTCTATTAAGGTACGTCCCGTCCGCTTCCATTCGACGGGATGTATCAATCGTGACGATTATCTGGCATCGGCAAATGCGATCGGAATCCAACAGTACCGAACTAGTCGCACCGCCACTTCCCACGCAACAAAATCAGACGTTGGGTTGTAGCGATCGTAGCCCCGTTGCCATTACCGGCACAAAAGACGCGACAGGAACTAATCCGTCCGATAATCCCGAAGGCTCCGAGGGCACAACTCCTAACGGTGCTGACGAGGCTTCGATAAACGCCGTGGAACACTCGGCGCACTCCACAACTGACAACTCAACCAAACCCCGCTGGCTTGCATCGATCTTTCGACAGCTAGAAAATCGTCGCGTGGTTGCTGGTCTTGTCAGTCTTGTCGTGCACCTCACCGCATTGCTCGTATTGGCGCTCGTGCACTACTCAAATCACTTCGGCTTCACCAACGAACCGATGACGATCATTCAATTGTCGGGCGACGACTCGAAAACCGAGCTTAGTAAGGTTGAAGTGCAACTGGCTGGCGATGTCGATCCCGCGCCGCCGCAAGAGATTCCGCAACAAGAAACACTCGCCAGCCAATCAGCATCCACACAGGTTAACGCAAGCGAAGTGGTTCAGTTGTTGACCGTTGAGAAGTCAGATTTTCAACCAACCTCCAGCGATGCGATCCAAAGTCGCATGCAATCGTTGAATCAAAAGAACCTTCAAGCCAGCTTCTCGAGCACTGGTGTTGAGGGACGAAAATCGGAAAGTCGTCGACAAGTCGCTTTGCAACGCGGCGGCACGTTGGCCAGCGAGCAAGCTGTTGAAGCTGCACTCCAGTGGTTGGCCAATCATCAAACGCCAGGCGGTGCTTGGTCGTTGGTTCACGACAAGGGCGAGTGCAAAGGCCAGTGTCGCAATCCAGGATGCAAGGACCGATTTGATCCAGCGGCAACGGGGCTTTCACTGTTAGCATTCTTAGGTGCAGGCTACACGCATCGCGAAGGCAAGTACCAGCAGAACGTTACTAGAGGCTTGTACTATTTGCGCCAAGTCGTCGAAGAGACGCCTCAGGGGTCGAGCTTTCTTGCACAGTCCGAGCGCGGCATGTACAACCATGGCATCGCAACATTCGCTCTGTGTGAAGCTTATCAACTAACGCAAGATCCTGATTTGAAACGCGTTTGTCAGGAAGCAGTGAATTTCATTGCCAGTTCGCAGAGTTACCAAGGGGGCTGGGGATACCTACCGAAGCAACCTGGCGATTTGACGATCTCGGGTTGGCAAATGATGGCCCTCAAGAGTGCTTCTGCGGCGGGCTTAGATGTTCAGCCTTCCACCGTTCTGCGAGCTAAGAATTTTCTCGGTTCGCAATTAGGTAAGGATGGCGTGAACTACTTCTATCGTCAGCCTGCTGAGAAGTCGATTACCTGCACGGCAATCGGTGTTCTGATGCGAATGTTCCTCGGCGACAACTGGACCGACCCTTCGATCATCGAGGCTATGAAGCAGATCAGCCAGCACGACGACTACGGACTGGACATCTACTTCCGTTACTATGCCACGTTGACTCTGTTTCACGCTGGCGGCAGCTTTTGGGAGAACTGGAATCCACGCTGTCGCGACTACTTAGTTCGTACTCAAGCTACCGAAGGACATGAGGCCGGGAGTTGGTACTTTGAGAATTCATTCGGCAAAGAAGGTGGCCGGCTTTATACCACAGCTATGGCAGCAATGACGCTGGAAGTCTACTATCGCTACTCGCCTTTGTATCAGCAAGCCGACAAGCCCTTCGAACTCTAGTGTGCCAAGACGCTCCGTCGTCGTTCTTACCGGCATTCATGATTTCTCTTGCGAGAAATCATCAATGCGAGAATGCGACGGCGGAGCGTCGCAGCACACTGGGCAACGCAGTGGACTAGTACGCAGCTAGCTGCAAGCGTCCAGAATGCTCGGTGATGATTCGAAGATGGGCAGCGATGGATTCCGTCATTTGATCGGGAAGAACGCGCCAGCCCCAATTGCCGATCGCTAGACCTGGCATGTTCATACGAGCTTCATTGCCTAAGCCAAGGGCATCTTGCAGTGGAACAATGGCCGTGTGGCTAGCTGAACTGAAGACCATGTTGATCAATTGCCATTGAACCAAGTTCTCTTCCGTGTCCGCGCTGAGGAAGCGGTCGAGGATATCACGATTTTCGGTCTTAGCCTTGGCCTTTTGTCGAGCAAGGTACCAACCCATGATCGTATCGTTGTCATGCGTGCCT